>NZ_JBEXVE010000019.1:0-174047 GCF_040629205.1 Streptomyces sp. NPDC005962 | reverse complement strand
CGCGCGGGGGCGCCCCCCCCCCGCGCCCCCCCCCCCCCCCCCGGGGGGGGGCCCCCCCGGCCCCCCCCCGCCCCCCCGCCCGGCCCCGTAGCGGCCCACGCCGCCGCACTCCGGTCCCGCTCCAGGTCGGGCCCGTGCGGCGCCGGGCGGCCACCGGACTCCGTACCGCCCGGGCCGCCGCCTTCGCGCCCCCCGGCGGAGCCGGGGCCACCGAGCGGCGGTCCGGACTCGCCTCCGTCCCGCGCCCGGCGGGCCCCGGACGGCCCCCCGGGCAGCGAGCGCCGGGCGGGCCGAACACCCCGCCCCTCCGGCCCCTGCCCACCGGGCCGCCGGGCCCCCGTCATGACCCACCCCCGCATCCACCCAAGCGCGAGCCCCCCGGGATGAGCGACAGGGCAGCGGCGCCGCCCCGCTCCAAGGAGGGCCCGAAGCCGCCGACCGGACACGCCCCCTCGGCACACAGCACCGGGCCAGGACCGGCCTCCGGGCCGAGACCGGACCCCAAGCCGGAACCGAACCCCGGGCCAAGACCGGGCCCCGGCCCGAGACCGAACCCCGAGCCAGAACCGGACCCCGGACCAGGACTAGGACCGGACCCCAAGCCGGGATCGGCCCCCGGGCCGGAACCGGGACCGGCGACCGGACCGGGCGGTTGCGGCCCTGCCGCGCTGGCCGCCCGGCCGGTACCCGGCGCGGAGCCGGACAGGCCGCCGAGGTGCAGGCGCAGGGCGGACCGACGGCCCCGGCCCTGGCCATCCGGGCCGGGACACTCCAACCCCAAGCCGAAACCGGGCAGCGGGCTGAGACCAGCCTCCGGGCCGGGCGGGTGCGGCTCTGCCACGCTCCCCGCCCGGCCGGTACCCGGCGCGGAGCCGGACAGGGCGCCGGGGTGCGGGCGAGGGGCGGGGCTGCGGTTCCGGGCCTGGCCGGGCGGGTCGGGGGGCTCGGCGGGGGGCGTGAGGCAGCGCCGAGTCCGCCGAAGCGGGCGTCGTCCGGGATGTGGGAACGGCGCCGCGGGCGGGGCGTGGCTCTCCACGCGGCGGACGCTTCCGCCGGGCAGCCCATCGGCGGGTGCGGTGGGGGTCACGGGGTGCCGCCGGGGTGGGTGGGGGGCGGGGACTGGGGGCCGTCGGCTGCCGCGGCGCGTACGAGGGGGGCGGGCGGCGGGACGTTTCCGCGCTCGTCAGGGGCCTCGGCACGGGCGTCCGCGGTGACCGCGGCGTGCCAGCCGTGCCGGTCCAGCGCGCGGGCCAGGGCCCGCACCATGCGCGGGTCGAACTGCGTGCCCGCGCACCGCTTCAGCTCCGCGACCGCCGTATCCACCGGGCGCGCCCTGCTGTACGTACGCGTCGAGGTCATCGCGTCGAACGCGTCCGCGACCGCCACCACCCGCGCGAACTCCGGGATCTGCGCACCGGCCAGCCCGTACGGGTAACCGCTGCCGTCCAGCCGTTCGTGGTGGTGGAGGATGGCCGTCCGCGCCTCGCCCAGGAAGCGGATGCCGCGGACCATCTCGTGGCCGTATTCGGGGTGCAGCTCGATGACGCGGCGCTCCTCGGGGGTCAGCGGACCGTTCTTGCGCAGCAGCCGGGTGGGGACGCCGAGCTTGCCCACGTCGTGCAGGATGCCCGCGATGCGCAGGGCCTCCAGCCGGTCGCCGTTCATGCCCAGCTCGCGGGCGATCAGCACGGAGGCGCGGCCGACGCGCTCACTGTGGCCCCGGGTGTAGCGGTCCTTGATGTCGACGGCCTGGACGAGGGCGCGGATGGTGGCCTGGTGGGCGGCGCGCTCGCGGTGGCAGAGCGCGAAGACGCAGGCGCAGACGTACATCGGCAGCAGCACCAGCAGGGCCGCCCCCGGTCCGTACGGGCTGCGCCACAGCACCGCCATGGCGAGCCCGGCGGGCCCGTGGACCAGCTGGGGCGCCAGCGCGCTCAGATGCCGTCCGCGCCAGGCGGCACGGGCCGAACGGCGCTCGGCGAGGACCAGCACCCCGCCCTCCAGGACGGCGGTGACCAGGCCCAGCACGAGCGCGGCCACCGGCGCGGCGGCCAGGGCCCGCGGAAAACCGGGCACACCGGGGTTCTCGGCGGCGCGCAGGGCGTACGGGCCCCCGAGGGCCCGGAAGACGTACGCGGCGGCCCAGACGGCCAGTGAGAGCTGCGCGGCGCGCCAGGCGCGCCGTACCGGCGCGGGGTGCCGCTCGACCCGGCCCAGCAGCGCGCCGGGCACCGCGACGAGCGCCGCGGCGGCGGGCGGCAGCAGAAAAGCCCCGGTCAGAAGGACAGGGCCGCACCATTCGGGGGACGGGGCCCGCACCGTGCGCGACCCCACCGCGTACACCGCGGCGAGCAGGATCACCGTGGCCCACGGGACGGCCGCCTGGGGACGCAGCACCGGGGCGGCGCAGAGTGCCCCGGTGAGCACGGCGCTCAGTACATAGGCGCGCGCGCCGAGAGGAAGTGCACGCAACGACCGCCCTCCTCCCCATCCGCATCCGGGTCGCCACCCCGTCAGGGGGTGGGTCAGATTGGGGAGAATAGGGCCGCATGCGGCGGGCGGGACCGGCTGGACCGCCCGATTGCACCCCTTCGGGTGATGATCGGACCTTCGGCAAACGCCGACCGCGGTCCGCGGGTCAGATCACTCCTGGGCGGCGGTGGGCGTGTTCGCCCCGGCCGGGCGCGCCTCGGCGGTGTCCGCGCCGGTGTTCGCACCACCGGTGTTCGCACCGGAGCCCGCGGCAGTGTCCGCACAGGCGTCCGCCGCCTCCGCGGTGAGTTCACGCTCGGGCACCGCGTGCCCGGAGCGGATCAGCTCGATGCGGCCCATGACCTTCGAACGGAGGTCGGTGGGCACGTCGTCATGCCCGCAGCACCGCTTGACCAGCTTCTTCACGGCCTGCTCCAGGCCGTACTTCTCCAGGCAGGGGGAGCACTCGTCGAAGTGCACCTCGAACTTGGCGCAGTCCCCGTCGGGCATCTCGCGATCGAGGAACTCGTAGAGATGGTCGAGGACCTCGGAGCAGTCCGTCTCGTGCGGCTCTCCGCAGCTCATGAGTCCGCGCCTTTCCGATCGTGCGACTCGTCCGCCGCCGCACCGGACGCGCCCGCCGGGACGAGCCCGCGCCCACGGGCGTAGTCCTCCAGCATTTCGCGCAGCTGGCGGCGCCCACGGTGCAGACGGGACATCACCGTACCGATGGGTGTCCCCATGATGTCGGCGATCTCCTTGTAGGCAAACCCCTCGACATCCGCGAGGTAGACCGCGATCCGGAACTCCTCGGGAATGGCCTGAAGGGCCTCCTTGACATCCGAATCCGGGAGGTGATCCAGGGCCTGGGACTCGGCGGACCGCAGACCGGTCGACATATGCGACTCGGCGCGCGCGAGCTGCCAGTCCTCGATCTCCTCGGCCGCACTGCGCTGGGGTTCGCGCTGCTTCTTGCGGTACGAGTTGATGAAGGTATTGGTGAGGATGCGGTACAGCCACGCCTTGAGGTTGGTGCCCTCGCGGAATTGGTGGAAGGACCCGTACGCCTTCGCGTACATCTCCTGCACGAGGTCCTCTGCGTCGGCCGGGTTACGGGTCATGCGCAGCGCGGCAGAGTACATCTGGTCGAGGAACGTCAGGGCGTCCCGCTCGAAGCGCGCGTTGCGCTCCGCGGACGTCTCCTGCCGCTGCTCGGCCGGCTCTCCCTCGATGACACCGTCGGTCTCTGCGTCGGTCCCAGTGACCTGACCCACCTCCTCCGTTTTCGCGGCGGTACCCGATGCGGACCCGCTCGAATCGGAGAATAGACGACGATCCGGTCCACCCGCCGCCTCGATCTTCGCGGTCTGCTCCGCTTCCAGCTGACGCCAGTCCAGGTCAGTGGCGTGCGGGCGGGCCGGGCAAGCAAGCGAACCCATGCGGGGAACTCCCTCTCCTCGTGCTGGTGCCTCTTACGCGGTCGGTACCTACGACCCCTACAACACCAGCACCCCATCCCGCATTCCCGTGATCTCCCGCACAGCGATCAGCCCGGGAGGCGCGGAAGGCGAGGAAGGTGCGGAAGGCGCTCCAGCCATTCCCCGACGGCGTCGGTGATCACGGCAAGGGCTTCCGGCTCCGTGATGTCCGCCGACTTCGGCACGGCGAAGCCGTGGTCGCCGTGCGGCACCTCGACCAGTTCGGTGCCCTCCGGCAGCGCCGGGAACTCCCCGGAGCGCCCGAAGGCGTCCCGGCCGCCTTGTAGAACCAGCGTAGGCAATCCCGTGGACAGCAGCTCCTCGGCGCGGGACTTCTCCGGCTTGCCCGGCGGGTGCAGCGGGAAGGACAGCGCCAGTACGGCACGGGCGCCCAGCTCGGCCCCCGTACGGCAGGCCACCCGCGCCCCCGCGCTGCGGCCGCCCGCGACGACCGGCAGACCGGGCCGCTCCAGCGCGGGCCACAGCGCGCGCCAGCCGGTGTCGAGGGTCCTGGGGGCGGGCGCGACCTTCTTCCCCGCCACCCGCCACGGCTGTTCGACGAGCGCGACGCTCACCCCGCGCGACGGCAGCGCGGCGGCCAGCGCCCGCAGATCGCGCGCCTCGATGCCGCCGCCCGCGCCGTGCGAGACGGCCAGCACGGTGTGCGCGCCGGAGGCGTGGTGCCAGGTGATACGGGCGTCACCGGCCGGGGTCGGCACGGTCTCGGCTGCGGGCGCCGTCCCAGTGGTCCCTGCGGTCTCTGTGTTCCCTGTGGTCCCTGTGGTGCGCGTCATCAGAACAGCGTGCCCTCTTCCGGGCCCTCCAGCTCGGTCAGCAGCTCCGGGCCGTTGTTGCGGACGTCACTCACCCCGGTCGCGACGGGGTACGCGCGCAGCAGCCCCGCGGGCGGCGGTTCCAGCAGCGGGCGCAGCTCCTCGGCGTCGGTACGGGCCGGATTCAGCCACGCGTCCCAGCGGTCCTCGGTGAGGACGAGCGGCATCCGCGGATGGATGTCGGCCAGCGAACGCGGACCCTCCTCGCCCCCGGCGCCGACGTCCGCGAACGGCTCCGCCTCCGCCTCGGTGGTGATCACCGTGCAGGTCACCCACCAGGCGCGCGGGTGCTCGTCCGGCAGGGTGCGGTCCCGCCAGAACTCGTACAGCCCGGCCATCGCCATGACCGAACCGTCGACCGGGGTCACGAAGTAGGGCTGCTTGCGCGGCCGTTTGCGCTTCCCCTTCTCCTCCAGCTGCCGCTCCCCCGACCCGGTGACCCACTCGTAGTAGCCGTCGGCGGGCAGGATGCAGCGGCGCGAGGCGAAGGGGCGCCGGTAGGAGGGCTTCTCGTGCACGGTCTCGGCCCGGGCGTTGATCATCTTCGCCCCGCCCTCGGGGGACTTCGACCAGGACGGCACCAGGCCCCACTTCAGCGTCCGCAGCTGGCGGACCGGCCCCGGCCCGGCGGCCTCGGCCTCGGGACCCTTCAGCGGGCGTTCGAGCACCGCGTACACGTCCTTGGTGGGCGCGACGTTCCAGTCGGGCGCCAAAGTCTCCTCCGGCTCCCACTTCTCCACCCCGAAGACCCCGACCAGATCCTCGGGTCTCCGGCTCGCTGCGTATCGACCGCACATAGGTGCCACACTGCCACGACGCCAACCGACGCGAGGAGCCGCCCGCACATGGACGCAACGAACGCCGCCGATCTGTGGGACCGGGTCGTGGGCGCCCAGCCCGACCCCACACTGTGGCTGGTCGCCTCCACCGGGCTCATCGCCCTCGCCGTCGTCGTCTTCCGCACCTCCTGGCGCATATCCCGCAACGCGATCACCATCGCCCACGAGGGCGGCCACGGACTGGTCGCGCTGCTCAGCGGGCGGCGCCTGGACGGCATACGGCTGCACTCGGACACCTCGGGGCTTACCGTCTCGCGCGGCAAGCCCACCGGCATCGGCATGGTCCTCACGGCGGCCGCCGGCTACACCGCGCCTTCTCTGATCGGGCTGCTGGGCGCCCTGCTGCTGGCCGCCAACCACATCACCGCGCTGCTGTGGGGCACGACGGGACTGCTCGCCGTGATGCTGGTGATGATCCGTAACGCGTACGGCGTGCTCACGGTCGTCACCGCCGGGGCCGCCTTCTTCCTCGTCTCCTGGCTGACCGGGCCGGACATACAGGCCGCGTTCGCCTACGGCGTGGTGTGGTTCCTGCTGCTGGGCGGCGTCCGGCCGGCCTTCGAACTCCAGCGCAAGCGGCGGTCCGGCGGCGCCTACGACTCCGACCCCGATCAGCTGGCCCGGCTCACCAGTGTGCCGGCCGTGGCGTGGCTGCTGCTCTTCCACGTCGTCTCGCTGTGCTCGCTGATCGGCGGCGGCAGTCAGCTGCTGCGGCTCTGAGCCCGCGCGAGTGAGCCGCACAAGCTCCCGGCGTACCCCTCCGCAGCCTGTACCAGCGCTGTGTTTCGACAGGGTTTCGCCACTTTTGATCAAGATTCGCACTCTCGGTGAGCCACTAAAGTGAGACCCATGACCGGCATTGAGACTTCCCCGGGCGATCACACCGCCCTCTGGCCCGCCCCGACCGCCGACGGGGCGGTCGACGCGACCGTCACCGTGCCCGGATCGAAGTCCGTCACCAACCGCGGTCTGATCCTGGCCGCGCTCGCCGCCGAGCCCGGCTGGCTGCGCCGGCCGCTGCGCTCCCGTGACACCCTGCTGATGGCCGACGCGCTGCGCGCGATGGGCGTCGGCATCGAGGAGACGGTCTCCGACGGCGCCTTCGGCGCGGGCGGCTCCTCCGGCGGCGGCGGGGCATGGCGGGTCATCCCCGCCGGACTGCACGGCCCGGCCACCATCGACGTCGGCAACGCGGGCACCGTGATGCGCTTCCTGCCGCCGGTCGCCTCCCTCGCCGACGGCCCGGTCCGCTTCGACGGCGACCCGCGCTCGTACGAGCGCCCGCTGCACGGCGTGATCGACGCCCTGCGCGTGCTCGGCGCCCGCATCGACGACGACGGCCGCGGCGCGCTGCCGATGACCGTGCACGGCGGCGGGGCGCTGGACGGCGGCCCGGTCCGCATCGACGCCTCCGCGTCGTCCCAGTTCGTCAGCGCGCTGCTGCTCTCCGCGCCGCGCTTCAACCAGGGCGTCGAGGTGCGCCACATCGGCGCCGCGCTGCCCTCCCTGCCGCACATCCGGATGACCGTCGACATGCTGCGCGCGGCGGGCGCCCGGGTCGACACCCCGGAGGCGGGCGGCGAGCAGGGCGTCTGGCGGGTCGCGCCGAGCGCGCTGCTCGGCCGGGACCTGGTCGTCGAGCCCGATCTGTCCAACGCGGCGCCGTTCCTGGCCGCCGCCCTGGTCACCGGCGGCCGGGTGACCATCCCGGACTGGCCGGAGCACACCACCCAGCCCGGTGACGCGCTGTGCCGGATCTTCACCGACATGGGCGGTTCCTGCGAGCTGACCGACGCCGGGCTGACCTTCACCGGCACCGGCCGGATCACCGGCATCGACGCCGATCTGCACGAGGTCGGCGAGCTGAGCCCGGTGATCGCGGCGGTCGCGGCGCTGGCCGACTCCGAGTCCGTGCTGCGCGGCATCGCCCATCTGCGGCTCCACGAGACCGACCGGCTGGCCGCCCTCGCCAAGGAGATCAACGAACTCGGCGGCGAGGTCGCGGAGACCGAGGACGGGCTGCACATCCGCCCCCGCCCGCTGCACGGCGGGATCTTCCACACCTACGAGGACCACCGGCTGGCCACCGCCGCCGCCGTCCTGGGCCTGACCGTGGAGGGCGTCCAGATCGAGAACGTGGCGACCACCGCCAAGACCCTGCCCGACTTCCCCGGCCTGTGGACCGGAATGCTCGACGCGACAACAGCCGCCGCGCGGAGAGTCTGAGGACGTCTCCGCCATGCGCCGCTACGGCAAGCACACCGACGAGGACGACGTACGGGTCCGCCCGAACCGCAAGGGCAATCGTCCGCGTACCCATATCCGCCCCAAACACGAGGACGCCTCCGAGGGCATGGTCCTGACCGTCGACCGCGGGCGGCTCCATGTCCTCATCGGGGACCGCACGATCATCGCGATGAAGGCCCGCGAACTCGGCCGCAAGGGCGTCGTGGTCGGCGACCGGGTCGCGGTCGTCGGCGACCTGTCCGGCGCCAAGGACACCCTCGCGCGCGTGGTGCGCGTCGAGGAGCGGTCCTCGGTGCTGCGCCGCACCGCCGATGACGACGACCCGTTCGAGCGGGTGGTCGTCGCCAACGCCCAGCAGCTGGCCATCGTCACCGCCCTGGCCGACCCCGAGCCGCGGCCGCGGCTGATCGACCGGTGTCTGGTGGCCGCGTTCGACGCCGGGCTCGAACCGCTCCTCGTCCTCACCAAGTCCGATCTGGCGTCCGCCGACGGCCTCCTGGAGACCTACCGGACGCTCGGCGTGCCGTATGTCGTCACCAACCGCGACGAGCTGGCCGGGGGCAAGGCCGCGGAGCGGGTGCGGGAGCGGCTGGCGGACCGGATGACGGTCTTCGTCGGCCACTCCGGCGTCGGCAAGACCACCCTGGTCAACGCGCTGGTGCCGGAGCGCAAACGGGCCACCGGACGGGTGAACGCGGTCACCGGCCGCGGCCGCCACACCACCACCTCGGCGCTCGCGCTGCCCCTTCCGGACGACAAGGGGTGGGTAGTCGACACCCCGGGCGTACGGTCCTTCGGACTGCACCATGTGGACCCCACCCGGGTCATCCACGCCTTCCCCGATCTGCAGCCGGGCACCGACGAGTGCCCGCGCGCCTGCAGCCACGACGAGCCGGACTGCGCCCTGGACCAGTGGGTGACCGACGGCCACGCGGACCCGGCCCGGCTGTACTCCCTGCGGAGGCTGCTGGCCACCCGCGAACGCCGGGAGGGCGACTGACCCGCCCCGCCGACGCGGTGTTTGTCGCCCACCGCCGGAGTAAATGGATAATCACATCCGGCGCCCCTGGCCAGAACCCAGGCGGGCGAGACAGCAGCCCTGAACCCTTACGGGAGGACATCTGTGTGACTCCTCCCCCTCCCGCAGGAGGGGGCTTCTCGCTCGGCCGCCATGGCGACCTCACGACGGCCAAGCCCTGACCGGCACCCAACGGCGCAACACAAAGCGTAGCGGGTCGACAGCGCTCCGCGTCAACGCGTGAAGGAGATTCGATGGCGTGGCTGCTGGTCGTGGTCGCCGGGATTCTGGAAACGGGCTTCGCCGTCTGCCTCAAGCTCTCGCACGGCTTCACCAGGCTCTGGCCGACGGTCGCGTTCTGCGCGTTCGCGCTCGGCAGCTTCGGGCTACTGACGCTGTCCCTGAAGAAGCTCGACGTGGGGCCCGCGTACGCGGTGTGGACGGGCATCGGAGCGGCCGGGACGGCGATCTACGGGATGGTCTTCCTCAACGACCTGGTCTCCGTACTGAAGGTCGTCTCCATCACGCTGGTGGTCATCGGCGTGGTGGGCCTCCAGCTCTCCGGCTCGGGGCACTAGCCGAAAGAGCCTCCTGTGGATCGCCCTGGTGCGGATCGATACTGTTCGGCCATGGCCGACTACCACGATGACCTGCGATTCGCCCATGTACTGGCCGACGCCGCCGACGCCACGACCATGGAGCGGTTCAAGGCGCTCGATCTCAAGGTCGAGACGAAACCCGACATGACGCCGGTGAGCGAGGCCGACAAGGCGGCCGAGGAGCTGATCCGCTCCCAGCTCCAGCGCGCCCGCCCGCGGGACGCGTTCCTCGGCGAGGAGTTCGGCAGCCAGGGCACAGGCCCGCGCCGCTGGGTGGTCGACCCGATCGACGGCACCAAGAACTATGTGCGCGGGGTTCCGGTCTGGGCCACCCTGATCGCGCTCATGGAGCGCGGCGCGGGCGGCGACCGGCCCGTGGTCGGCGTGGTCTCCGCACCGGCGCTGGGCCGCCGCTGGTGGGCCGCCGAGGGGCTCGGGGCCTACACCGGCCGGAGCCTGTCGTCGGCGAGCCGGCTGCACGTCTCGAAGGTGGCCGACCTGGGTGACGCGTCGTTCGCGTACTCCTCGCTCAGCGGCTGGGAGGAGCGCGGCAAGCTGAACGACTTCCTCGACCTGACCCGCGCCTGCTGGCGCACCCGCGGCTACGGCGACTTCTGGCCGTACATGATGGTCGCCGAGGGGTCGGTGGACCTGTGCGCCGAGCCGGAGCTGTCGCTGTGGGACATGGCGGCGAACGCGGTGATCGTCCAGGAGGCGGGCGGCCGCTTCACCGGGCTCGACGGCGTACCGGGCCCGAACAGCGGCAACGCGGCGGCGTCCAACGGGCTGCTGCACGGCGCGGTACTGGATTACCTCGGCTCGTAACGTCGCACGCGGAGCGTATGGGCGCGCGCTAAGCGGTAGCTCGGCTTCCGCGCGCCCTTGTTGTGTCCACCGGAGCATGTGAACATGAGAATCCAGAACCTTGTGAACTTGTGAATCCGTTCTCGAACGCGATCCGCGGCTGCGATGTACGGATTCCGCCAAGGAGGTGGACCCATCCATGCCCATGTACGTCCGCGACGCCATGAGCTCAGTGATCCTCACCATCGGCCCCGCGCATACGCTCCGCCAGGCCGCCCGGCTGATGTCCGCCCGCCGGGTCGGGTCGGCCATCGTGCTCGACCCCGACACCAGCGGGCCCGGCATCCTCACCGAGCGGGACATCCTCAACTCCATCGGAGCGGGCCAGGACCCGGACCAGGAGACCGCACACGCCCACACCACGGCCGACGCCGTCTTCGCCGCCCCCGGGTGGAGCCTGGCGGAGGCCGCCCGCGCGATGAGCCAGGGCGGCTTCCGCCACCTCATCGTCCTGGAGGCGGGCGACCCGGTCGGCGTGGTGTCGGTGCGCGACATCATCCGCTGCTGGGCCCCGGCCCCGCAGCCCGTACCGGCCTGACCCGCCCCACGCCCCCACCTTGGACATCGTCTAAACAAAGAGGGCATTGAGACCAATACCTGATCCGGTCATGGACGCGGCCACTGCTACCCTTTCCTTATCTGACTGATAGGTGAATGGCATGAGTGACCTGCTGAAACGACTCCGGGGACGCGGCTGGCGGCTGACCGCGCAGCGGCGTGTCGTCGCCGAGGTCCTCGACGGGGACCACGTGCACTACACCGCCGACGAGGTACACGCGCGGGCGGCCGGCCGTCTGCCCGAGATCTCCCGCGCGACGGTGTACAACACCCTCGGCGAGCTGGTCTCGCTCGGCGAGGTGATCGAGGTCAGCACGGACGGCAGGGCGAAGCGTTACGACCCGAACGCGCACCACGCGCACCAGCACCTGGTGTGCGCGCGCTGCGGGACGATCCGCGACGTCCACCCCGTCGGCGACCCGCTGGCCGATCTGCCCGCGCGGGAACGCTTCGGCTTCGCGGTCTCCACGGCCGAGGTGACCTACCGGGGCATCTGCCCCGACTGCGCGGCCTGACCGCGCCCCGGACGCGGCGCCATCCGGCGCCCCGCCCGGGACTGCGAGCGCACACATGACGAAGGGCCCGGATCTTTGAAGATCCGGGCCCTTCGTTCTCGTAGCGGGGACAGGATTTGAACCTGCGACCTCTGGGTTATGAGCCCAGCGAGCTACCGAGCTGCTCCACCCCGCGTCGGTGTGGTGAAACATTAACCCGAGGCCAACGCCGGAAGCAAACCGGTTACCCGGACGTCACCCGCGACGGCCCTACGAAGACCCCGCGAAGGCCCCCGACAGCCCCGGCGGAGTCCGCGCGGGGCCCCGCCGGGGCCGCGCGCGGTGGGGCTACGCGGTCAGTTCCTGCTGCAGCGCGTCCCGCAGCCGGGCCGCCCGCTCGGCGACCTCCGCCGGGCCCAGCTCGACCGCACGGGCGCACCACCGCTGCCCCTCGGTCAGCGCGCCGCGGCGGGCCGCCAGCAGCGCCAGGCGCAGCGCGGCGCGGCCGTGCCCGGCCCCGGCCGCGCGCGTCCACCACAGGGCCGCCTCCGGCTCGCTGCCCTCGCGGGCCAGCAGCAGCCCCAGGTTGAACGCGCCGTTGCTGCTGCCCGCCTCGGCGGCCATCCGGTACCAGCCGGCCGCCTCGACCACCTCGCCCCGGGTGGCCGCGAGCATGCCGACGCGCACCTGGGCGCGCCGGTGGCCCTGGCGGGCGGCCCGCTCGTACCACTCCTCGTACTCCGGCACATGCCCGTCCTCGGGCGGGACCGGGAACCGCGTCCCGGAACCGGCGGCGAAGCCGGTGCCGGTCGCCGTGGGGTCGCCGCCGACCGACGAGCGGTCCAGCAGCGCCGCCAGCCGGAAGGCGGCCTCGGCGCTGCCGCCGCCCGCCGCGCAGCGCAGATGGCGCTCGGCCGCCTGGTGGTCGCCCTCCCGCAGCAGGGCGATGCCGACCTGGAGGGCGGCCTCGGTGTGCCCGGCGGCCGCGGCCCGCTCGTACCACTGCCGGGCGGCCCGCTCCTCGTCCCGGCCCGCGTGCAGGATGCCCAGGTTGAACGCGGCGTCCACGCTGCCCGCCTCGGCCGCCTTGGAGAACCACGGCTCGGCGCCCGCCGCGTCGCCGCGCTGGAGCAGCAGGACGGCGACCGCGTTGGCGGCCTCGCGGTGCCCGGCGTAGGCGGCGCGGCGGTACCACTGCTCGGCCTGGGTGGTACGGCCCTGCTCGGCGCAGAGCAGGCCGAGGTTGTACGCGCCGTTGATGTCCCCGGCGTCCAGGGCGGCCCGGTACCAGCGCTCGGCGGTCTGGGTCTCGCCGCGGTCGGCGTGCAGCGCGCCCAGGGCGTTGGCCGCGTTGCCGTCGCCGCCCTGGGCGGCGCGGTGCCACCAGACGGCGGCGCTGTCGGTGTCCCCCGCGTCGCGCAGCAGGAAGGCGAGCGCGCAGGCGGCGCGCGGCTCGCCGTCCTTGGCGGACGTCAGGTACCAGCGGCCCGCCTCCTGGGTCTCGCCGCGCTTCTCCAGCAGCGTGCCGAGACGGAGCGCGGCGCGCCGGTGGCCGCGCGCGGCGGCCTGCCGGTACCACTGCTCGGCCTCCTCCGGCTCCGCGTCCTCGGCGGCCCGGCCACGCCCCCCGGCGCGCTCCCCGCCGGTCTCGTCGTCGCTGTGGTCGGTGTGGTCGAGGAGGCGGGCGAGGCGGTACGCGGCCTCGCGGTGGCCACGCTCGGCGGCCGTGCGGAACCAGCGCTCGGCACCGATGTCGGTGCGGTGCTCCAGCAGATCGGCGAGGGCGTACGCGCCCAGGGTGTGGCCGGATTCGGCGGACTGGCGCAGCCAGTACTCGGCGGCCGGTTCGTCGCCGCGCTCGCGGTGATGACGGCCGAGGGCGTGCGCGGCCGCGGCGGACCCCGCGACGGCGGCGATGCGCCACCAGCCGGCCGCCTCGTCGGCGTAACCGCGCTGGTGGAGGAGGACGCCGAGGTTGTTGGCGGCGGCGCGGTCGCCCGCGGCCGTGGCCCCCCGCAGATACGGCTCGGCGCCGTCGAGATCGCCGCGGCGCAGCAGCAGCGCGCCGAGTGCGCTCATCGAACCCGTATCGCCGGACTCGGCCGCCCGGCGGTGCCGTGTCTCCTCTTCGGCATCGTCATGCGTGTGCGCAAAACGCCCTGTCTCCAACAGACTGACCCTGTCCCCCATAAATTCCATCGTGACATCACCCGCATCCGCCGTACACCTGGTATACCGCAGCCAGAGAGGTCACTTCAGCGTTTTGTCGACTTGCCCACAGAGAGACAACCCAAACGCTTGTATCTCGAATCGTTGAGTAGACACACAACAAGGCCCGGATCATTGAAGATCCGGGCCTCGTCTGTATCAGTAGCGGGGACAGGATTTGAACCTGCGACCTCTGGGTTATGAGCCCAGCGAGCTACCGAGCTGCTCCACCCCGCGCCGTTGTGTTCACAACTCTACCACGGCGCGGGGTTTCCCCTGGTCGCGGGCGGTCAGCTGCCCTTCTTCCCCGCGGCCTTCTGCTCCGCCTTGGCGGCCTTGTCCAGCGCGTCCTTCAGGTCCTCCTGGGCCCTGCCGTACGCCTCCCAGTCCTGCGGCTTCTGCTCCAGCGCCTTCTGGCTGTCCTCCCAGGCCTCCCCGGCGTCCTTCAGCGCCTCCTGCACCGTGGGGTCGGCGCTCGGCTTCCCGGGGCTGTCGTCCGGCGGCTGCTGCCCGTCGGACGGGTCCTCGCCGAAGACCGCGTCCAGCGCCTCGGGCAGGCTGTTCTTGAAGGCGGGTTCGTTGCCGTTGTAGGAGACGCCCACCTTCTTCAGCAGCGGGTAGTTGGAGTTGCCGCCCCGCGCGTACACCGGCTCGATATAGAGGAAGCCTCCGTTGAACGGCACCGTCAGCAGGTTGCCGTACTCGATGTCCGAGTCGGTGCCCCGGAGGTTCCGTACGAACTCGGCCACTTCGGGGGTGCCGTTCAGCTTGCTCTGCACCTGCTGTGGACCGGGCACGTCATTGGTGACCTTCAGCATTCTTATCGTGCCGTAGTCCTTGCTCTCGGCATCGGCGTCGACGGACATGAACGCCCCGAGCGTGGGCCGCCCGTTGGGGGTGAAGGTCGTCGTCAGCGAGAACGCCTGCTGCTTCTGGTCCGGCATCTTCATGCTCAGGTAGTACGGCGGGACCGCGCTGCCGTCCTTGCGGGTCGGGTCGTCCGGCACCTGCCAGGCGTCACTGCCGCTGTAGAACTGCTGCGGGTCGGTGACGTGGTAGCGGGTCAGCAGCTCGCGCTGGACCTTGAACAGGTCCTGCGGGTACCGCAGATGCTCCTTCAGCTGGTCACTGATCGCGCTCTTCGGCTTGATCGTGCCCGGGAAGGCCTTCTGCCAGGTCTTGAGCACCGGGTCCTTGGTGTCCCACTCGTAGAGGTCGACGGAGCCGTCGTACGCGTCGACGGTCGCCTTCACCGAGTTCCGGATGTAGTTGACCTTGTTCTGCTGGGCGACCACCGACCGGTCCCGGCCGCTCAGCGAGTCGGCCGTGCTGTCGCCCAGGGTGGTGCGCGACGCGTACGGATAGCCGTTGGTCGTGGTGTAGGCGTCCACGACCCACTTGATGCGGCCCTTGACCACCGCCGGGTAGGCGTCCCCGTCGATGGTCAGCCACGGGGCGACCTTCTCGACGCGCTCCTTGGGCGTGCGGTTGTACAGGATGCGCGAACCCTCGCCGATGGCACCGGAGTAGAGCATCTGCGGCTCACCGAACGCCACCGCGTAGGCGGCGCGGTTGACCGGATTGGAGAGACTGACCCCGCTCTTGCCCTTGTAGCTGGTGGTCTTCTCCCCGTTGTCCTCGTAGTCGAGCTCCTTCTGCGGGCCGCCCACTATCGAGTACTGGTTGGTCTTCTCGCCGTAGTAGACCTGCTGCCGGTAGGTGTTCAGCCCGCCGCCGCCGGGATTCCCGCTGGTGGGCAGCCCGGACTCGGTGAAGTCCGGGGCGCCCTGCTGGTCCGACTCGGGGTCCGGGCTGGTGCCCTTGGCCGCGATCATGCCGTAGCCGTGGGTGTAGGTGAAGTGGTCGTTGATCCAGTTCCGCTTCGGCACCCCGGCGAGGTTCAGCTCGCGCACGCCGACGACGGTGTCCTGATCCCTGCCCTTGGCGTCCTTGTAGCGGTCGACGTCCAGGGTCGACGGGAACTGGTAGTACTTCCGCTTCTGCTGGAGCTGCTGGAACGTCGGCGAGACCACGCTCGGGTCGATCAGCCGGTAGCTGGCCGTCGAGTCGGCGGTCTGGCGCAGCTCGGTGCCGGCCTTGTCGTCGGTCTTGCCGGTGTAGTCCGCCACCTTGGAGTCATCGATGCCGTACGCCTTGCGCGTGGCCTCGATGTTCTTCTTGATGTACGGCGACTCCTTGGCCTGCTCGTTCGGCTCGACCTGGAACTTCTGCACGATCGCCGGGTAGAGCCCGCCGATCAGGATCGCCGACAGCACCATCAGCCCGAAGCCGATCACCGGAAGCTGCCAGGTGCGCCGCCACAGGGTCGCGAAGAACAGCAGCGCGCAGATGACCGCGATGCAGAAGAGGATCGTCTTGGCGGGCAGATAGGCGTTGGCGTCCACGTAGCGCAGACCGGTCCAGTTGCCCGTCGCCTTGAAGTCGCTCGACTTCACCGCCAGGCCGTACCGGTCCAGCCAGTACGCGACCGCCTTGAGTGCCACGAAGACGCCCACCAGCACCGACAGATGGCCGGTGGCCGCGCCGGTCGCCCGGGCGCCGGGGCTGGTGACGCGCAGGCCCCCGTAGAGGTAGTGCACCAGGGCCGCGGCGATCAGGGAGAGCACCGTGGCCGCGAAGCCGAAGCTCAGCAGGAAGCGGTACCAGGGCAGATCGAAGGCGAAGAAGGAAACGTCCTTGTGGAACTCCGCGTCCTTCTGGCCGAACGGCACGCTGTTGATCCACAGCAGCCACAGCCGCCACTGACCGGCCGCGGACGCCCCGGCGATCAGCCCGACCAGCGCGGTGACCGCCAGCAGCACCCACTTCTTGAACGGGGCGATGCCCATCCGGTACCGGTCGAGGCTCTGCTGCTCCATCGACATCGCGCTCAGCGGCGGCCGCAGCCGGTGCGCCAGCCAGATGTTGACCCCGACGGCCGCGGACATCAGCAGGCCGAAGACGAAGAACAGCCCGATCTTGGTCCGCAGAGTGGTACTGAAGACCGAAGAGTAATGAAGCGAGCGATACCAGAGCCAATCCGTCCAAAACCCCGCGAACATGACGAAGAGCATGGCCAGCACAGCCAGCACGCCCAGGGTCATGAACAGGGTCCGGACTCGCCGGGACGGCCGGCCGACTCTGATCCGCGGTCCCGTCGGGCCTCCGCCGCGGTCCGGCATCTGGAAAGCCAAGGTGCGCACCTCGAAGTTCGCTGTTGTCTGTACGGGCCCGGACAGATGGGCCCACCTGATGCAACTTACTCAGGCTTTACTCAGTTCCCGATTCCGGGTCCGATCAGGGCACGATATGAACCATGTCCAACGCAACCCCCGGAACCGGCCCTCTTGCCGGGAACCCGCTCACCCGCGCCGTCCTGGAAATCGACGAGTACGCCTCCGGGCTCGGCTGGGACCAGCCCGCCCGGCTCTTCGCCCTCGTCGACACCGCTCGGCTGCGCGCCCAGGAGCCCGAGCTGGCCGGCCAGCTCGGGCTCGACGAGGACGGTGACGAGCCCGCGGCGTCCCTGACCCCCATCGAACAGGACGAGCTGCCCTCACAGGCCCCACTCGACGAATTTCTTGCCACCATCGCGTGGCCCGACGCCGTGATCGGCTGCGCCATGACCGTGGAGCGGCTGATGCTGCCGCCGTCCGCCGAGTCCTCCGTACCGAAGGACCTGGACGATGCCCAGCTGGCGTCCTGGGTCGCGGAGCACCCGGAACGCCAGGAGGTCCGGATGACGGTCGCCGTGCTGCGGGACGGCGAGCGCGAGTCGGCGCTGCGGCTGCGCGAGAAGGACGCCACGACCGAGGTGCTGACCGGGTCCCGTCTGGTGCCGGGGCTCGCCGACGCGCTGGCCGCCACCTTCGCCACCGACTGACACCGACTGACGCTGACTGACGCCGGGGGCGCCCCGGACGTGAGGCGGCCGCCGGACCAGAAGTCCGGCGGCCGCCTCACGTGTGTTCGTCGGAACCGCTCAGCTCGCGGCGCACCGCGGCAGGCCCGCGGTGTCTCCCGAGCGGATCTTCTTGAGGGCCTTCAGCGCGTCATCGATGGTGTGCACCTTCACCAGCCGCAGACCGTCCGGCACGTCCTTGGCCGCCGCCGCGCAGTTCTCCTTCGGGGTGAGGAAGAAGCGGGCGCCCGCCTCGCGCGCGCCGATCGTCTTCATCTCGATCCCGCCGATCGGGCCCACGACGCCCTTGTCGTCGATGGTGCCGGTGCCCGCGATGAACTTCCCGCCGGTCAGGTCGCCCGCCTTCGACACCCGGTCCACGATGCCGAGGGCGAACATCAGACCCGCGCTCGGCCCGCCCACATCGGCCAGCTTGATGTCGATCTTGAACGGGAAGGTGTAGTCGATCCCGGCCTGGATGCCGACGATGGCCCGGCCGCCCGGGGCCTTCTTGGTGGCGATCTCGATCCGCTTCTGCCCGGTCGGCTTCTTGCCGCTCTTCTCCGCCGCCGCGGCCGCCTTGGCCGGGATGACCGAGAAGGCCACCTTCTCGCCGGGCTTGTGCTTGGTGACCAGCTTGGCGACATCGCCGGGCTCGCGCACCGCGGTGCCGTCCACCGACTTGATCACATCGCCCGCGTGCAGCCTGCCCTCGGACGGGCTGTCCTTCACGACGGCGCCCACGATCACCTGGGAGGTGACCTTCCGGTGCAGCGCCCTGAGCGCCGCGACCTTGGCGCTCTCCTGGGACTGGCTGAATTCCTCGGCGTTCTGCTGGTTCACCTCGTCCGGAGTCTTGTCGTCCGGGTAGAGGGTGTCGTGCGGTACCACCACATTGTCGTGGGAGATCCAGCCGTAGACGGCCTCCACGAGATTCATCCGGTACTCGGAGCCGGTGACCCGGACCGTCGTCATATTGAGATGGCCCCCACTGGTCTCACAGCCCTTGTGACCGGAGATCTGCAGCACGCACTCGCCGTTGTGTTCGCCCAGCGTGTTGTAGGTCGGCCCCGGTGACATCTCCGCGTACGGCACCGGGATGAGCACACCGGCGCACAGCAGCGCGATCAGCATCAGAAGGGAGGCGAGCATCGTCGCAGTGCGGCGTGGCATGGAACGACAGTACGGGACGGGTCCGTCAGTCCACTCCCGGGGCCGTCCGTCCGAGGGGCCGGGCGTCAGGCGGCCGCGTCCGTTTTGGAATGCCCGCGCTCCATCGCCTCACGGAACCGTGTGTATCCGGCCAATTCCTCGACATCCCCGATGCTCTTGCGGTTGGTGCGCGCGACCCAACCGGCATAGAGCGTGGCGGCTATCGCCGCGAGAACGGGAATGAGCAACCAGAGAAGCGCTCCCATAGCGGCCTCCCGACCCCTTAAGCACCGCGACTGACAGATGAACAGATTAATCCTCTGCGAGGTCAACGCTCGCGGCAGGGTGGGGGTTACGCAAGTGGAGTACACCATTCCGAGTGGACTCCATGGCTTAACCGTTATCCAGCCCCACCGAACGCTGTCTGTTTCGCGTGCCCGCTACACGCCCACCCATTCTTCGGTGCCGTCCGCGAAGGTCTGGTGCTTCCAGATCGGGACCTCGCTCTTGAGGTCGTCGATCAAGCGGCGGCAGGCGGCGAACGCCTCCGCGCGGTGCGGGCACGAGACCGCCACGACGACGGCCAGATCGCCCACCACCAGATCGCCGACCCGGTGGACGGCTGCCAGCGCGCGCACCGGGTAGTCGGCCGCGACCTTCTCGGCCACCCGCCGCAGCTCGGCCTCGGCGCTCGGATGGGCGGAGTAGCCCAGCGCGCCCACGTCCGCGCCGCCATCATGGTTGCGTACGGTGCCCACGAAGAGCGCCGTACCGCCCGCCGCCGCGTCGCCGACCGCCCCGAACACCTCGTCCACCGACAGCGGGGTCTCGCGGACCGCGAGCAGCCGGATGGGGTCGGCTGCCGCGCCCTCACCGGGGTGATCGTACGTATGTGCCATGTCGTCCATCGTGCCGTATACCGTCCCGTCGTGGCCGACCGCCGGATCGCGAAGCGCCGCGAGCGACGGTCCGGGGATGCGTCCCCTGGCCAGGGCCTGTCGTGTGGATCAGGGCCTAGCGACGCCGCGCCTTGCGGGCGCGGCGCACGATCGCGGCCGTACCCACCAGGGCGACGGTCGCGCCCGCCGCGCCCAGCGTGGTGGCGTCCTTGCGGCCCAGCCGCCGCCCGGCGACTGTATGCCGCCCGGAGACCTCCTCCAGCAGCTCGGCGAGCACCTCCTCATTCGTCCACCGGGGCCGCCAGCCCGCCGCGTGCAGCCGGCTGCCGCTGACCGCCCAGGGGTGCATCGTGTACGCGAGGTCCCCGGCCGGGGACGGGGTCAGGCCCAGCCGGTGCAGCCGGGAGGCGGCGCCGAGGGCGACCGCCGACGGCAGCTCCATACGCCGGATTCCCGACAGCTCCTCCACCTCCTCCTGCTCCAGCCAGCCGTCGCAGCCGACCGTCAGCTCCCCCTCGACCTTCTCCAGCGCGGCGTACTCCAGCGCGCTGACCAGGTCGTCCATATGACAGAACTGCCAGGTGGGGCGGGAACCCGCGACCACCAGCAGCCGGGGCGACTCGAAGTAGCGGGTGAGCGCGGTGTCCGTGCCGCCGACCAGGACGGCCGGGCGCACGATGGTCACATTCAGCCCCGGATGCGCCCGGGGCGCGCGCTCCCCCAGCCGCTCGATTTCCAGCAGGTCGCCGACGCCGGTGGCCTCGGCGGTGGCCCGCAGCTCCGCGTCCTCGGCGAGCGGAACATCGTTGTCGGGGAGCGCGCCGTAGACCATCGCGGAGGTGCACAGCACCACGCGGTGCACTCCGGCGGCCGCGGCCGCGGTCAGCACGGTCTGGGTGCCGCGCACGTTGTAGGCGGTGCGTGCGGCGGGGTCGGTGCCCAAGTCCAGGTCGACGGCGAGATGCACGACGACGTCGGCGCCGCGCAGCTTCTCGGCGATGGCCGGATCGCGTACGTCCAGCACATGCCACTGCGCCTCGGTCACCTCGCCGCGCCGCTCGTCGAGGGCCACCACCTGCTTGATCTCTTCGGACTCCGCGAGCCGCTGCGTGAGCAGGGCGCCGGGGCCCGAGGCGGCACCGGTGACCGCAACGACGGGTCGTCGTGCGGTACGGGCCGTATCGTTTCGCGCAGCGCGAACTTCTCGGTCTGGGGAACTCACCGGGCGTCTCCAGCGGTTGTCTTCAGTACGCAGCGCGTGCACACGTACGTACCAGGTAATGCCCATCCTGCCGCAGCGCGGCGATCAGCGAAGCACTGAGCCCGTAAACCGGCGAGGTGTCTAGGCTGGGTGGTGATGTCGGGCATCCGCCGCCGGTTAGTGGCCGGTGGCCCAACGAGCCGAGGAACCCCGTGAGTGACACCCCATTCGGATTCGGTCTTCCGCCGGAGGAGCCGGAGGACGGCGACGACGGTAAGAAGAAGGGCGGCCAGGGCGACGAGCAGGGCCCCGCGAATCCCCTCGGGTTCGGCGGGGCGGG
Source organism: Streptomyces sp. NPDC005962 (assembly GCF_040629205.1). Classification (NCBI taxonomy): domain Bacteria; kingdom Bacillati; phylum Actinomycetota; class Actinomycetes; order Kitasatosporales; family Streptomycetaceae; genus Streptomyces; species Streptomyces sp. NPDC005962. The sequence goes on along the minus strand of NZ_JBEXVE010000019.1, from coordinate 152,944 downwards.
CGGCCCGGCGGGCGCGGGCGGCGCGGACAATCCGTTCGCCGCGATGTTCGGCTCGCTCAACCCGGGCGACCTGGGCGCCGCCTTCCAGCAGCTCGGGCAGATGCTCTCGTACGAGGGCGGCCCGGTGAACTGGGACATGGCCAAGGACATCGCGCGGCAGACCGTCGCCCGCGGCACCGCCGACGGCACCAAGGACGAGAGCGTCGGCCCCGCAGACCGCGCCGCGGTCCAGGAGGCCGTGCGGCTGGCGGACCTGTGGCTGGACGGCGTCACGTCGCTGCCCTCGGGCTCGGGGGCCGCCGTGGCGTGGAGCCGCGCCGAGTGGGTCGAGGCGACGCTGCCGGTGTGGAAGGACCTGGTCGACCCGGTGGCCGAGCGGGTCGGCGCCGCCATGGGCGACGTCCTGCCCGAGGAGATGCAGGCCATGGCCGGCCCGCTGCTCGGGATGATGCGTTCGATGGGTGGCGCCATGTTCGGCACCCAGATCGGCCAGGCGCTGGGCGTGCTGGCCGGTGAGGTGGTCGGCTCGACCGACGTCGGGCTCCCGCTGGGCCCGGCGGGCAAGGCGGCGCTCCTGCCGGTCAACATCGCGGCGCTCGGCTCCGGCCTCGGCGTTCCCAAGGACGAGGTGCGGCTGTACCTGGCGCTGCGGGAGGCCGCCCATCAGCGGCTGTTCTCGCATGTGCCGTGGCTGCGCTCGCATCTGTTCGGTGCCGTCGAGGGGTACGCCCGGGGCATCAAGGTGGACACGGCGAAGCTGGAGGACGCGGTCGGCCAGCTCGACCCGACCCACCCCGAGCAGCTGCAGGAAGCGCTGCAGCAGGGCATGTTCCAGCCGGAGGACACCCCGGAGCAGAAGGCCGCGCTGGCCCGGCTGGAGACGGCCCTCGCGCTGGTCGAGGGCTGGGTCGACGCGGTGGTGCACGCCGCCGCCAAGCCCCATCTGCCGTCCGCGGACGCGCTGCGCGAGACGCTGCGGCGGCGCCGGGCGAGCGGCGGGCCCGCCGAGCAGACCTTCGCCACGCTGATCGGCCTGGAGCTGCGTCCGCGCCGGCTGCGGGACGCCTCGCGGCTGTGGGCCTCGCTCACCGACGCGCGCGGTGTGGACGGCCGCGACGGGCTGTGGGAGCACCCGGACATGCTGCCGACTGCCGACGACCTCGACGACCCGGACGGCTTCGTCCACCGCGAACAGCTGGACTTCTCCGAGCTGGACAAGATGCTCGGCGAGGCGGCGGGCGGTAAGAGCCGTGCCGAATCCGACGAGAGCGCGAAGGGCTCGGACGGCGTCGAGGACAGCGGTGACAACCGTAAGGACGACCGCGACGACAAGCGGGGCGACGGCGAGAAGTGAGCCTTCATACGGACGCGGCGCGGGTGCTCACGGAGTGGCCCGCGCCCGACGCCGACCAGGAGCGGCTGCGGCAGGCGTACGGCGACCATCTGGCCGCGTATCCCGACGGCATGTGGAAGGCGTGCGGCGACGGGCATGTCACGGCGAGCGCGCTGGTGATCGACCCGCCGCGGGAGCGCGTCCTGCTCACGCTCCACCGCAAGCTGCGGATGTGGCTCCAGATGGGCGGCCACTGTGAGCCCGGGGACGCCACGCTGGCGGACGCGGCGCTGCGGGAGGCCACCGAGGAGTCGGGCATCGCGGGGCTGACCCTGCTGCCGGGCGGGCCGGTGCGGCTCGACCGGCATCACACGCCGTGCGCCTGGCATCTGGACGTGCAGTTCGCGGCGGTGGCCCCGCCGGACGCGGTGGCGGCCATCAGCGACGAGTCGCTGGACCTCCGCTGGTTCGGGTACGACGAGGTGGCGGACGTGGCCGACGCGTCGGTGCACCGGCTGGTGGCCCGTACCCGCGTGCTGGTCTGAGGAGCGCGCGGGCACGGACCGGGGTAGCCACGGTCGTCGTCAGTTGCTGAAGATGTTGCCCTGGTTCTGGCCGCGGGCCCCGTGCTGGCCCATGCCGAACTGGGCGGCCGCGCCGCCGCCGACCGCCGCGTTCTGCGGCGGCAGCAGCTCGCTGGGCTGGACGAGGGCGTAACCCTGGCCGAGGAAGCTCAGCTCCCAGCCCTCGCCGGTGCTGCCGCGCCGCCGCCACACTCCTGAGGAATGCGTCTGCGCCTGCATCTGGACGCGCAGCGAGCTGGACCACGCGACGATCGCGTCCGCGTCGGCGTTGACGTACTTGTCCGGGGTCACCTGGAGCATCAGCGGCTTGCCCGAGGTCATGAGCGCGACCTTGCCCCGGCCCGAGATGTTGAGGTTGTACTTGCCGGAGCCGGTGATGCCGAACTGGCTGTCCACCGCGATCGACTCGTAGTGCAGCGTGGAGTCGAGCGCCAGTACGTACGCACTGTCGACCGTCAGACCGTCGTGGTCCACGTCCACCACATGGACGTGCTGGGCGAGGTTGGCGAGGTAGACCGTGCCCTGCCCCGAGCAGCGCATCAGGTCCAGGCCCTCGCCGGTGCGGGCGCGGGCGCGCCCCTGTCCGGGGGTCTGGTACTCGCCGTCGAACTCGATCAGCCCCTGATAGGCGACCATGCTGCCCTTACGGGCGAGCACGTCCTCATGACCGGTGAGCGCGACCCGCAGCATCTTGCGGTTCTGCAGCGCGTAACGTTCCTCGGTCTGGGCCTCGGTGAAGCCGAAAAGCGGGCTCTGCATATGTCCTTCTCCCCCTCAGCCCCGGGCCCGGAGCCGGTCGGTGCTGTCCTCGCTGGGCTGGACGACGACGAAGCCCTGCCCGGAGAAGCCGAGCTGGTACGCCTCGCCGCTGCCCCGGCCGATCAGGGACGACGCCTTGAAGCTGCGCTTGCCCTTCACCTTGAGACCGCTGGACCAGGCCACGAGCGCGTCCGGGTCCACATAGGTCTCGTCCTCGCCGCGGCCGCAGTCGACGACGATCGGGGTGCCGCGGGAGGTCAGCGCGACCCATCCGGTGCCGGAGACGCCCACGTTGAACAGGCCCTGCCCGGCGAACTTGGCGATGCCCTTGACCCGTTCGACGCCCCACTGGAGATGGGCGTCGAAGGCGAGCAGATTGGTGCCGTTCACGGAGAGCGCGTCGCCGTTGAGATTGATGCAGACGACGTTCGCCCCGTAGTCGGCGAGATAGAGCAGCCCGTCGCCGCTGCACCGCATGAGCGGCGCGCCCTCGCCGGTCAGCCACTGGGAGGCCATCTGGCGGACCGCGGGCGGGTTCGGCTCGTACTGCACGAAGCCCTCGTAGGCCACCATCGAACCGGTGCGGGCGAAGAGGTCCTGGCCGCTCTGCATGGCGACCTTGAGCATGCTGCTGCCGTGGTTCTCCATGCGGGCCGCGACCGGGGTGGCTGCGAAGCCCGAGATCATTTGCTGGTCCATGACGGGCTCCTTCAGACCTCGTAGGGCTGGACGACGATGAAGTTGCCGGGCGCACCGCGGAACTGGAGGTTCACGGTCTCCCCGCTGTGGCCGGGGTAAGAGCTGCGGCGCAGCCGCACCTGGCTGGAGATGATCACCTGCGAACCGGCGGACCAGGCCACGATGGCGTTGCTGTCGGCGAAGGTCGTCGGGGTGACGGGGAGCACCACCGGAGTGCCCTGGGTCTTCACGATGACGGTGCCGGTGCCCTGGAACTGCATGGTGAACAGCGCGCCGCCGGGGATGCCGTGGCCCTCGATACGGCGCACCTCGTGCTGCAGCGACTCGTCGAAGGCGAGCACGTTCTCGGCGGAGACGCAGATCGCGTCGCCCTGGAGCTCGATCGGGTGCAGCTCGGCGGCGTCCTCCGCGAGGAAGACCTGGCCCTGGCCGCTGCAGCGCATCAGCTGCATCTCCTGGCCGGTCGCGTTGCCGACGATCCGGCCGCGGGCGCCCGCGCCCTTGTAGCTGAAGTCGACCTTCCCCTGGTAGAGCACCATGCTGCCCTGGCGGGCGAGCACCGGCTGACCGTCGACGCCGAGGTCGACCCGCATCATCCGCGGGTTCTGCGGCGTCCAGCGCTGGCCGGTGGCCGACTCGCGGTACTGGGCGAGCGCGGCCTGTACGCCGGGCGCCCCGCTCTGGGGCGCGGCCATGCCCTGGGGCACGGTCGAGCCCTGAGGCTGGCCGTACGGGGCGGGGGCGGGCGGCGCCTGACCCGGCGGCTGCCCGAACTGCGGCTGCTGGCCGGGGTACTGCCCGGGCGGACCGGGAGGCGGCACCGGACCGGGCGGGCCGGGCGGCGGTACCTGACCGGGCGGCACGACCGGCGCGGCGATCGTCGGCGCCCCGTGCACCTGCGGTGACCCCTGCGGCGGGGCGCCCTGCGGTGCGCCGAAGGCGGGGGCGGGCTGCGGCGGCTGCGGTGCGGGCGGGGCCGCGGGGGCGGCGGCCGCCGGGGCGGCGAAGCCCGGGGCGGGAGCCGCCTGGGCGGGCGGCGCGAAACCGGGCGCACCGCCATGCGCGGGCGCCGCCGGTGCGGGCGCGGGCTCCTCCTCGGCGACCTCGCCGCCGAAGTTCTTGAGCAGCGCATCCAGTCCGCCGTCGAAACCCTGCCCGACGGCGGCGAAGCGCCAGACGTCCTTGAGGTAGAAGTCGCCCAGCATCACCGCGCGCTCGGTGCTGAACTCCGCGCCGGTGAAGGCGTACCGGGCCACCTCCTCGCCGCCCGCGACGATCCGGATGTAGCCGGGGCCGACCTGGGACATCTGTCCCGCGCCGTCGATGGTGGCGGTGAAGGAGAGCTTCTGGATGGAGGGCGGAACGCTGTCGAGGGTGACCCGGAACGACTCGGTGTCACCGGCCTGCGCCCCGAGCTGCTGGATCGCCTCTTCAGGCGATTTGGGCTGATTGAAGAAGATGAAGTAGCGGTCGTCCGAGAGCCGTTCGTCCGCGTCGAGACCGAAGCAGCTGATGTCGAAGCTCAGTCCCGGTCCGGCGATCTGCACACCGATGTACAGATCCCTCCCGGCGGTCAGGTCGCTGATCTTGGCCTTGTGGCCGCGCTGGAATTCCCTGGCCATACGTAACGACCGTCCCCCATCCCGAAACCGGTGAGTGCTTTTGCGCCAGGCTAGCCGCTGCCGCCGACATTGAACGACGCCGGGGAAGGTGGTGCGGTTCCTCAGCCCGGTTCCGTTTCGGCGCCCGGCAGATGCGGCAACCGCCCGGCGGCCACCACGCCCTCCAGATAGCCCCGGGCCCGCTCGGTGCGCGGGTACGCCTCCAGAAGCTCCCAGAAGCGGCGGCCGTGACCGGGCACCAGCAGATGGGCCAGCTCATGGAGGAGGACGTAGTCGACCACATACTCCGGCATGCCCTTGAGCCGGTGCGAGAGCCGGATGCTGCCCTCGGCCGGAGTGCACGACCCCCAGCGGGTGTTCTGGTTGGTGACCCAGCGGACCGAGGCGGGCCGGGCCCGGGCGCCCAGATACTGCTCGGACAGCCACTCGGCGCGCGCCGCCAGCTCCGTGTCGCCCAGCATGCGCTTGCTCTCCTGCGCCGCGAGCTTGTCCAGCATCACGCCGACCCAGCGCTGCTCCTCCGCCTCGGACATCCGGGCGGGGATGAGGACGATCGTGCGGTCGCCCTCGCGGTACGCGGAGACGGTCCTGCGCCGACGCGAACTCCGGCGGACCTCGACCGCGCTCGTGCCCGGGCCTCGGTTCTTCGGGCTCGGCGGACTCGGGGCGGTGCGCGGGGAAGGATCGGCGGGCACGCCCCGACGTTACCCGCTGGCAGCCGGGGAAGTCCTGCCCTCGCACGCGGTCGGGGGGCGAACCACCCCTCAGCGTGCACCGCTTATACGACTATCCACACAGCCTGTGGATAACTTTCGGCGGGCCGTGGGCGGCGGGGCGCATGCTGAGAGCCGTTCGACGAGGGGGCGGCGATGCATCCGATGATCAAGCCCGCGCTGCGGCGCGGCTGGCGGAACCGGGACACGGTGCAGTTCGGGGTGGCCCGGGCGCATGCGGTGGTGGTGGGCCCACTGGATACGGCGACGGGCAGCTTTCTGGAGCTGCTCGACGGCACCCGCGGGCTGCCTCTGCTGCGGCAGGAGGCCCAGGCCCTCGGGCTCCCGGAGGAGCGGGCCGATGAGCTGCTGGCCCGGCTGACGGCGGCCGGGCTGCTGGACGATACGAGACCCGGCGGCCCGCCCGGGACCACGGCGGGCGGCCCCGGCGCGGCCCTCGACCGGCTGCGGCCGGACGCGGCGGCGCTGTCGGTGCTGCATCCCGAGCCGGGGGCGGCGGCGCGGCTGCTCGCCGCGCGGCGGGCGACGCGGGTGCAGGTGCGCGGCGCGGGCCGGGTCGGGGCGGCGGTCGCCGCGGTGCTGTCCTCCTCGGGGGTCGGGCAGGTCGATGTGGTGGACGGAGGCTGCGTCGAGCCCTGGGACGTGGCGCCCGGCGGGCTGTCGGCCGAGCACATCGGAGAGCGGCGCGAGGTGGCAGCGCGCCGGCTGGTGCGCCGGACCGCCCCGGGGCCGCGGCCCCGCCCCCGGGCCGGGGAGCCCCCGCCCGGCGGGGAGCCGGGGCTGGCCCTGGTGGTGCTCGCCCCGCGCGACGGTCTCGCGGCGTACGCACCGGACCCGGCGGCGGCCGAGCCGCTGCTCGCCTCCGGCACACCCCATCTGTACGCGGGGGTGATCGAGGGCACCGGGGTAGTCGGCCCTCTCGTTCTGCCGGGCCTCACGCCCTGTGCGGGCTGCGCCGCCGCGGCGCGCGCGGAGCGGGAGCCGGTGTGGCCGCGCCTGCTGGCCCAATGGCGGTCCGGCCGCCGCGGAGCCGCGCCCGCCTGTGACACGGCGCTGGCCACAGTGGTGGCCGGGCTCACCGCCTCGCGGGCGCTGGCCTTCCTCGACGGCGGACTGCCCGGCGGGCTGCCCGGGGGCGCCGCGGCCCGCTGGGAGCTGGTGCTGCCAGCCCTTTCCTGGCAGGCCGAACGGGTCGAGGCGCATCCCGGATGCGAGTGCGGAGCGGCCGGGCGGGATGATGCGTTGTACGCCTCGGCCGCGGAGAGACCGCACGCCACAATGTGCGGGTGACCGACGTCCGCGGAGTGGGCGACGGGGGTCCGGGAGGCTGCTCCCGGGATGGCTCAGCTGTAGTTGGAGGGCGCATGTCCGATCTGCCGCGCAAGGCGATCACCCGCACCGCCAAACTGGCGGCACTGCCCCTGGGATTCGCGGGGCGCGCCACCTGGGGGCTGGGGAAGCGGATAGGAGGACGACCGGCGGAGATCGTCGCGCGCGAGATGCAGACGCGCACCGCCGAACAGATGTTCAAGGTCCTCGGCGAGCTCAAGGGCGGGGCGATGAAGCTCGGGCAGGCGATGTCGGTCTTCGAATCGGCGCTGCCCGAGGAGATCGCGAAGCCCTACCGGGCGGCTCTCACCAAGCTCCAGGAGGCCGCGCCGCCCATGCCCACCGGCACTGTCCACGCGGCGCTGGAGGAGCGGCTCGGCCCGGAGTGGCAGGAGCTGTTCCTGGAGTTCGACGACAAACCGGCGGCGGCCGCCTCGATCGGGCAGGTGCACCGGGCGGTCTGGCACGACGGGCGCGAGGTCGCGGTCAAGGTGCAGTACCCGGGGGCGGGTGAGGCGCTGCTGTCCGACCTCGGTCAGCTGAGCCGGTTCGCCCGGGTGCTGGGGCCGCTGGTGCCCGGCATGGACATCAAGCCGCTGATCGCGGAGTTGCGCAGCCGGGTGGCCGAGGAGCTGGACTACGAGCTGGAGGCCGAGTCCCAGCGCGCCCATGTGACGGAGTACGCGCAGGACACGGAGATCGTGGTGCCCGAGGTGGTGCACCAGAGCGATCAGGTGCTGATCACCGAGTGGCTGGAGGGCATACCGCTCTCCGAGGTGATCGCCGAGGGCGAGCCCGAGCAGCGCGACCGGGCCGGTCAGCTGCTGGCCCGCTTCCTGTTCTCGGGGGCGTCCCGCACCGGCCTGCTGCACGCCGATCCGCACCCCGGTAACTTCCGGCTGCTCACCGGGGACGCCCCGGACGGGCCGCCGGAGCAGTGGAAGCTGGGTGTCCTGGACTTCGGCTCGGTGGACCGGCTCCCCGGCGGGCTCCCCGAGCCCATCGGCATCGCGCTGCGGATGGCCCTGGAGGGCGACGCCGCAGGGGTCTACGACCTGATGCGGGGAGAGGGATTCGTCAAGCCGACGATCGAGCTCGATCCGGAAGCGCTGCTGGAGTTCCTGCTGCCGATGCTGGAACCGGCCCAGGTCGACGCGTTCCACTTCGAGCGGCAGTGGATACGCGGCCAGGCTGCGCGGATGGCCGACCGTGGTTCACCCGTCTACGAGCTGGGCAACCAGCTGAATCTGCCGCCCTCCTATCTGCTGATCCACCGGGTGACCCTGAGCACGATCGGGGTGCTGTGCCAGCTGGGCGCCACGGTGCGGCTGCGGGATGAACTGGAGGCCTGGGTAACCGGCTTCGCCGCCGAGCCCGACGAGCCCGAGGAGCCCGCCGAGACCGACGAGCCAGCCAAGACCAAGGAAACCGAGCAGGAGGCGGAGGACGCGGAGACCTCGGCCTGACAGGCGGGACGCCGAAGGGCCGGTCCGCATCGGACCGGCCCTTCGTGTCGACGCCTGGCCGCGTCAGGACATGACCGCGGTGGCCAGCGCCCGCCTGGCGCGGAGCGAGGCCCGCTCCGCACGGCGGTGCAGGCGCATATGAGCACGCGCCAGGGCTTCTGGGATGAGTTGCATTTCTCGGGTCCTGTTCTGGCGCGACTCGGGCGCGCCGGAATGATGGCGTGTGGGTGTGTCGGAGACCGGTGTGGTCATCGTCGAGACCTGCTTCATGGGGTCGTGCGTCGCCGGGCGATCGATGGTGCCGGGGGTGCTCATGCCGCGACCGGGTTCTTGCGCGGGCGGCCACGCGGCCGCTTGCGGGCCACCACGACCCCCTGGACGAACAGCTCGCCGCCCCAGACGCCCCAGGGCTCGCGACGGTCTTTGGCCCCGGCGAGGCAGGCCTCGCGCAGCGGACAGGTCTGACACAGCGACTTGGCGTACTCCACGTCCGCAGGCGACTCGGCGAAGAAGACCTCCGGGTCGTAGGAGCGGCACGGGACGGCTACACCCAGGTTCTCGATGGCGTCATCGAGCTCGGTGAGGGCGGTGAGGGGGGTCAAGGAATCCTCCGAGGAGTCAGGCGGTCGGTTCAGGTCGGTCTCTGCTGACGGGGCGTGTGCGTTGAGTTGCACGGTGGCGTGTTCCTCGTCTGTTCGGTCCGGCTCGTGGCCGGGCTCTGGCAAATCAAAAGGACCGCGGAATCCCGGTGTGGGTTCCGCGGCCCTGGAAGGTGCCGACCTGATCCTGAATCAGGCTGGATGACTCCAGGGTTCGAGCCTGCGGAAGGCCCACTTCTTGTGGTGCTGCTGCGTCGTCCGGGTTCCGGCACCATTGGCCGCCAGGGCATAGGCGAATGCCCGTGCCGCTGCCGCTACCGCAGGTGCCTGGATCGGTCGCTCGCTGCGCTCGCTGAGACGCGCTTCATTGGCGCCGGGCATACCGGTGCCGGGAAGCGGGGAGCCGAGCGGGCAGGTGGCGAGGACCGATCGATCGGTCATTTTGATGGTGTCGATGAAGCTGATCATTGGTCTCCGCCTCCTCTCGGCGTCTCAGGGACCAGTGGGAACCGGTCCGGACTTACGTAGTACAACACGGATTCCTCGGTTCCCGGAAGGGCCGTTGTCTCCGTGCTCGGAAGGCTATGGGTATGCCGTCCGCGCGCGCAAACTATTTTTCCGTCGAGTTTTCCGCGACGTCACCCGGTTGGGTTCCCTCGCCCTCGCCGTCCCCGTCACCGTCGTGCGCCCGGGGCACTTCCCGGCCTGCGCAGAGGGCGAGAACGTCGGCGCCGAACCTGCCGAGTTTCCGTCTTCCGACACCAGAGATGCCGGACAGGTCCGATTCGGTTCCCGGCACGGCCTCGGCAATGGCGAGCAGGGTCTTGTCGGTGAAGACGCAAAAGGCCGGCTGACCCAGCAGCCCGGCCTGCTCGGCCCGCCAGTCATGCAGCCGCTCGTACAGCGCCTCGTCCAGCTCGGAGGGGCAGTCCTCGCAGCGCATCAGCTTCATCTCGCCCGCGTCGGTCAGCGTCTTGCCGCAGACCCGGCAGTGCACCGGGGTGCGCCGCTTGCGCACCGGGGCGGCCGGACCGGCACCGCGCTCGATCCCACCGCTCCCGCCGGGCATCCGGGCGGCGGGCGCCGCGGAGCCGGGCCGCAGCCCGTTCAGAAAGCGGGTGGGCCTGCGGGAGGCACGGCCGCCGGGCGCCCGCGAGAGCGCCCACGACAGGCTCAGATGGCGGCGGGCCCGGGTGACCCCCACATAAAGCAGCCTGCGCTCCTCCTCGATCTGCTGATCGGTCTTGGCGTAGGTGATCGGCATCATGCCCTCGGTCAGCCCCACCAGGAAGACCGCGTCCCACTCCAGGCCCTTGGCGGCGTGGAGTGAGGCGAGCGTCACACCTTCCACGGTCGGGGCGTGCTGGGCGGCCGCCCGCTCGTCCAGCTCGGCCACCAGATCGGAGAGGGTGGCCCCGGGCCTGCCCCGGACGAAGTCCTCGGCGAGCCGCACCAGGGCGGCCAGCGACTCCCAGCGGTCGCGGACCGCGCCCGAGCCCGCGGGGGGCTCGGGCGTCCAGCCGCGGGTGCCGAGCACGGCCCGCACCTGGGACGGCACGTCGTCGTCGGAGAGCACCGGGTCGGCGCTTCCCGCGCGGGCCGCGCCCCGCAGCAGCATCCCCGCCTCGCGGACCTCGGGCCGCTCGAAGAACCGCTCGGCGCCGCGCAGCTGATAGGGCACCTGGGCATCGGCGAGCGCCTGCTCGTACAGCTCGGACTGGGCGTTGACCCGGTAGAGGACCGCGACCTGGCTGGGCGGGACGCCCGCGCCGCCCTGCCCGACCGGCGTGATCAGCTCGCGGATGCGGCGGGCGGTGGCCTCGGCCTCGGCGGGCTCGTCGGTATGGGCGCTGTAGACCGGCTCGGGGCCCGGGTCGCGCTGCGAGACCAGCTCCAGCCGGTGGTCCGCGGCCCGGCCGCGGGCCTGGGACAGCAGCCCGTTGGCCAGGTGCACGACCTGGGGGGTGGAGCGGTAGTCACGGATGAGCTTGACCACCGTGGCGCCGGGGTGCCGGGTGCGGAAGTCCAGCAGATGGTCGGGGGTGGCGCCGGTGAAGGAGTAGATGGTCTGGCTGGCGTCGCCGACCACGCACAGGCTCTGCCGGTCGCCGAGCCACAGATCCAGCAGCCGCTGCTGGAGCGGGCTGACGTCCTGGTACTCGTCGACCACGAAGTGCTGGTACTGGCCGCGCACCTGATCCGCGATATCCGGCCGCTCCTCCAGCACGCCGACCGTGAGCAGCAGCACATCCTCGAAGTCGATCACGCTGCGGTCGCGCTTCAGCTGCTCGTACCCGGCGTAGATACGGCCGATCTCGGCCGCGTCGCGCGGGGCTTCCCTTCCGGACTTGGCGGCCACGGCCGGATAGTCCTCGGGCACGGTCTGGGTGACCTTCGACCATTCGATCTCGCCGGTCACATCCCGCAACTCATTGCGGTCCAGCCGGACCCGGCAGCGCGCGGCGGCCTCGGCGACCAGCTGCACCTTGCGCTCGGCCAGCCGGGGCACCTCCCCGCCGACCGCCTTGGGCCAGAAGTACTGGAGCTGGCGCAGGGCGGCCGAGTGGAAGGTGCGCGCCTGCACACCGCCCGCGCCGAGCTGCCGCAACCGGCCGCGCATCTCGCCCGCGGCGCGGTTGGTGAAGGTGACGGCCAGCACACTGGCGGGCTGGAGGATGCCCGCGCGCACCCCGTAGGCGATCCGGTGGGTGATCGCCCGGGTCTTGCCGGTGCCCGCCCCGGCCAGCACACACACCGCCCCGTGCAGGGCCGTCGCCACCTCGCGCTGCTCGGGGTCGAGCCCCTCCAGCACCGCGTCGGCGTCACGCGGCGTGGCCGCGTAGGCGCCCGTCGTGGAGGCCTGCGGGAACAGAGTGGAGTGCGTTGCTGGTGTCACCCCGCCATGCTGCCAGGTCCCCCGCCACCACCGCGCCGGTTGTCCACAGCCGTGACCGTGCGGTCATATGAATGCCGGGAATGGGCGACGGAAGATGAACGTTCACCCTTTGCCGACCACCCACGACCCCGAGGAGAGCGAAGACCGATGCCCGGCACTGTGACGATGTACAGCACCACGTGGTGCGGCTACTGCCGCCGGCTCAAGGGCCAGATGGACCGCGAGGGGATCGCGTACACCGAGATCAACATCGAGCACGACCCGGAGTCCGCGGCCTTCGTCGAAAAGGCGAACGGTGGCAACCAGACGGTGCCTACGGTTCTGGTGATTCCCCCCAATGGTGGCGAGGACGTCGTTATGACGAACCCGAGCCTGGCCCAGGTGAAGACGGCCCTTCAGAGCGCCTGAAGTCACACACGACGAGACCCCCGGTGACGCTGACACCGGGGGTCTGAAGGTCGGGGCCGGAGCCGGTGGCCCCAGGTCGGCGGGGTCAGCCGCGGGGCAGCGGTTCGCCGTACCAGAGTTCGATCAGGCGGGCGGCGATCGAGATGCCCGAGGGGGGCAGGACCTCGCCGGACTCGATCGCGGTGCGCAGGTCGTCGCGGGAGAACCAGCGCGCCTCGTGGATTTCCTCGCCGTCCACCTGGATGCGGGAGGACGTGGCGCGGGCCATGAAGCCCAGCATCAGGCTGGACGGGAAGGGCCAGGGCTGGCTGGCGACGTACTCGACCTCGCCGACCTGGACGCCCGCCTCCTCGAACACCTCGCGGACCACCGCCTGCTCGATCGACTCCCCCGGCTCCACGAAGCCCGCGAGGGTCGAGAAGCGCCCCTCCGGCCAGTGCACCTGGCGGCCCAGCAGCGCGCGGTCCAGCTCGTCCGTCACCAGCATGATCACGGCGGGGTCGGTGCGCGGGTAATGCTCGGCGCCGCAGGCCGGGCAGCGGCGGATATGGCCCGCCGCCGCGATCACCGTGCGCTCGCCGCAGCGGGAGCAGAAGCGGTGCAGCCGCTGCCAGTTCTCCAGCGCGACGGCGTGCACCAGCAGCCCCGCGTCGCGCTCGGACAGCAGTGAGCCCGCCTCGCGCAGCCCCGCGGGGCGCGCCGACTGGTCCATGCGGCCCGGCAGGGTGTCCTTCTGCAGCGCGAAGTAGCGCACCCCGTCCTCGTCGGTGCCGAGGAAGTAGCGGTGCGTCTCGGTGGGCGGGGCCTCGAAGGCCGGGGTCATGACCAGCTCGGTACGGCCGTCCGGGGTGTCGTCGACCAGGGCCTGGCCTCCGGAGACCACGAACACCCGCGTCGTCGGGTGGCTCCACGCCGCGGCCAGCCATGCCTCGTCCAGTCGGTGGTGCGCCGCGCGGTCGACGCCGCTCGGGGCGCTGAGCGTGATCGGCCGGGTGGCGGCGCGCTCGGTCCAGGTGGTCACGGCTGCTTCCAACTTCCCCTGCGAAACAGGTGGTTTACGTACATACGAGAGCTATACGGGTCCATTCTCCGCGAGATCGGCCCAGAGGTGGGCGGCCGTCTCGGCGCCCTTCACGAGCAGGTCCAGTTCGACCTTCTCGTTGGGCGCGTGCCAGCCGTCGGACGGCACCGAGATGCCCAGGAAGAGCACCGGGGCACCCAGGACGTCCCGCAGGTCGGCCGCCGGTCCCGATCCGCCCTCGCGGGTGAAGCGGATCTTCTGGTCGAACGCCCGCCCCATGGCCCGTACCAGGGACTGGAGGGCGGGGTGGTCCAAGGGGGTCAGACAGGGGCGGGTCGCGCCCCAGAAGGTGATCTCGTGCCGGATTCCGGCCGGGAGGGATGCCGCGACCCACTCCCGCACGGACCGCTGGACCCGCTCCGTGTCCTGACCGGCCACCAGCCGGAAGGACAGCTTGAGCTGGGCGGCGGACGGCACGATCGTCTTCCCGCCAGGCCCCTGGTAGCCCCCGGCGATGCCGTTGACCTCGGCGGTCGGGCGGGCCCAGATCCGCTCCAGGGTGGTGTACCCGGTCTCGCCGAGCAGACCGTGCGAATGCGCGGTGCGCAGCCAGCCCGCCTCGTCGAAGGGCAGCTCGGCGAAGAGTTCGCGCTCGCGGTCGGTCAGCTCCAGCACACCGTCGTAGAAGTCCGGGACGGTCACCGTGCGGTCGTCGTCGTGGAGGGACGCGGCGAGCCGGGCGGCCTCGGTGGCCGGGTTGGGCACCGCGCCGCCGAAGGAGCCGGAGTGGATGTCCTGGTCCGGCCCGTACAGGTCGATCTGGCAGTCGGTGAGCCCCCGCATGCCGGTGCAGACGGTCGGGGTGTCCTCGGACCACATGCCGGTGTCGGAGACGATCACGGTGTCGCAGGCGAGCCGGTCGGCGTGCGCCCGGATCAGCTCGGGGAAGTGCGGGGAACCCGACTCCTCCTCGCCCTCGATCAGCAGCTTGAGGTTGACGGCGGGCGCGGTGCGGCCGGTCACGGCCAGATGGGCGCGCACCCCGAGGGTGTGGAAGAGGACCTGTCCCTTGTCGTCGGCGGCGCCGCGCGCGTACAGCCTGCCGTCCTTGACGACCGGGTCGAAGGGGTCGGTGTGCCAGCCGTCCTCGCGGGCGGCGGGCTGGACATCGTGGTGCCCGTAGACGAGCACGGTGGGGGCGTCCGGATCGCCGGACGGCCAAGCGGCGAACACCGCCGGGGCGCCGGGCGTCTCCCAGACCTCGGCCTCGGGGAAGCCGGTCGCGGCGAGGTGCGCCGCGAGCCACTCGGCGCTGCGCCGGACGTCACCGGCGCGCGCGGGGTCGGCGGATACGGAGGGTATGCGCAGCCACGCGCCGAGATCGTCGAGGAAGTCGGCGCGGTGGCCGTCGACGAAGGCGCGGACGGCGTTGTCCGTGTCCGGGGTGGTGCTCATGGATGTGAGCCTATCCGGCGCGCGGGAGCGCAAGAGCCGGGGTCTCCGGGCCGCTCATCCGCGGTCGCTCTCGGTCATGGTTCGTCATGGCTCGACGTCGGTGAAAGCCTTACGGACATCACCGGGACGGACATCACCGGGCTCGCCGGTCATCTCGTCCGGCTCACCGGCCTCGTCCGCCTCCCCGGTCAGTATGCGCTCCAGCTCCGCGCGGCCGGGCAGCTCCGCCGGGCGCACGATCTCCCCGCTGCGTACATAGAGGAACGCCGCCGAGACGGCCGACAGCGGCAGGCCGTGCTGTTCGGCCCAGGCCAGGCGGTAGATGGCCAGCTGGAGCGGGTCGGCCTCCCGTGACCGGCCGGTCTTCCAGTCGATGATCTCGTAGCCGGGGCCGTCCTCGGTGCCCGCCGCGGGCTCCCGGTAGACGGCGTCGATCCGGCCGCGCACGGTCCGGCCCGCCAGGGTCAGCTGGAACGGCGCCTCGACGCGGTGCGGGGTGCGCCGGGCGTACGGCGTGCGCGCGAACGCCTCCTTGAGCGCCGTCAGCTCCCGCTCGTCCGCGATCTCCGGCTCGTCGTCCTCGCCGCCCGGCAGCTCGTCCGGGCCGAGGAACGGCAGCGGCAGCGCCTCGAAGCGCGACTCGACCCAGGCGTGGAAGCGGGTGCCGCGGCGCGCGGCGGGCTGCGGCGGACGCGGCATGGGGCGGGCCAGCTCCCGCGCGAAGCCGTCCGGGTCCGCGGCGATCCGCAGCAGCTGGGAGGCGGTCAGGGTGTGCGGTACGGGCACCTCGTGCACGCTCGCGCGGGCGCGCCGCAGCTCCCCGGCGAGCGCGTCGAGATCGCGGTCCCAGGAGTCGGTCAGCCGCGCCTCCTCGGGGGCCAGGTCGCCGTCCGGCGTGGGGGGCGGGTCAGGGGGGTACGCGCGCTCGTCGCCGTACGAGGCGTCGTACGTCTCGCCCTTCGCGTACGGAGCCGGGGCCGGGGCCGGGGCGTCGGCCTCGTACGGGTACGGGGCGTCGTACGCCTCGCCGTACGGGTCCGGGGCGTCGGGCGGCGCGTCGTACGGATACGCCTCCTCGTTCTCGTACGGGTACGGGTACGGGTACGGGTCCAGGTCGTCCGGCGGCTCCGGCCAGTCCGCCTCGTCCGACGGCTCCGGCCACACCGGGCCGTCCGGAACCGGACGGTGCGGGTCCGGCGCATCCGGCCCGTCCGGGTCCGTCCCGTCCGGAACCGGCGCGTCCGGAGCCGAGCCGTGCGGGACCGGCTCGCGCGAGTCCGGGCCGTCCGGAACCGGGCCGTCCGGGGCCGCGCCCCGCGGGCCCTCCGCCGCCTCGACGCGGGCCAGGTGGGCCAGGACCGCGTCCGCGGCGCGGCGGCGGCGGGCCAGGGCTGCCGGGTCGAGCGGCAGCGGCCAGGCGCGGTCGGCGGATGCCTGACGCAGGGCCGGGTTCTCCGCGTCCTCCTCCGGTTCGTCCGCCCACGCCTCGACCTCGCCGTAACCGGCCTCGCCGTGCGCGCGCAGCGCCTCCAGGAAGGAGGACGGGCCGCGGCGGCGCTTCTGGGACGGGCCCCACCAGTGCCCGGAGCCGAGCAGCAGCGAGCGGGGCCGGGTGAAGGTGACATAGCCGAGGCGGAGTTCCTCCGTCCGCTGGTGCTCCTTCATGGCGTCCTTGAAGGCGGTGAGGCCCTTGGCGTCCCAGTCCGTGACCTCCGGGAGGGTGTCGGCGTCGCCGCGCAGGGCGTGCGGCAGGACCCTGGCGTTCGCCGTCCAGGACTCGCGGCTCTGCTCGCTCGGGAACCGCCCCGCGACCAGCCCGGGCACCGCCACCACGTCCCACTCCAGCCCCTTGGACTTGTGCGCGGTGAGCACCTTGACCGTGTTCTCCCCGCCGGGGAGGGCGTTGTCGAGCCCCTTCTCGTACTGCGCGGCGGTCCTCAGGAAGCCCAGGAACGACTGCAGGGTGGCCTCGCCGTCCACCGCACCCCCTGCCTGGGCGGCGAAGGACGCGGCGACGTCCAGGAAGTTGCCCAGCGTCTCGCGGCGGCGGGCGGCCAGGGCGTGCGGCGAGGCGGACAGCTCGACCTCCAGTCCGGTGGTGGCCAGCACCCGGTGGAGGACGTCCATGAGCGGGTCGGCCAGCGAGCGCCGCAGCTCGCGCAGTTCGGCGGCGAGGCGGGCGAAGCGCACCCGGGCCCCGGCCGAGAAGGGCAGTCCGTCGTCCGGGCCGCCGCCGGAGTCGAGGAAGGTGTCGAGGGCGTCGGCGAGCGAGATCACCTCGGACGGGTCGACCCCCTCGACGGCCTCGGCGAGCCGCCGGTCCGGGTCGTCCTCCGGACCGCCGTGGCCGCCGTGGGAGACGAGCGCGCGGGCGCGGCGGCCGAGCAGCGCCAGGTCGCGGGGGCCGATGCGCCAGCGCGGGCCGGTGAGCAGCCGGACCAGCGCCGCGTTGGCCCCCGGGTCCTGGAGCACCTCGCAGACCGCCACCAGATCGGCGATCTCGGGCAGGTGCAGCAGCCCCGACAGGCCCACGACCTCCACCGGAACATCCCGCTCCACCAAGGCGCCCTGGATCTCGGCGAAGTCACCGGCCGTACGGCACAGCACCGCGATCTCGCCGGGCGGGGTGCCGGTGCGCACCAGATGGGCGATCGAGTCGGCGAGCCAGGCCAGCTCCTCGGCGTGGGTGGGCAGCAGCGCGCAGCGCACCAGGCCGTCCCGCTCGGCGCCGGGCGCGGGGCGCAGCGCCTCGACGCCCTGGTGCATCGCGCGCAGCGGGGCGGCGAGCCCGTTGGCGAGGTCCAGCAGACGGCCGCCGCTGCGCCGGTTCTCGCTGAGCGCGTAGCGGCGCGCGGGGCTGCCGTCCCGGTGCGGGAAGTGGGCGGGGAAGTCATCGAGGTTGGCCACCGAGGCGCCGCGCCAGCCGTAGATGGCCTGGCACGGGTCGCCGACGGCGGTGACGGGGTGCCCGGTGCCGCCGCCGAACAGCCCGGACAGCAGCAGCCGCTGGGCGACGGAGGTGTCCTGGTACTCGTCCAGCAGGACGACCGCGTACTGCTCGCGCAGGATGCGGCCGACCTCCGGGCCGGTGCGGGCCAGGGTGGCGGACAGCGCGATCTGGTCGCCGAAGTCGAGCAGATCGCGGCGGGCCTTCTCGGAGCGGTACTCCTCGACCAGTTCGAGGAGTTCGCGGCGGGCGTGGGCGGCCTCGGGCACCTTGCGCAGCGCCTCGTTGGTCAGCTTCACCCCGTCGAGGGCGTCCAGCAGCTCGGTGTCGTACGTACGCAGCCGCGCGGCGGGGACCAGGTGCTCGGCCAGCTCGGCGTCGAGCGCGAGCAGATCCGTCACCAGGTCGGCGAAGGGGCGGGTGAGCGCCGGGTAGGGGCCGGGGGCGGTGCGCAGCACGCGCGCGGCGAGCTGGAAGCGGGTGGCGTCGGCGAGCAGGCGGGCGCTGGGCTCCAGGCCGATGCGCAGCCCGTGCTCCTTGAGGAGCTGTCCGGCGAAGGCGTGGTACGTGGAGATGGCGGGCTCGCCCGCGGCCTCCTCGGCGGCGCCCGGGTCCGGGTCGAGGTCCACGACGCCCGCCTTGACGAGCGCCTTCCGTACCCGCTCGGCCAGTTCGCCCGCGGCCTTGTTGGTGAACGTGAGGCCCAGCACCTGGTCGGGCGCGACCTGGCCGGTGCCCACCAGCCAGACGACGCGCGCGGCCATCACCGTGGTCTTGCCGGACCCCGCTCCGGCGACGATCACCTGCGGGGCGGGCGGCGCGGTGATACACGCCGTCTGCTCCGGGGTGAACGGAATCCCGAGCAGCTCCTTGAGCTCCTCGGGATCGGCGATGCGGGCTGACACTCCAGTGAGGCTATCGGTCGCCACTGACAAGCCACGCACAAGGGACTTACAAGAGGGGGCAAGACCCCACAACTCATCTCATCCCCCGTCACTCCACCACGTGGCGGCCCTCCGCGCGGGCGCTGCACGAGGCGCGGAACGCACAGCGCTCGCAGTGCGCCCCGGTGCTCGGCGCGAAGCGCTCGTCGAGGACGCGCCCGGCCGCGGTGGCGAGCAGGTCGCCGACCCACTCCCCGTCGGGCCCCACGGGCGGGTCCTGCGCCTGGACCTTGGGGACGGTCTCGCCCCCCTCCTTCTTGGGGGCGCCCTGCCGCAGCTGGACCAGTTCGGCGCCGCCGGGTTCGGGACGGCCGTCACCGAAGAGGCCGTCGACGGCGCCCTCGCGCACGGCGAGCTGATAGACCGCCAGCTGGGGGTGGTGTGCGACCTCGCCGCGGGTCACGGACTGCTTGCCGGTCTTGAAGTCGACGACGTACGCACGCCCCTCGGCGTCCGCCTCGACGCGGTCCATGCTGCCGCGGATGCGCACCTGGTAGGCGTCCGCTTCGAGGGTGACGTCGAAGCCGTGCTCGGAGGCGACCGCCGTGCGGCCGCCGCGCTCCATCACATGCCAGCGCAGGAAGCGCTCCAGGGCCGCCCGGGCGTGCTCCTTCTCCTGCCGCGACTTCCAGGGGGCGTCGAACGCGAGCGCGTCCCATACGGAGTCCAGGCGCTCCATGAGGACGGCGAGATCGGCCGGGGTGCGGCCGGAGGCCACCTCGTCGGCCAGGACGTGGACGACGTTGCCGAAGCCCTGGGCGGCGGTCGACGGGGCGTCCGCCTTGACCTCGCGCCCCAGGAACCACTGCAGCGAACAGGTGTTGACGAGCTGGTCGAGCGCGCTGCCGGACAGCGCCACGGGCCGGTCGCGGTCGCGCAGCGGCACCTCGCTGTGGGTGGGCTCGTACAGGCCCCACCAGCCGGAGGGATGGGCCGCGGGGACGAGCTCCCGGCCGTCCTCGTCGCGCATCGCCGCGAGCCGCGCCAGCCGCTGTGCGGCGGCGTCCCGCAGGGCGTCCGAGGCGTCCGGGTCGACGGTGGTGGCGCGCAGCTCGGCGACGAGCGCGGCGACCGACAGCGGGCGGCGCGGCCGCTGGGTGACATCAACGGGGGTGACGCCCAGCTCGGCCAGGAACCGCGAGGGCTGGTCGCCGTCGTCGGCGGCGGCCTTGACGGCGGTGACGACCAGCCGGTCCCGGGCGCGGGTCGCCGCCACGTAGAACAGCCGCCGCTCCTCGGCGAGCAGCGCGCCCGGCGTCAGCGGTTCGGCGAGCCCGTCCCGGCCGATCCGGTCGGCCTCCAGGAGCGAGCCGCGGCGCCGCAGATCCGGCCACAGCCCCTCCTGGACGCCCGCGACCACCACCAGGCGCCATTCCAGCCCCTTGGAGCGGTGGGCGGTCATCAGCCGCACGGCGTCGGGGCGTGCGATGCGGCGCGAGAGGGTGTCGGCGGCGATGTCCTGGGCGTCGAGCTGGTCGAGGAAGTTGAGCGCGCCGCGGCCGCCGGTGCGCTCCTCCGCGCGCGCGGCCGTCTCGAACAGCGCGCACACCGCGTCCAGATCGCGGTCCGCGTTGCGCCCGGCGGCCCCGCCGCGCTGGGCGGCGCCCTCCAGCCGCCCGGGCCAGGGGGTGCCGTCCCACAGCTCCCACAGCGCCTGTTCGGCGGTGCCGCCGCCGGACAGCGCCTCCAGCGCCTTGCGCAGCAGCAGGCCGAGCCGCTGGGCGCCGCGCGCGTACGCCGGGTCGTGGACGGCCAGCCGCTCGGGCGCGGCCAGCGCCTCGGCCAGCAGGGCGTCGGAGGGGCGCGGCACGGCGTGACCGGCGGCCCGCTCCTCCTCGCGCAGGGCGCGGCCGAGCTTGCGCAGATCGGCGGCGTCCATACCGCCCAGCGGCGAGGTGAGCAGGGTGAGGGCCGTCTCGACGCCGAGGGCGGCGGACAGCCCGCCGGAGTCGGGCAGCGCGGCCGTGGCGGCGGCCCGCAGCGCGGTCAGCAGGGGGGCGACGGCGGGTTCGTGGCGCAGCGGGATGTCGTCGCCGTCGACCTCGATGGGCACCCCGGCGGAGGTGAGCGCCCGGCGCAGACCCGGCAGCGAGCGCCCCCCGGCGCGCACCAGGACGGCCATCTCGCTCCAAGGCACCCCGTCCTCCAGATGGGCGCGGCGCAGGATGTCGGCGACGTTGTCCAGTTCGGCGCCCGCGGTGGGGTACGTGAACACCTCGGCGCGGCCGCCGTCGCGGGCCGCCGCCAGCTCCCGGTGGGCGCGTACGGCGTGCGCCGGGAGGCGGGTGAGCGACATCCGGCCGGTGATGAGCCGGGTCGCGGCGAGCAGCCGGGCGCCCGAGCGGCGCGAGGTGGTGAGGACCTCCACGGGCGCCGGCCGGCCGTCCGCGCGCGGGAAGGCGTCCCGGAAGCCGAGGATGCCGTTCACATCGGCGCCCCGGAAGGCGTAGATCGACTGATCGGGATCACCGAAGGCCACCAGGGTCTTCCCGCCGCCCGCCAGTGCGCGCAGCAGCCGGGTCTGGGCCACGTCCGTGTCCTGGTACTCGTCCACGAACACCACGTCGTAGCGCGCGGCCAGCTCCGCCGCGATGCCCGGCCGCTCGGCGAGCAGCACCGCTCGGTGCACCAGCTCCGCGTAGTCCAGCACCCCCTGGGCGTCCAGGTTGTCCAGGTATTCGGCGAGGAAGTCGGCCGCCGCGCCCCAGTCCGGGCGCCCGGTGCGGGACGCGAACTCCCCCAGTGACCGCGGGCCGAGCCCCAGCTCCCGGCTGCGCGCCAGCACCGCGCGCACCTCGTCGGCGAAGCCGCGGGTGGTCAGGCAGGCGCGCAGATCGTCGGGCCAGCGGATCGCGGCGCGCCCCGCCCGCTCCAGGTCGGCCTGACCGGCGAGCAGCTCGCGTACGACGACGTCCTGCTCCGGGCCGGACAGCAGCCGCAGCGGATCGGCGAACAGGTCGATGTCCTGATGGGCGCGGACCAGCGCGTAACAGAAGGAGTGGAAGGTGGTGGCCCGCGGCCCGGTCGCGCCGCCCAGCCGCGCCGTCATCCGGTCGCGCAGCTCCACGGCCGCCTTGCGGCTGAAGGTGAGCACCAGAATCCGCTCCGGGTCGGCGCCGTCGCGCACCCGCCGGGCGACGGCCTCCACGAGCGTGGTGGTCTTCCCGGTGCCCGGCCCGGCGAGCACCAGCAACGGGCCGCCGTCGTGCTCGGCCACGGCGCGCTGCCGTGCGTCCAGGACAGGAAAAACCACGCGATCCGGCCGCCGGCGGACCAGGCGGTACGTGCCCGGGGACGGCTGCCGCACGAACGGCTGCCGTCCCCGCCGCTGTCGCGGCAGGGACGAGGAGGAGGAACTCACGTGGATCGCCGGTCCTGGTGGGTTGGCTGGGGTGGCGGGACAGCCTCTCATGCACCGCGGGACGTCACCCGAATGGCTGTGGACAACCCCTATGAGGTGCCCAGCGGGGGTCCCGTGGTGCCGTCCCAGCGGGCCCGGCGCATGTCGATCTTCGGCAGATGTCCCTCGGCCGAGCGCGGCGCCTCGCGCAGCGCGGTGCCCTCCTCGCGGTAGTGGTCGAGGGCGCGCAGCTCGCTGCCGGGCAGCAGCGCGCCGTCCGCGCGCACCACGCGCCACCACGGCACGGCGCCCCCGTAGAGGGCCATCACCCGCCCCACCTGGCGCGGGCCGCCCTCCTCCAGCCACTCGGCGACGTCCCCGTAGGTCATCACGCGGCCCGGCGGAATCCGCTCGGCGACGTCCAGCACCCGCTCCGCGTACGCGGGCAGCTCCTCGGCGGCCCGCGGCTCCTCGCTCTCCCGGCTCATCCCGCCCATCCTGCCGCACACCACCGACAGCGCCACCGACAGCGCCACCAGTACAGCCCGGCGCGGTACCGTCGAAGGCTCTGCGGACGGCAGCAGTGGTTCGATCACACATTGTGCGGGAATTCACTACAGGGCGTACGATCCGAGGCTCACATCCCCGAAATGCACCCTGATGCCCTCCTCCGCAGCCCGGGCATGCCACCATCTTCCGGGCGGTGACTGGTGATACGAGATCAAGAAGAGACGGCGAAGCAGCAGGGTGCGCAGCCTCCTGAAGAGGAGGCCCGCACCCCTGAGGCGCTGCCGCGCTCCGACGGCTCCGATGGCACCGACGGTCCGCACGGCCCCCACGACCACGGCGGCGCCGAGGGCTGCGGCGAGCCGAACGACCCGGACGGCCCGCAGGGGCACAACGACCGCGTCTCGGGCGACGAACCGCTGCTGCCCGCCCGGGTGCACCGCCCCTCGGACCTGATGCGGCTGCTGCTCGGCGCGCTGGGCATCGCCATCGTCCTGGCCGTCGCGGCCTTCGCGCACGGCACCACCGCGGGGCTGGAGAAGGACATCGGCCACGGCGCCAACCAGGCGCCCCCGCTGATGATCGACTTCGCGGGGCTCACGGCCAGCATCGCCGTGCTCGTCCTGCCGGTGGCGTTCGCGATCGAGCGGCTGGTCAAACGGGACGGGCTGCGGATCGCGGACGGCGTCCTGGCCGCCGTCCTCGCCCACGGCATCTCTCTCGCCACCGATCTGTGGGTCGCCAGAGCCGCGCCCGACTCGATCCGCGAAGCTCTCACCCAGCCCGCGCCCGGCGGCGCCCTGAGCGACCCCGTGCACGGCTATCTCGCCCCGGTGATCGCCTATATGACGGCCGTCGGGATGTCGCGCCGCCCGCGCTGGCGGGTGGCCATGTGGGGCGTCCTGCTGCTCGACGCGTTCGCGGTGCTCGTCGGCGGCTACACCACCCCCTTCTCGATCATCATCACGGTGCTCATCGGCTGGACCGTCGCCTACGGCACCCTGTACGCCGTCGGCTCCCCCAACGTCCGGCCCACCGGCCAGCACCTGCTCGCCGGGCTGCGCCGGGTCGGCTTCAACCCGGTCAGCGCGGCGCGCGCCGAGGAGGCCGTCGACGAGCACGGCAACCACAGCGACCGCGGCCGCCGCTATCTGGTCACCCTGGAGGACGGGCCGCCGCTGGACGTCACCGTGGTCGACCGCGAACAGCAGGCCCAGGGCTTCTTCTACAGCGTCTGGCAGCGGCTGACGCTGCGCACGATCACCCCGCCGCGCAGCCTCCAGTCGCTCCGCCAGGCGCTGGAGCAGGAGGCGCTGCTCGCGTACGCGGCGATCGCGGCGGGCGCCAACGCCCCCAAGCTGATCGCCACTTCCGAGCTGGGCCCGGACGCGGTGATGCTGGTGTACGAGCACATCGGCGGCCGCCCCTTCCACGCCCTGCCGGACGAGGCGATCACCGATGAGCTGCTGGCCGGGGCCTGGCACCAGGTGCAGGCGCTCCAGTCGCGGCGCATCGCCCACCGGCGGCTGGACAGCGACGCCCTGCTGATCGACCGCTCCGGCGCGGTCATCCTGACGGATCTGCGCGGCGGCGAGATCGCGGCGGGCGACGTGGTGCTGCGGATGGACATCGCACAGCTGCTGACCACCCTGGGGCTGCGGGCGGGCGCCGAGCGCTCCGTGGCCGTCGCGGTCGACGTCATCGGCCCGGACGCGGTCGCCGACTGCCTTCCCCTGCTCCAGCCCCTCGCCCTGGGCCGGGCCACCCGGGCGACGCTGCGCCAGCAGGCCCGGGAACGCGCCCAGCGGCAGCGCGAGGCCGTGCTGGAGGCGTCCCGCGCCGCCAAGGAGGCCAAGGATGCGCGGGAGGCCGAGGAGGCCGAGGAGACCCGGGGCGGGGCCGACAGCGGGCGCAAGGTGGAACCGGCCGTCAGCGACCGCAAGACGGCCAAGGCCGAGAAGCAGGCCGAGAAGCAGGCGCTCGACGAGGCCCTGGAGGAGGCCCGCGAGGAGGATCTGCTCGCCCAGATCCGCCGCCAGGTGCTGCTGGTGCGGCCGCAGGCGCCGATCGAACCGGTGCGGCTGGAGCGCATCAAGCCGCGCACCCTGATCAGCTTCTGCGCGGGCGCCTTCGCCGCGTACTTCCTGCTGTCCCAGTTCACCCACGTCAAGCTGGGCGCCCTGGTCTCCGAGGCCAACTGGATCTGGGTGCTGTTCGCGCTCGTCTTCTCCGCGCTCACCTATGTGGCCGCGGCGCTGAGCCTGCTCGGCTTCGTCCCCGAGAAGGTGCCCTTCGGGCGTACGGTGCTGGCGCAGGTCGCCGCCTCCTTCGTGAAGCTCGTGGCCCCCGCGGCGGTCGGCGGCGTCGCCCTCAACACCCGCTTCCTGCAGCGCGCGGGGGTGCGGCCGGGGCTCGCGGTGGCGAGCGTCGGCGCCTCGCAGCTCTTCGGCCTGGCCAGCCACATCGTGCTGCTGGCCACCTTCGGCTACATCACCGGCACCGAGCGCACCCCGACGCTCTCACCGTCCCGGACCGTGATCGCCGGGCTGCTGACGGGCGCCGTGCTGACCCTCGTGGTCACCGCCGTCCCGGCCTTGCGCAAGTTCGTCTCCACCCGGGTGCGGTCGCTGTTCGCGGGCGTCGTGCCGCGCATGCTGGACGTGCTCCAGCGGCCCCGGAAGCTGCTCGCCGGGATCGGCGGCATGCTGCTGCTGACCGCGGCCAACGTGATGTGCCTCGACGCGTCCATCCGCGCGTTCGGCGGCGAGCTGAGCTACGCGAGCATCGCGGTCGTCTTCCTCGCGGGCAACGCCCTGGGCTCCGCGGCGCCCACCCCGGGCGGCGTCGGCGCCGTCGAGGCCGCCCTGATCGCCGGACTGACCTTCGCCGGGCTGCCGTACGAGGTGGCCGCGCCCGCGGTGCTGCTCTTCCGGCTGATGGTCTTCTGGCTGCCGGTGCTGCCCGGCTGGCTGGCGTTCACCCACCTCACCCGCCAAGAGTCGCTGTAGCGGCCGTCGCGCCCGTCACCGCCGTAGCGCCCGTCACCGCCGTAGCGGCCGTCACCGCCGTAAGGCGCGCCTTGGCGCCCGTCGCCGCCGTGACGCCCCTCTTCGTACGGCTCCCGTGCCGCCTCACCCGTACGCCCGCGCTGTGCGCGCGCGCCCCCGCCGTGGCCCGCAGGATGGCCGTACGCCGCCACCCCGGGAGAGCCGCCGTGTCCCGACCCCTGCGCACCGGTGCGCTGTCCGCCGCCGCCCTGCTGCTCGCCGCGACCGCCGGATGCGGTGGCGACCCCGGCCGTCCGGACACCTCCGCGAGCCAGAACCTCCACTGGGCCGCCTGTCCCGTCCCCTCCGACAGCGAGGACGGGGCCGCCGGCAAGGCCCCGGGCCGGGAATGGCAGTGCGCGACCCTGCATGTCCCGCTCGACTACACGAAGCCGCGCGGCGCCACCATCGGCATCGCGATGATCCGCGCCAAGGCCACCGACCCGAAGAAGCGGATCGGCTCACTGATCTTCAACTTCGGCGGCCCCGGCGGCTCCGGCGTCGCCACGCTCCCCGCGCTCGCGGGCACCTACAAACAGCTGCGCACCCGCTATGACCTGGTCAGCTTCGATCCACGCGGGGTCGGCCGCAGCAAGGGCGTGCACTGCCTCGACAACAAGCAGCTCGACGCCTACTACGCGGCCGACGCCACCCCGGACGACTCCGCCGAGGTGACATCCCTGACGCACCGGGTCAAGACCTACGCCGCCGGATGCGAGAAGCGGTCCGGCGCGGTCCTCCCGTACGTCGGCACCACCAACGCCGCCCGCGACATGGACGTGATGCGCCGCGTCCTCGGCGACCGCAAGCTGTACTACTTCGGCGTCTCCTACGGCACCGAACTGGGCGGCGTCTACGCCCATCTGTACCCCAAGAAGGTGGGCCGGGCACTCTTCGACGGCGTCGTGGACCCCGGCCAGAACCCCGAGCAGGGCGCCCTCGGCCAGGCGAAGGGGTTCCAACTGGCGCTGGGCGACTACCTGAAGGGGTGCCGCGGCACCGCCGGGGCCAGGTGTCCGACCCAGGCCCGCATTCAGGCCCTGCTCAAGCGCCTCGACCGGCATCCGGTCGCGGGCAGCGGCAACCGGAAGCTCACCCAGTCGCTGGCCGACGGGGGCATCGCGCAGTCCCTGTACTCACGGGACTTCTGGCCGTATCTCACCCAGGGGATCGACGGGGCGCAGCAGGGTGACGGCGGGCTGCTGCTGGCCCTCGGCGACGCCATGAACGGGCGCGGCCAGAACGGCGACTACAGCACCCTTCAGGCCTCGCTCAACGCCGTCACCTGCGCCGACTTCAAACAGCGCTACAGCCTGGCCGACATCCGGGAGAAGCTGCCCGCCTTCCGCGAGGCGTCCCCGGTGTTCGGCGACTTCATGGCGTGGAGCCTCACCCAGTGCACCGGCTGGCCCGTCCACGGCGCCTGGACCACGCCCGACGTCAGCGCCCGCGGCGCCGCCCCCATCCTGGTCGTCGGCAACACCGGCGATCCGGCCACGCCGTACGCCGGGGCGCGGAAGATGGCCGACGAACTGGGGCCCGGGGTCGGCGTCCAGCTCACCTACAAGGGCGAGGGGCACGGGGCGTACGACAGCGGCAACAGCTGTGTGCGCACCACTGTGAACGCCTATCTGCTGAACGGCCGGGTCCCCAAAAACGGCAAGGTCTGCACCTAGTCGGGCCGCCGTCGCGGCTGTGACGGTATGGAGAACACGCGCGCACACTCCCGCTCATACCATCCTCATAGGATCAGCGACCATGTCGAGTTCCCCCCGCACCATACGGACCAGGGCGCTGGTCTCCGCGACCGCCGTGGTCACCCTCATCGCCGTCGCGGGCTGCGGCGGAGGGGGAAAGGACCAGGGAAAGGCGTCGGCCACTCCGTCGGCCACCGCCCCGTCCGGTCCCTCGTCCGCCGCCCCGGCCGCGCCCCCGGGCTCCTCCGGCCTGCCCGGCTCGCTCACGGGCCAGAAGCCGCGCTGGAAGGGCTGCGCGGCGCCGACCCCGCCGCAGGGCACCGGCAAGGCGCCCGGCGGCGACTGGGAGTGCGCGGACCTCAAGGTGCCGCTGGACTGGGCGAAGCCGGACGGAGAGACCATCGACCTCGCCATGATCCGCGCCAAGGCCACCGGCCCGGAGAAGCGGATCGGCTCCCTGGTGTTCAACTTCGGCGGCCCCGGCGGCTCCGGGGTTTCCTCCCTGCCCGGATTCAGCGGGGATTACCAGAAACTGCGCTCGCGCTATGACCTGGTGAGCTTCGATCCGCGCGGAGTCGGCGAAAGCTCGGGCGTGACCTGCCGGAGCGACAAGGAGATCGACGCCGCGGAGGCGGTGGACGGCACTCCGGACGACGCCGCCGAGATCAAGGCCGCGAGCGCGGACGCGAAGAAATACGTCGCCGGGTGCGAAAAGCGT
The DNA here is from genome assembly GCF_040629205.1 of Streptomyces sp. NPDC005962. NCBI lineage: Bacteria > Bacillati > Actinomycetota > Actinomycetes > Kitasatosporales > Streptomycetaceae > Streptomyces > Streptomyces sp. NPDC005962. The sequence goes on along the minus strand of NZ_JBEXVE010000019.1, from coordinate 124,839 downwards.
TCCGGAAAGGTGCTCCCGCATGTGGACACCGTCAGCGCCGCCCGCGACATGGACCTGATGCGGCAGGTGCTCGGCGACCGGAAACTCTCGTATTTCGGTATCTCCTACGGCACCGAACTCGGCGGCGTCTACGCCCATCTGTATCCGCGGCATGTGGCACGCGCGGTCCTCGACGCCGTGGTCGACCCGTCCGCGGACACCGAACAGGGCTCCCTCGCCCAGGCCAGGGGGTTCCAGCTCGCGCTGGGCAACTACCTCCGGGACTGCGCCGGGAAGGGCGCCGCCTGCCCGGTCGGCGACGATCCGAAGGCGGGCGCCGAGAAGATCGTCACGCTGCTGGGGAAACTCGACAAGAAGCCGCTGGAAACCGACAGCGGCCGCAAGCTCACCGAAGGAGGAGCGCTCGGCGGTATCGCCGCCGCGCTCTACTCCGAGGACAGCTGGAAATACCTGACGCTGGGCCTTCAGGAGGCGCTGACGCTCGGCAAGGGCAATCTGCTGCTCGCGATGTCGGATTCGATGTCCGGCCGTGACACAAAGGGCCGCTACAGCAATATCAACGCGGCCAATACGGCGGTCAATTGCGCCGACGAGAAGAAGCGCTACACGGTGAGCGAGGTGAAGGAGCGGCTGCCGCGGTTCCGTAAGGCCTCGAAGGTCTTCGGCGACTATCTGGCCTGGTCCCTGCTCGCCTGCACCGGCTGGCCGGTCGACGGCAGGGCCGACACCCCGGACGTGAGCGCCAGGGGGGCCGCTCCGGTCCTCGTCATCGGCAACACCGGCGATCCGGCCACCCCTTACGAAGGGGCCCGGACGATGGCCCGCGAACTGGGCCGGGGCGTGGGCGTCGAGGTCACGTACCGGGGACAGGGCCATGGCGCGTACAACAGCGGCAACGGCTGCATGACGAAGACCGTGAACGCCTATCTGCTCGACGGGAAGGTGCCGTCCAGCGGTAAGACCTGCGGGTGAGCGACGAGGGGCCCGGACCGCCACACCGGCGGTCCGGGCCCCTCGCGCACGGCTCTGTCAGCAGATCAGTAGATCGGCTTGTCGGGCTCGATCTGGTTGACCCAGCCGATCACGCCGCCGCCCACGTGGACGGCGTCGGAGAAGCCCGCGGACTTCAGGACGGCCAGAACTTCCGCGGACCGGACGCCCGTCTTGCAATGCAAGACGATCTTCTTGTCCTGCGGCATGTCCTGAAGGGCGCCGCCCATCAGGAACTCGTTCTTCGGGATCAGCCGGGCGCCCGGGATCGAGACGATCTCGTACTCGTTCTGCTCGCGGACATCGATGATGTCGATGGCCTCGCCGTCGTCGATCCACTCCTTGAGCTGCTTGGGAGTGATCGTCGAACCGGCCGCAGCCTCCTGGGCCTCGTCCGAGACGACACCGCAGAAGGCCTCGTAGTCGATCAGCTCGGTGACCGTGGCGTTCGGGCCGCAGACCGCGCAGTCCGGGTCCTTGCGGACCTTGACCTGCTTGTAGGTCATCTCCAGGGCGTCGTAGATCATCAGTCGGCCGAGCAGCGGGTCACCGGCACCGGTGAGCAGCTTGATGGCCTCGGTGACCTGGATGGAGCCGATGGACGCGCACAGCACGCCCAGGACCCCGCCCTCGGCGCAGGAGGGGACCATGCCGGGGGGCGGGGGCTCCGGGTACAGGCAGCGGTAGCACGGGCCGTGCTCGGACCAGAACACGGACGCCTGGCCGTCGAACCGGTAGATCGAGCCCCATACGTACGGCTTCTTCAGCAGCACGCAGGCGTCGTTGACCAGGTAGCGGGTGGCGAAGTTGTCGGTGCCGTCGACGATCAGGTCGTACTGGGAGAAAATCTCCATCACGTTGTCGGCTTCGAGCCGGCCCTCGTGCAGCACGACGTTCGTGTAGGGGTTGATGCCGAGGACGCTGTCGCGCGCGGACTGCGCCTTCGGGCGGCCGATGTCCGCCTGGCTGTGGATGATCTGGCGCTGCAGGTTGGACTCGTCGACCTCGTCGAACTCGATGATGCCGAGGGTGCCCACACCGGCGGCGGCGAGGTACATCAGGGCGGGCGAGCCGAGACCGCCCGCGCCCACACAGAGCACCTTGGCGTTCTTCAGCCGCTTCTGGCCCTCCATACCGACATCCGGGATGATCAGATGGCGTGAGTACCTGCGGACCTCGTCGACGGTGAGCTCGGCAGCCGGCTCGACCAGGGGTGGCAGCGACACAAGGACTCCGTAGTGGGTAGGAGCGGGCGGAATTCACCCCCGCATGAGCGGGGAGATTGTCTTCTCGTCTCCTCGTAACACTGCCACGCCCCATCTCATTCCATGACACACGGTCCGATGTGCGAGACGAAATCGTCCCAGTGGCCGGGCAGCGTCTCCCACAGCGCGGCGGAGCCCGCGCGCTGGCCCGGGCGGGTCGTGTGGTCCGTGAAGAAGACCGTGCCCGCACCCTGCCAGCGGGCGATGCGCAGCGCCTCATCCAGATGCGGCCGGGGCACCCCGTGCACCAGATGGCAGAACCGTTCGGGCGGATAGCCCGCCGTCCACTCCGCGACCTGGGACCAGCGGTAGTCGGCCCACCGGCCGCGGAAGGTCACCAGCTGGTCGGCGACCTCCGCGTATTCCTCGTACGGATGGGTGTCCTGGCCCAGCACCGTGTACGCGCCGCCGCGCATCGCGCGCAGCGTGGTGACGATCCGGTGGACCTGCCCCAGCCCCGGGCGCTCCGACGGGCAGCGGTCCAGATAGAAGCCGTCTGGCCGGTACCAGTCCAGGTAGCGGGTGGCGTCCGAGACCAGCTCGCCGAAGGGGCGGGCGCCGAACCGCAGGTCCAGCCGCCCCAGCACCCGTACGCCCGCGGTGCGCAGCCGGGACACCGCGGCGGCGCAGTACGCGTCCGGGCACGCGCCGGGGCCGCGCGCGACGTCCAGGACCGCCCAGTGCACCGGGCTGCCCTGGCGGGTCAGCTCACCCCATTCGGCCGGTGCGACCAGGGGGTGCGCCCAGCCCGGCACCCCGATGCCCAGCCCGGCGGCGGGCGGCGGCGCCGGGCTGGGCCGGGGCCCCGGGGAGGTCAGATGCGACACGCCGCCTCCATCCAGATGTCTGCGAGGGACTCCTCCAGCGGAATGCGGGAGCGCCAGCCGAGCCGGTCGCGCGCGGTGCGCACATCGGCCTGCTGCCAGCTGCCGCAGCCGTCCGGGTAGGGGTACGCGGCGGCGCCGCCGTGCTCCGCCATTCCGGAAGCGTGACCGAGGGCGTGACCGAGGGCGTGACCGGGGGCGTGCGGAACGGGGGCCGGAGCGTGGCCGGGCGGGTGCGCGGGGGACGGGATATGGGCGGCCGGGTGCAGCGGGTTCCGCCCGGGCGGGACGTCGACCTCGTGCAAGGTGCCGCCGAAGCCCGCCACCCGGGCCAGCACGGAGGCCGCCTCGCGCAGCCGGACGGCGCGCCCGGTGCCGATGTTGACGACGCCCTGCGCGGCCGACAGGGAGGCCGCGTGGACCGCCCGCGCCACGTCCCGTACGTCCACGAAGTCCCGCTGCACCCCGAGGCCGCTCAGCTTCAGCTCGCTGTCCCCGGCCTGCATCGCGCGCCGCATCGCCTCGGCGAGCCGCCCGAGCGGGGAACCGGCCGGGGTGCCGGGCCCGACCGGCGAGAAGACCCTCAGCACCACCGCGTCCAGACCGGAGCCGAGCACCAGCTCGGTCGCGGCCAGCTTGCTCACGCCGTACGGGCCGCCGGGGCGCGGTACGGCGTCCTCGGCGGTGGACGAACCGGGCTGGGAGGGCCCGTACTCGGAGGAGCAGCCGATCTGGACGAGCCGGGCGCCGCAGCCGCTGCGGCGCAGCGACTCGCAGACGGTCGCGACGGCCACGGTGTTGTGCCGGGTCAGCTCGCGGGCCCCGCCGCGGGTCGCGCCCGCGCAGTTGATCACCACCCCGGGGTGGACCGCGTTCAGGAAGCGGGTGAGCGCGCCGGGGCTGCCGTTGGACAGGTCGAACCGCACGTCGGCGTCGTCGCCGCGGCCGAGCGCGGTGAGCTGGACGGCGGGGTCGGCCAGCAGGTGTTCGGCGACGTAGCGGCCCAGGTAGCCGCCGGAGCCGAGCAGCAGGACTCTCATCGTCGCGCCTCCCCGGGGATGGCGTAGGGGGCGGTCGTCTCGTCGCTCATGGATGTGCTCCTCGGAGGGATGGGAAGGGGTGGCGGTGTGGGGGGCGTGGTGGGGGCGGTGTGGGCCGAGGCGCGGGACAGGGCGGCGCACGCGTACACCAGCAGCGCGAGCGCGGCGGCCCCGCAGGCCACGGCGGGGACGGCGGCCGTGCCGTTTGCCGCGGCCGTGCCGTGGGCTGCGGTTGTGCCATGGGCGGCCAGCCACCGCACCGGCTCGCCGAGTGCCGCGCCGCCCGGCAGCCGGGCGGCCCCGGCGGCGCCCAGCACGGCCGCCTCGGCGGCGCAGGCCACGGCGGTGCCGGTGGCCGCGGCGGCGCGGAAGCCGTGGACGGTGAGCAGCCGGGCGAGGAACAGCAGAGCGGCCAGCGCGGCGACGCCCGCCTCGGCGGTGGGGTCTACGGCAGCGCCGGGCACCGTGAGCCGGGCCGTGAGCACCAGCGGCGGCAGGGTGGCCAGGAAGGCCAGGGCGGTGGCCGCGCACAGCGGACGGACGCCCGCCGCGAACTCGTCCAGCGCGCTGCTGGCGGCGAGCCTGCGGCGCGCCCGTACGGCGAACCAGCGGGCACACCACGCGGCGGGCGCGACGGCGAGGCCGAGGACGACGGCGGCCTCGGCAGCCGCCGCCGGGTCGTACGGCCCGGGGGTGCCGCCGCCTTCGCCGGTGAGTCCGGTCAGCAGCCAGTCGCCGCAGGCGGCGTAGGCGAGCAGCCAGCCGGTGCGCAGCGCTCCCGGCAGACCGGCGAAACGGCCCCCGAACCGGGCGGCGGAACGGGCGGCGGAACGGCTCGTCCCGGCGCGCCGTCCGCCCCTTCCGCCGGGCCTGCCGGACCCGCCGGACCCGCCGCGTCCGCCCGTGCCCAGCGGTCCCCGGCGCAGGCACAGCCACAGCGCGGCCGCCGTCAGGGCGGCACCGGCCGCGCCGATCACGGGGGCTCCGGTCCGGTACGCGCCGATCACGGTCGCCGTGACCAGCCCGCCGGGCAGCAGCGCGAGCAGCCCGAGCGCCGCCCGCACGCCCCATGCCCGGGCCGGGGCGGTCTCCCGACGGGGCGCGTCGTCCCCGGCGTCGCCGTCGCGCGGGACGCGGGCGTACAGCTCCTCGGCGAGCGAGAAGACGTCGCGGTGCCGGAAGCGGGCGGCGGTGCGGTCGGTGACCCCGTGGGCCTCCAGACCGGCGGCGATCTCCAGCGGGTCGACGGCCCGGGCGCACAGCTCGCGGTGGCGGTGCATCAGCGCCCGCACCGGATCGACCGATCCGCGCCGCGCCTTCGCGCCCCGCTCATGGGCCGAGGCCGGGGCGCTGGGCTGTTCGCGGGGCGCCCCGGGCGCGCCCGGCCGGTGGAGAGGCCCGGTCACGCACCCTCCTCGGACAGCGCGGCCAGGGTCCGGTGCGGCGGCGGTCCGGCCTCCGCCCACCCCGGGGTATGCGCGGGCCGCTGCCCGGCGGTCCAGTGGCCCGGGATATGGGCCTCCGCCGGGCGGGCGAACGGCAAGGGCGCGCCGTCCGCGCCGACCTCCTCGCGGCGCACCGGGCAGTGCGACATCAGCTCCAGGTAGATGCCGCGGAAGGCGACCACGTTCTGCTCGGCGGTGAAGAGCTCCAGCGCCCGGGCGCGCGCGGCGGCGCCCAGGCGGGCGCGGCGCTCGGGGTCGCGCAACAGCGCCAGGCACGCGTCGGCGAGCGCCCTGGGGTTGCGCGGCGGCACCACCAGGCCGGTGCCGCCGATGGCCTCGCACACGGCGCCCGCGTCCGTCGAGACCGTGGCCCGGCCGCAGAACATCGCCTCGACCAGCCCCACCGGAAAGCCCTCGACCACGCTGGACAGCACGACGACGGCGCCCGCCGCGTACGCGTCCGCCAGGGTGGGCACCTCGGGGTCGCCGACGTGCTCGAAGGAGACCGGATTGTCCCCGGGCGTATGGGCGTCGGCGGCCTCGTCGGGGAAGAGATGGGCGGCCAGGGCGCGGCAGTGGGCCGGGTAACCGTCGGCGGGATCGGCACCGGAACGGGACTCGGGCCGGGTCTCGTAACGGGTCTCGGGCCGGGTCTCGATGACGCGCAGCCGCGCGTCCGGGTGCCACCGGCGCACCTCGGCGAAGGCGTGCAGCAGCGCGACGATGTCCTTGGCGGGTTCGAGACGGCCCACCCACACCAGCGTCCGGTCGTCCCCGCCGACGGCCGCCGCGCCGCCCTCGCCGACCTCCGCGAAGCAGGCGGCGTCCATGCCGGGGTAGACGGTGCGCAGCCGCTCCGGGGAGGCGCCGCACCGCTCCTGCCAGCGGCGGGCGTGGGTGTTGCCGGGGGTGATGAGCGCGGCCTGCGCGTACGCTTCGGCGGCCAGCCTGCCCTGGAAGGCGGCCAGCAAGGCGCGGACCGGCCCGGAGCGGCCGTCGCGCCCGGCGGTGCACCACAGATAGTGCTCGCGCAGCCGCACGCCGTACTCGGTGACCAGCAGCGGCGTACCGAAGCGGCGCTTGGCCAGCAGCCCGGGGAGGGCGGCCGCGCCGCCGGAGGTGGCGTGGCACACGTCCACTCCGGAGAGCCCCGGGTCGCGGCCACCGCCGCCGTACCAGTCGAGCGACAGCGGGCGCAGCGCCCGCTCCAGTGCCTCGGTCACGGCCAGCAGATCGGTGACCCGCGCCCGGTGCGCGGCGCGCGGCGCGCCGGGGGTGTGGCAGGCGCGCTCCAGGGTGCGGACGGCGTCCTCGGAGCGGAGCGCGGCGGACAGTCCGCCGCCGTCGCGGGCGAGGTCGGCGAGGCCGTGGAGCCCACTGGCGAAACGGTCCGCCTGGGCTCCGTCCGGGCCGCCCGGCACGCTGATCGCCACCGCCAGGTCCCCGAAGTGCTCGGTGAACCGCCGCCGCTGCCGCCGCCCGTACGGCCGCCGCCGGCCGGCGGGCTCGCCCCACAGCGGCGCGGTGCGCACCCGCCGCACCTGCCCGGGCAGCTCCGCCCAGCCCGCGGCCTCCTGGCGGGCGTCCCGGCTCAGCGCGTAGATCTCGAAGTCGTGCGGGTCCAGGCCGCGCACCAGCCGGTCGCACCACACCCGCGCCTCACCGGTCGCATACGGGTACCCACCCTCCGTAAGCAGTCCCACGCGCATGAGCGCACCCCCGATCTCCCCTGTGGGCAAGCCGTCATGCCGCGGTTCGGCACGTCGGGCAGCGGGAGCACGTTATGCGCGCATGGCTATGGCGCGACGGACGGTTGTCCGTCGCACCACCGGAAGGGGTGAACGCCCGTGACCTTCCTGGCTTTCAGGCGTTGTGGGGCGCTATAGAGGCCGTCAGCCCGCCGTCAGCCCTTGGGGAACGGCCAGGCGTTGGGGCGGCAGGTCACGCCGTCGGTCGCCAGGAACTTGGTCTGCTGCATCATCACCGGGGCGAGCACGCCCTGCTTGGTGCACGTCTCGTGGTTGTGCCCGAGCCGGTGCCCGACCTCGTGGTTGATGAGCATCTGGCGGTACGAGTGCATCTTGTCGTCGCCGAACGTACGGGCGCCCTGCGCCCACCGATAGGCGTTGATCATGACGCGCTCGGTGGCCGCCGAGTCGCACGAGACGTTGTCCTCGGTCGTGTCCAGCCCGGACTTCTGGCACCACACCGCGGTGGTTCCGGGGCTCGCCAGGGTGATGACGAAGTCGGGGCGCCCGGACGAGACCCGCTCGAAGGTGCGGGTGCCGCCGTGGCCCCAGCTGCGGTCGTCGTTGAGCGTCTTGTGCACCGCCTCGGCGAACAGCGCGCCGTCGAGCGGCAGCCCCTTCTCGACGTCCACCCGGTAGCGCAGGACCTCGCCCTTGCCGGGCGCCTTGTCCTGTCCGGGGACGGTCGTGAAGGCGCCCGAGCCCTTGAGCTTCGGGTCGAGCGGGAACGGGGCGGCCATCTTGGCGCCGTATGTGGCGAGTTCCGGGGTCGCGGACGGGGTGACCCGTCCGTCCGTACGGGACGACGCGGCGCCCCCGTCGCCGCGCTCCGGACCGCCGTTGGCCTGCGCCTTGCTGTCGCTCTGCGGGCCGTTCGCCACCTGTCCGGCGACCACGACGGCCAGCACGGTGGTCACGGCCGCCGCGGCGACACCGGTGAACGTGCGGCCCTTGCCGCCCTTGGCGACCCCTCGCGCGCTCTTGCCCGCGGTGTCGCCCCCGTCGGCGCTGTCGGCCCCGTCGGCCCCATAAGCCGCCGTGGCGTCATCAGGGCCGTCCGTGGCGTTCTTACGGTCGTCATCGGCTCCCGCGCCGGAGCGGGTACGGCGCGGCGGCGGCACCGCTCCGGGCGCACCGGCGGCGAAGACGTCCTCGCCGTCGGTGTCCGGGACGTCCGGGGCATCAGGGGTATGGGTGCCGGGGGCTTCGAACGCCGCCAGGTACTCCTTGCGCGGCCCGGGCATCAGCCCGCCCGCACCGCCGCCGGACGCGCCGCCACCGGACGGGCCACCGGCAGCAGGTCCGGACGCGGGCCCGGCCGTGGGTCCGCCGGGGCGCTCCGGCGCGTTCATGGTGGCGGTGCCGAAAGCGCTCCAGCCGCCGCCCTGTTCACGGCGTGCGGGGTGCCCGGGGGGTCCGGAATGCCCGCCCCTGGACCGCGGCGGTGGCGTGGCCGTTCCGTAGGCCGCCCGCGAGGTGCCCTGCGGCGGCGTCACGCCCGGGTCCTGGGCGCCGGTCGCGGCGGCGCGCCGCCGACGCCCCGCACCGGGGCCGGATTCCGCCTCGGCGGAGCCGGGGTCCCGGTCCTCCTGGCTGCCCCGTGCGCTGTGCTTACCCACGCGCCGCACCGCTCCCGTCTGTTCCGGGCACCGGTACGCCCCGTATCTTCCGGTTGTCCCGTCTGTCTCGTACATGTCTTCCGTCTGGTACGCCGACGAGTCGTCCGTCGGCGTCGTCGAGCAGTTCGCGCATGCCGCGCGCCACTGCTGCGGGGTACTCCATCATCGCGACATGTCCGGCGTCCAACAGCGTCAACAGACGCGAGTCGCGGAAGGTTGCGCTCGCCCGCCGGGCCATGCGGAAGGCCACCAGCTGGTCGCGCATGCCGTAGACGAGGAGAGTGGGCGCGAGGACCCGCTCGGCCTGCCGCCACATCGAGTGCTGGCCGCCGAGGGCGTAGGAGTCGATGAGGCCGCGCGCCGAGCGGGCGAGCGCGTCCCAGAAGTACGGGAGTGCGAGCCGCCGCTCGTACTCCTCGACGGCCAGCGCGAAGTCCTCCTCGCGGACCTGCCCGGGGTCGCCGTAGGTGAGCGCCAGCAGCTCCCGGGTGCGCCGCTCCGCGTCCCACTCGCGGGTCGCGCGGCTGAAGAGGCGGGTCACCCCGGGGATCGCGAGCAGCCCGGTGGGCACCGCGGTGCGCTGCGGGCGCCGCTCGGGCAGCGCGGGCGAGACGAGTGTGAGACTGCGCACGAGGTCCGGGCGCACGGCCGCGACGCGGATGGCGATCGTTCCGCCCATGGAATTTCCGGCCAGATGTACGGGACCGCGGCCGCTCGCGTCGATATGGCGGATGACGGCCCGGGCATGGCCGGTTATGGAGTAGTCGCCGTCGTCGGGCGGCGGGGAGTCGCCGAATCCGGGCAGGTCAGGGGCCTCGATATCCAGCCGGTCGGCGAGCTGTTCCATCAGCGCCGACCAGTTCTGGGAGCAGCCGCCGAGCCCGTGGACGAACACCGCGGGCGGCAGCCCGGAAACCGACGGCGGGCGGATACGCACGTTCAGCGTGAGACCGGGCAGGCTGGTGGTACGCAGCTTTTCACCCGCTCCGACCCGCACGGGCCGCGCGGGGGGCACCGCGGCAACGATGCGGGCTTCCGGCGGCTCGGTCGAAGACATGGGCCAATGTTACGAGACGATCACATGGCCGACCGTGTGTTCACCCTCACAGACCACGTAGCGTCCGAAAGTGACCTCTCCTAGGCTCGTAATACACAGGGGCGATCACCCTGCCCCTGGGAAGGGGAGTACATGTCCGTCGATCCGAGCGATCCCGAGACCTTCGCGAACGACATCGAGAACCTCGAAAGCAGCGAGAACAGCGCCTCCGCCTCCTTCGGCGTCGAGGCCTCCGAAGCGGACGCCGCCGATCAGCGGCACGACCTCGTCCCCCACAGCGACGACCGCCGGACCGCCGACGAACCGCTGGAGGCCAACGAGGCCGACCGCGCGGAGCAGGCCCGGGTCGTCGAGGAAAACGAGGAGGAGTATCGATGACCAGCACCCTTTGTGGGCTTTTCATAGAGTCCAGTCCGTGAAAATCTCCGCACGGACCGCGCGCGGCCCTGTTACCCAAAAGTACGATGGCGGGCGCGGTGGACACCGTGCTCGCAACATTCAATGGGAGGCGGCGTGACAGCCATCGAGCAGACCGAGGCGCGCCCGCGGGGTACGCGCCTGCCGCGCCGAGCCCGACGCAACCAGCTCCTGGGCGCCGCCCAGGAAGTCTTCGTCGCGCAGGGCTATCACGCGGCCGCGATGGACGACATCGCCGAGCGCGCGGGAGTCAGCAAGCCGGTGCTCTACCAGCACTTCCCGGGCAAGCTGGAGCTGTACCTGGCGCTGCTCGACCAGCACTGCGACGCCCTGCTGCAGGCGGTGCGCACCGCGCTCGCGTCGACTACCGAGAACAAGCTGCGGGTGGCCGCCACGATGGACGCGTATTTCGCGTACGTCGAGGAGGAGGGCGGCGCCTTCCGGCTCGTCTTCGAGTCCGACCTCACCAACGAGCCCGCCGTGCGCGAGCGCGTGGACCGGGTCTCGCTCCAGTGCGCCGAGGCGATCAGTGAGGTCATCGCCGAGGACACCGGGCTGTCCAAGGACGAGTCCATGCTGCTGGCCGTCGGCCTCGGCGGCGTCTCCCAGGTCGTCGCGCGCTACTGGCTCTCCAGTGGCAGCACCGTCCCCCGGGACACCGCTGTGCAGTTGCTCACCTCGCTGGCCTGGCGCGGTATCGCGGGCTTCCCGCTGCACGGGGTGGAAAGCGGCCACTGAGCGTGTTCGCTGCGGGCTTGTCCCGCCCGGCCCAGCGGGCCCGTTTCCCGGGCTAATGTGTGCTGCGTACAGCGCGGACGCCGCGCACAGTGGACGCCCGCGCACAACCGACCGTCGGAGGGACAAGGCCGTGGAGGTCAAGATCGGCGTGCAGCACGCGCCCCGCGAGATCACCCTGGAGAGCGGGCAGTCCGCCGAGGCCGTCGAGCGCGCGGTAGCCGACGCGCTCGGCGGCAAGGCGCAGGTGCTGAGCCTGGAGGACGAGCACGGCCGCAAGATCCTGGTCCCGGCCGACCGGCTCGCCTACGTCGAGATCGGTGAGCCGAGCGCTCGCAAGGTCGGCTTCAGCGCACTCTGAGCGGTCCGCACGACGGCGGCGGGGCCCGGTGAGATTTTCCTCACCGGGCCCCGCCGCCGTTGTGCGCCGGTGCGCCGCGGCCCGCCCCCCTCGATCAGGATTGCCCCCGCTTGGGCCCGGGTAGGACCGGCAGGACCGACACGTGATCACGGGTCGGTCCGGTCCGCACACGGGAAGGACGCGCCATGATCTTCTGGGAAGCGCTCGGCTCGGTACTGATCGGTCTCGCCATCTCTTACGGAGCGAGCCGACGGCTGCCCCGCCGACTGCCCGCCACGCCCCTCGTCCTGTCCACCGGCCCCGGCGCGGCGCTCTTCGGCGCGATGATCGCCCACACGGTGCTGGGCTCGGGCTACTCGGTGGTCGTCCTCATGGTCGCGCTCGGCTTCGCCGCGGCCCTGCTGTCGCTGCTCATCCGGCCCCGGACCGGCCGCCGCCGGTCGGTCCCGGCCTGAGCGGCCGGGCGCCGGGCCGGGCCGCGGCGCTGTGAGCCGCCGCCCGATCCACGAAAGCCCGCCGCCGGACAGGACCTAGGCCGCCAGGCCCAGCGCCGACATCCGCTTGGTGTGCGCCTCGGTGATCCGCGAGAACATCCGGCCGACCTCGGCCAGGTCGAAGCCGTCGGCCAGCCCGCCCACCAGCATCGTGGACAGCGCGTCACGGTCCGCGACCACCCGCTGCGCCTGCGACAGCGCCTCGCCCATCAGCCGCCGGGCCCACAGCGCCAGCCGCCCGCCGACCCGCGGGTCGGCCTCGATCGCGGCCCGCACCTTCTCCACCGCGAAGCTCGCGTGGCCGGTGTCGTCCAGCACCTGGAGCACCAAGCCGCGGGTGTCGGAGTCCAGCCGGGCCGCCACCTCGCGGTAGAAGTCACTGGCGATCGAGTCGCCCACGTACGCCTTGACCAGGCCCTCCAGCCAGTCCGACGGCGCGGTCTGGCGGTGGAACCCGTCCAGCGCCGCCGCGAACGGCTCCATCGCCGCGGTCGGTGCCTCGCCGACCGCCGCCAGCCGGTCCCGGAGCCGCTCGAAGTGGTGGAACTCGGCCGAGGCCATCTTCGCCAGCTCCGCCTTGTCCTCCAGGCTGGGCGCCAGCTTGGCGTCCTCCGCGAGCCGCTCGAAGGCGGCCAGCTCGCCGTAGGCGAGCGCCCCGAGCAGATCCACCACCGCGGCCCGGTACTGCGGGTCGGCCGCGGCCGTGGCCCAGTCCTGGGCGGCGATCCCGGTCGGGGTCTTCTCGGTCTCAGGCGTATCAGACGTCTCCATGGAGCGCACAATAGTCCGCCCGACGTACCGGGGAAGGCCCTGGTCAGCCAAGTCCCTCCACGCCCCGGTTCGGGTTGCCCGGTCACAGATGCGCACTTCCGGGGTACAGTGGTATTTGCACCCGTCGAGTATCGGCGGGTCGTTCCACGAATGCGGATGCCCGGTCGGTGGCCCGATCGGCTCCAACACCCGACCGCCCTCCGCGCGGCGCGCATCTCATGCGTACGGCAGGAGGGACCCGCTCGCGGCGTGATCGCTCGAGCGAAGGCAGTGGTCCCGCGCCGAATCGGCCACCAAGGCCGGTGTACCCGGGCGCCGTGCGACCCCCTTCGCCGCCTCTCGCCGCGTCTCACAGAAGAGGCAAGCATCCTGACCACCTTCCGAGACCTCGGGATTCTCCCCGAGACGGCCGAAGCCCTTGAGGCCGTCGGCATCACGTCCCCCTTCCCCATCCAGGAGATGACGCTCCCGGTCGCCCTCTCGGGCTCCGACGTCATCGGCCAGGCCAAGACCGGCACCGGCAAGACGCTGGGCTTCGGCCTCCCGCTGCTGGAGCGCGTCGTCGTCGCCGCGGACATCGAGGCGGGCCGGGCCAAGCCCGACCAGCTGACCGACGCCCCGCAGGCGCTCGTGGTCGTCCCCACCCGCGAGCTGTGCCAGCAGGTCACCAACGACCTGCTGACCGCAGGCAAGGTCCGTGCCGTCCGCGTGCTGTCGATCTACGGCGGCCGCGCGTACGAACCGCAGGTCGAGGCCCTGAAGAAGGGCGTCGACGTGGTCGTCGGCACCCCCGGGCGGCTGCTCGACCTGGCGGGCCAGAAGAAGCTGCGGCTCTCCTCCGTCAAGGCGCTCGTCCTCGACGAGGCCGACGAGATGCTCGACCTGGGCTTCCTGCCCGACGTCGAGAAGATCATCAACATGCTCCCGGCCAAGCGCCAGACCATGCTGTTCTCGGCGACCATGCCGGGCGCCGTCATCGGTCTCGCCCGCCGCTACATGTCGCAGCCCACGCACATCCGCGCCACCGCGCCGGACGACGAGGGCCAGACCGTCGCCAACACCACCCAGCACGTCTTCCGGGCCCACTCGATGGACAAGCCGGAGGTCGTGGCGCGCGTGCTGCAGGCCGACGGCCGCGGGCTCGCGATGATCTTCTGCCGTACGAAGCGGACCGCCGCCGACATCGCCGATCAGCTCGCCCGCCGCGGGTTCGCCTCCGGCGCGGTTCACGGCGACCTCGGCCAGGGCGCCCGCGAGCAGGCGCTGCGCGCCTTCCGTAACGGCAAGGTCGACGTCCTCGTCTGCACCGACGTCGCCGCGCGCGGCATCGACGTCGAGGGCGTCACCCATGTGATCAACTACCAGTCCCCCGAGGACGAGAAAACCTATCTGCACCGCATCGGCCGCACCGGCCGCGCGGGCGCCTCGGGTATCGCCATCACGCTCGTCGACTGGGACGACATCCCGCGCTGGCAGCTGATCAACAAGGCGCTGGACCTGCCGTTCACCGACCCGGAGGAGACGTACTCGACCTCCGCCCACCTGTTCGAGCTGCTGAGCATCCCGAAGGGCACCACCGGTATCCTGCCGCGCGCCGAGCGCACCCGGGCCGGGCTGGGCGCCGAGGAGGTCGAGGACCTCGGCGAGACCGGCGGCCGCGGCCGCCGCTCCCCCGCCGCCGCCGCGCCCGAGGAGCGCCCCGCGCGCCGCACCCGTACCCCGCGGGTACGCCGCCGCACCCGCGGTGGCCAGACGGTGGACGGCTCGGCCCCGGCCGAGACCGAGGGCACCGAGTCCGCGACCGAGCCGCGCCGCCCGCGCCGCCGTCGCCGCACTCGTTCCGGTGCGACGGGCGACACGGACACCGCGGCCGTCACCGCCGTCGACACGGTGGAGGCGACCCCGCCGCCGGAGGCCCCGGCGGCCGAGGAGACCCCCACCAAGCCGCGCCGCCGCACCCGCGCCAAGGCCGCCGCCCCTGAGACGGCCGCCGAAGCAGCGGTCGCCACGGCCGAGGGCACGACGGAGGCCGCCGAGGAAACCCCGGCCAAGCCCCGCCGCCGCACCCGCGCCAAGGCAGAGACAGCCGAAACCGCGGTAGCCACGGCCGAGAGCACCACCGAGGCCGCCGAGGAAACCCCGGCCAAACCGCGCCGCCGCACCCGCGCCAAGGCCGCCGCCCCTGAGACGGCCGCCGAAGCAGCGGTCGCCACGGCCGAGGGCACCACCGAGGCCACCGAGGAAACCCCGGCCAAGCCCCGGCGCCGCACCCGCGCCAAGGCGTCCGCCGAGACGGCCGAGGCCGGGACCGAGGCGGCGGAAGCCGCCACGGCCACACCGCGCCGCCGCACCCGGGCCAAGGCCGCCACGGAGGAGACGGCGGTCGCGGAGACCGAGGCCCCCGCCAAGCCGCGCCGCCGCACCCGTACGACGGCCAAGGCCACGGAGGCCACGGAGGCCACGGAGGCGACCGCTCAGCCCGACGAGGCCGAGGCGAAGCCGGTCCGCCGCCGCACCCGCACCCGCCCGGCGACGGACACCACACCGGACGCCTGACGGCACACGGCACCCGACGGGGCCTGATCCGCAATCGCGGATCAGGCCCCGGGCGCGTCAGCCCCCAGCCCCCCCAGCTCCCGACCGACGCCCAGGGCGTCACAGCCCTCGCCGCACCGGCCCACCGGCTACGTCGGCCCCGCTGCGCCGGACCCGCGTATATCCCGAAGTGCTAGCCCCGGGAAGTCGTCCAGCCCCGCCAAACCCCCGCGCACCAGGCCGGGCACGCGGCCCCACGGCGGACCACTCCACCGGGTACGTCAGCCCGGCTGCGCCAGACCCGCGTATGCCCCTATGCACCAGACCCGGGGAGCCACCCGAGCGCGCAGTCCTCGGCGCACCGGCCCACCGGCTACGTCGGCCCCGTTCCACCAGACCCCGCGCACGCCCGAAGCGCGAGCCCCGGTCGTCCAGCCCCGCCAGACCCCCGGCACGCCAGACCCGGGCACGCGGCCCACGCCACCGGGTGCGTCGGCCCCGTTGCACCAGAGCGTGCGGAGTACGCCAGCCCGGGCACCGTCAGACCCCCCTGCGCGCCCGCGCTCAACCGGGCGCATCCGCCGCGCCATGCGAGCCCGCGCCGGGACCCGCCGGGGCGGGTGTACGCCCGGCGGGGTCCGGCGGGACCGGGTCCGCTGAGCCGCCCTGAAACCCTGGCGGGAAGCCACAACGTACCGCCCATTCACGCCCCGTTCTCGGTGCCCTGTATAGCCTCGTCCCCATGAGCAGGCCGCCGTTTCTCACCCTTCCTACGGGCGTCCGCGCCCATCGTCTCTCGACCGCGCGCGGCGAGTTCGCCGTGCATGACGCGCGGCCCGGCCGGGCGGTGCGGGGGGCCGTGTTGCTGGTGCCGGGGTTCACCGGGAGCAAGGAGGACTTCATCGCGCTCCTGGAGCCGCTGGCCGCCGCCGGTTTCCGGGCGGTCGCGGTCGACGGGCGGGGGCAGCACGAGAGCCCCGGGCCGCGCGACGAGGCCGTCTACGCGCAGGACGAGCTGGCGCGGGATCTGCTCGCGCAGGCCACGGCGGTGGCGGACGACGCGGGGCCGGTCCATGTGCTGGGGCACTCCCTCGGCGGGCTGATCGCACGGGCCGCCGTGCTCCGCGCCCCCGCCGCCTTCGCCTCGCTCACGATCATGAGCTCCGGGCCCGCCGCCATCGCGCCCCCGCAGCGGGAACGCACCAAGCTGCTGATCGACGCGCTGGGCGTGATGGACATGGAGTCCGTCTGGCAGGCGATGCGCGAACTCGATCCGCCCGAGGCGGCCGATGAGGTGACGCCACCCGGCGTGCGGGACTTTCTGCACGCGCGCTGGATGGGCACCGTTCCGGAGCAGCTGATCGCCACCGGGCGGCAGCTGAACGCCGAGCCGGACCGGGTCGGGGAGCTGGCCGCGACGGCGCTGCCCAAGCATGTGCTCTCGGGTGAGGTGGACCACGCCTGGCCGGTGCCGCTGATGGACGGGATGGCGGAGCGGCTGTCCGCCCGCCGGACCGTGATCGAGGGCGCGGAGCACTCCCCCAACGCCGAACGGCCGCATCCCACGGCGGACGCGCTGATCAGGTTCTGGAAGAACCTCGGCTAGACCTCGGCTAGTACTGCGCCTGGAGGTGCTCCCAGAAGCCGTCCCGCAGCGCCCGCCGCAGATCGGCGTGGGCACGCAGCGACAGCCGCAGCATCCCCTCCGCGTCGATCAGCAGCTCCTGGTCGACCGAGCCGGGCAGATAGGGGTGGCCGGGCAGCAGGTCGGCGAGGCTCTCGCGGCCGCGTGCGGAGAGCCACTGGGCGGCGATCTGGGCGCCGATGAAGCGCACCTCGTCGCGGGAGGGCGCGGGCCCGCACAGCGGGCTGTCGCCGTTCGGCTCGTAGCCGGTCGCCCGCCGGGTGACGTACGGCTTGCAGAAGTCGAGGTCGAAGGTGCGCTGGCTGTCGACCTCCCACAGCAGCGGCTCGGCCTGGTTGCGCCCGTCGAGGGCCTCGATGCCCCACAGATGGACGCGCGCGCCGTACCCCTGGGCGGCCTCGACGGCGGAGACCAGGTCCTCGTCGCCGCCGATCAGCACGGCGTCGCCGATGGCCCGGTGCCGGGCGAGGGATTCCAGGTCGGAGCGGATGAGCGAGTCGACGCCCTTCTGCTGGTTGTTGGCGTTGAGGTTGCCCAGCCGGACCTTGACGTCGGGCAGCTCGGCGATGCTCTGCTGCTCCGGGGTGTGGATGCGGCGCCGGGCCCCGTCGAACCAGTAGACCCGCAGCAGCCGGCTGTCCGGGAAGATCATCCGGGCTTTGTCGATGAACGCCTCGATGATCCCCTCCGCGTCGAGCTCGAAGGTCCGGCGGTCCTCCGTTCCGGCGACGAGCCGCCCGGCGGCCGCGTAGACATATCCGGCGTCCACGAAGATCGCGTGGGTGGAGGGGGTGGTCGCGACCTCGGCGAGCACGCGATGCAGCAGCTCGTTGGTGCGCTCGATGCCGTCGACGATCGAGGCGAAGTCTGGTTGGCCCGGAGGCATCACGTCACTCATACGCGGCTCATTCTCCGGGCCCCCGCCGGAGAGGCACAACCGGACTCCCTCTCATCGGCTGACCGACCGGTCGGACGCCCGACCAGGGAATACTTAGTCTGGCGAAAAATTTCATTAGCGTAGGGAATCTTTTCAAGGCATGCTGGGTTGAACAGGTTGTGGAACGCGCGGCAGCGAAGCCGCGCGTCTCGCGTACAGACCAGTTCTCCAGCAGGAGGATCAGACGAAGGGAGAAGCCTTGCAGCGCTTCGAGATCATGCGCCTTGACGATGTCGACGGCAACGCCGTGGACAGCACCGTCGTGGACGCCGCCTCCGTCAACCGGATCGTGCAGCAGGCCGCCGCGATCGGCCAGCGCATCTACATCCGTCCAGCCGAAACCGCCGCCCGGTAGTAGCACCGCCGCAAGCGAAGCACCAGACGCAGACGAGTCACCGATGCGAGTGACGACGCGCGTGACAACACAAGTGACGTATTACCGCAGCCGCCCCCGTACGCCGTCGTACGGGGGCGCTTCGCGTGGGGCCTGCGCCGCCCGGCGCACGATCTCCGCGTAGACCTCGGGGTCGGTGGTGTACTCGCCGAGCCGACAGGTCTTACGGCTGCCGTGGTAGTCGCTGGAGCCCGTGGTGAGCAGCCCGTGCTCGGCGGCGAGGGCGCGCAGCCGGGCCCTGGTCGGCTCGTCGTGGTCCATATGGTCGACCTCGACGCCGTCGAGACCGGCCGCGGCCAGCTCCCCGATCGCGCTCTCCGGTACGCACTCGCCGCGCTTGACGGCCAGCGGATGCGCGAAGACGGCGACCCCGCCCGCGCCCTTGATCAGCCGGACCGCCTCGAAGGGGTCCAGCTCGTGCTTCTCCACGTACGCCCGGCCGCCGTTCGACAGCCACTCCGAGGAGAACGCGTCCGAGACGGTCTCGACGATGCCCGCCTCGACCATCGCGGTAGCGATGTGCGGCCGTCCGACGGCCCCGTCCCCGGCGATCTCCGCCACCCGCTCCCAGGTGACGGGCACGCCCAGCTCGCGCAGCTTCCCCACCATCGCCCTGGCCCGGGGCACCCGGTCGTCGCGCACCAGCTCGCGCTCCCGCGCCAGCTCGGGCTCGACCGGATCGAAGAGATACGCCAGCATGTGCAGGCTCACCCCGCCCAGACGGCAGGACAGCTCGGCGCCGGTGACCAGCTTCAGCCCGTCCGGCAGCGCCCCGGCCGCCTCCTCGTACCCGGCGACCGTGTCGTGATCGGTCAGCGCGACGACGTCCAGCCCGGCCGCGGCGGCATTGCGCACCAGCTCGGCGGGGGTGTCCGTACCGTCCGACGCGGTGGAGTGGGTGTGCAGGTCGATGCGCACGAACGCGGGCTCCCAGCAATAACAGGGTGAACGGACGGCCTGCTTCAGGGTAACCGCACCACCGGGCATGCCCGCGTCAGGGTGCGACCGGCCGAGCCTTGCGCGAGCCGTACGCAAGCCATAGTCCACGCCTTACGGCAGCTTCAGGACAGCAGCCGCGGCGACAGCGCACCGCACGGCACCAGATCCACCTCGGCGCCCGCGTCCCGCAGATCGGTGAGCACCATCTCGTCGTACATCAGCAGCCCGGTCCGCTCGGGCCAGACCACCGCCCACAGCCACAGCCCGCACGCCTCCCCCGCGAACACCGCGCGGTCGTCCGGGGTGCCCTCGACGTGCCACAGCGGGGTCGGCCGCCCGGCGGCCAGCACCTTGACGTGCGGCGGCTTGTCCACCCGCATCCCGGGCCCGGGATCGGGGCCGGGGATGCCCGCGTACCGCGCGCCGAGCCCTACGCCCAGCTCCTCCGCGATCAGCAGCAGCTCCCCCGGGCCGCCCAGCGGGCCGGGGCCCGAGCAGGCCACGACGGTGGCGCGGCCGCCGTTGCGGTCGTCACCGGCGCACGCGACCCCGGTGAACAGCCAGCCGACGGGCAGCGGCCACGGCATCCATACGGGCACCCGGGCGCGGTTGGTGACGACCACGAGCGCTTCCACGCTCGGCGGGACGACCGGCTGGACGGGGTGCACCGTGCCGTGCACACCGCACTGCCAGGAGTCGGCGAAGAGACCGGGCGCACGCACGCGGCCACCGCACTTCGGGCAACTGGGTTCGCCCCTCATAGGGCCCCACGGTCCTCCCCGCCCGTCTCCACGTCAAGGACGATCACCCGTGTGGAGGGGACCGGGCCTCAGGCCAGCGGAACCCCGGATCTGGCCGGATCGCGCAGGTCCGTACCGTGCCGCAGCCAGCGGTCCTGGAGCGCCCCGGCGCCGTGGACCCGCTTCCACGCCGCCTCGTTCCCGGTCATGGGCAGCAGCGGCAGGAACCGCACCGGCTCCATCGGCGCGATCAGCTCCAAGTCCTCGACCAGACCGCCCGGTTCGCCGACCAGTACGGAGGTGAAGGGCGCCCCGGTCCACAGCGGGCCGCCCAGCTCCAGCGACGCGCCCGGGGCCACCACCACGCCCTCGACCTGCGGCGAGGCGGCCAGCACGGCGAGCGGCCGCAGCACCTCGTCCAGGACGGCGGAGCCGGGGCCGGGGCCGCCGCCGCGCACGGTGAGGACGAGCTCGGCGCGCGGGCCGCGGAGATGGTCGGCGATGGCGGCGGTAGGGTCGGTCATCGGATGGTCCGACATGCCGAGGGTGGCGTACCGGACGACGTTCCCGTCCGCGCGGAAACGCAGCACCTCGATGCGGTCCGTACCGACGAACGTGATGGCGGCCCGGGCGTCCGGCTCGCCCAGCGCGGTGGTCAATCGGGCCTCGACCAGCTGCAGAACGTCTGACATGCGGTGAGCATAGATCGCGTATCGAACGGGCAAAGCGGCGGCTTGACGGTTCTGCCGACTGATAGCCTTGCTGCCTGCCCAGGGAAATACGTCGTCCCCCACGGGGGACCGGCCGGAGGAGGTGGGGGCCGCGGTGGATCCTAGTCGACCGTGCAGTACCGACAGTTCTCCCGTCGTTTCCCCTTGGTATGCGGCTTCATGATCTGAGACCTCCGTACCCCACCGCCTCGCGGTGAAACACGCGAAGTCTCCTCGCATCAAGGGCACGTGACGGCAGAGCGCCTTCGTAACGCATCTGTTCCGTTCTCCGCGAACTCCGTCAGCGTCATCGCACGGAGCGCCGCCCGCTTTGCGGACGTACGTACGCCTCAGGGGAGTGCCGTACGTCCACCTTCCGGGCGCAGCGCTGCGCCGCGCGCCCGCCGCTGACGGCCGGCCCGTGAAGGAGCCCGCCATGTCGATGATCCGTGACCTGCGTGCAGCCGTCCGCCCCGCCCTGCGCCGCGCCCACAACACCAGCAACTACGACGCCACCCGCGACCCGTCGGTCACCAGCGCGGTGGTCGACTGCGCCGTCTACCGCGACGGGAAGCGGGTCAGCGACCACGTCAGCCCGGCGCACGCGATGGAGCGGGTGCGCGCCGAGGGCGGGTTCGCCTGGATCGGGCTGCACGAGCCGACCGAGCGCGAGTTCGCGGGCATCGCACAGGAGTTCGGGCTGCACCCGCTGGCCGTCGAGGACGCGGTGCAGGCGCACCAGCGGCCGAAGCTGGAGCGGTACGACGACAGCCTGTTCACCGTCTTCAAGACCATCCACTACGTGGACCACGCCGAACTCACCGCGACCAGCGAGGTCGTGGAGACCGGCGAGGTGATGTGCTTCACCGGCCACAACTTCATCGTGACCGTGCGGCACGGCGGCCAGGGCTCGCTGCGCGCCCTGCGCCACCGGCTCCAGGAGGACCCGGAGCTGCTGGCCAAGGGTCCCTCGGCGGTGCTGCACGCCATCGCCGACCAGGTCGTGGACGGATATCTCGCGGTCGCGGACGCCGTCCAGGACGACATCGACGAGGTCGAGATCGAGGTCTTCTCGCAGGCGACCTCCCGGCGCGGCGGCGACGCGGGCCGGATCTACCAGCTCAAGCGTGAGGTGCTGGAGTTCAAGCGGGCCGTCTCGCCGCTGCTGCGGCCGATGCAGCTGCTGAGCGAGCGCCCGATGCGGCTGGTGGACCCGGACATCCAGAAGTACTTCCGGGATGTCGCGGACCATCTGGCCCGGGTCAACGAGCAGGTCCTGGGCTTCGACGACCTGCTGAACTCGATCCTCCAGGCGAACCTGGCGCAGGCGACGGTCGCCCAGAACGAGGACATGCGCAAGATCACCTCCTGGGCGGCCATCTGCGCCGTCCCGACGATGATCGCCGGGATCTACGGCATGAACTTCGACTACATGCCGGAGCTGCACTGGAGGTTCGGCTACCCGATGGTGCTGGCCGTCACGGTGGGGATCTGCTTCACGATCCACCGCGGCTTCAAGCGGAACGGCTGGCTCTAAGGGGTGTCGGCCCGGGGCGGCTCGCGGTCCCCCAGGACGACGAGCACGAGCCCGCCGAGGATCACCGCGAGCGCCGGGTAGGCGGCCACCGGCGGCTGCTGGTCCAGCCACACCGCCGCGATCAGGGCCGCGCCCGGCGTCTCCAGCAGGATCGCGGTCGACGTCACGGACGGGCCCAGGCCCTTGACCACCCGGTTGATCAGCGTGTGCCCGAGCAGCTGCGCGGTGACCATCAGCAGCACCAGCCGCAGCCAGGTGTCCCCGTTGTAGCCGTGCAGCCGCGCGCCCGCGACCAGGCAGGTCAGCAGCAGGAAGAGGCTGGCCGTGGAGTAGCAGACGTAGGTGTACGCGGTCGTGCTCGCCACCCGGCGCACCTCCGCCCCCAGCACCACGTACCCGGCCCCGGCCACGCCGCCCACCAGCGCGAGCGCGTCGCCCGCGAGGGCTTGCGGGGAGGCAGACAGGTCGACCCCGGTGAGGATCACCACTCCGAGGAACGCCAGCAGCGTGCCGAGGATTGCCACCGGGCGCGGGCGGTGGCCGCGCAGCCGCAGCAGCAGCGCGGTCCAGATCGGGGTCGTGGTCACCAGCGCGGTCGAGGAGGCCACGGAGGTCATGTGCAGGCTCGGCAGCCAGGTCCCGAAGTGCAGCGCGAGCAGCGCCCCCGAGGCGACGGAGAGCCCCACCGCCCGGCGCCCCATCCGGCGCAGCTCGCCCCGGTGGCGCCACAGGGCGAGCGGGGTGAGCACGCCGACCGCCATGGCGTTGCGCCAGAACGCGACGGCGAGGGCGGGGGCCGCGGTCGCGGCGGCCAGCGGCGCGGAGAGCGACACCCCGGCGACGGCGACCGCGAGCAGGGCGGTGTCCAGGGCCGGGTGCGGTGGGGTGGCGACGGCGGTGGGTGCGGGGACGGGGTGGGCGGAGCGCGTCGTGGGCACGGGCTCAGCGTAAGGTGCGTGCGGCAGGTATGGAACTGTCGTTTCGGTGGGTGGGATGTGCGGAGGGCACCGGCCCCGCTGTCCTAGGCTGTTCGCATGACGCAGACGCCGACGCCGACTCCACTGGACGCCATGGACCCGATCGACCGCGCCCTGGTCGAGGAGGCGGCCAAGAAGTCCGCCCTCGTCTGGGTTCAGGGCTCCGAGGGTGCCGCCCGTGCGCTGTGGCACATCTGGCACGAGGGCGCCGTCTGCCTCGTCGGGGACGGCCCCGACGAGCAGCCGCTGAAGGGGCTCGGGCTCGTGGACGGCGGCGCCGCGACCGTGACCCTGCGCAGCAAGGACAAGGGCGGGCGGCTGGTCGGCTGGACCGCCCGGGTGGTCGAACTCGCCCCGGACGGCGAGGCGTGGACCGCGGCCGTCGGTGAGCTCAAGGGCAAGCGGCTGAACGCGGCGGACGCGGACACGATCGCGGAGCGGTGGGCCCGGGAGTGCCGGGTGCTGCGGCTGGAGCCGGTGGCGGAGGCCGCGCTCGTGGCGGCGGAGACGGGTTCGCTCGCGGCGGCGCCGCTGCCCACCTCCGCCGTGACGCGGCAGCCGATCCCGGCGGGGCTGCCGAAGCTGATCGCCCGCGGGAAGCGGGCGCGCAAGGCGGGCTAGCCCGTCGCGCCCGCGGGGGACGGGCCTACGTCCCCGTGGGGATCTGCTGGCCGTAGTCCACCACGTGGTCGTCATCCGGTGCGGCCAGCTTGAAGTCCTTGTTCCAGTCCGCGAGCCGGATCACCCCCGCGTCGCCCGCGCGCTCCAGCCGCAGCGGGTACGGGCGGCCCTCCAGGGAGACGTCGAGCGTGCCGCCGCCGCCCTGGCCGCCGAGGATGCGGATCGTGCGGATGCCACCGACCTCGCCCCGGTCGCCCGCGGTGATGGTGCCGTGCAGGCCGAGCAGCCCGTCCAGCATGACGCTCTTGTCCGTGAAGCCGCTGAGCCGCTTGTACGCGGGGTCCCCGGACGGCACCTTTACGTACTTGTCCTCAAGCTTGCCCGCGGCGGCCGCGTCACCGCTGTGGCCGCCACTGCCGCCGCTGCCGCCGCCGGCGCCCTGGTGCGCCCAGAAGCCCGCGTCCGCCTTGAGGTACAGCTCCTCGCCCACCCGCAGCAGTTCGTACCGGCTGCCCTTGGTGGAGACGACACCGGTGCCGCCGTCGCCCTTCAGCTTCATGTCGACCTTGTAGGTGCGGCCCTTGGACATGAGGCTGCCGGACAGATGGACCGCGTCCGCACCCCCGGCCGCCGTCCGCGCCTTGCTCTCGATCTTGGTGGCGGGGAGCTTGCCCACACCGTTCGTTCCCGCGTCGGGGTCCGCCGTCTCCCCTTCGCCGCCGCACGCGGTGAGCGTCGCGGCCAAGCCCGCGCACATCACCGCGACGAGAGCCGTGTTCCGGATGCGCACGTCCGCTCTGCCTCCTGATGCCGGTCCGGTGCAGTACGGCAGCGTACCGGTGCCGTACGGAACTGTGCGCAGGGCGCCGGGAGCCGCTCGCCCGGCGGCGGGGCAGAACGGGGCAGGCTAGCCTGAACCAGGCGATGACGCACGGATGCGGCAGAGAAGGAGGCGCAGGAGATGCCCGCAGGCGCCTCGCGGATCTACGTCTCGCATCTGGCCGGGATCGCCGTCTTCGACCCGAACGGCGACCAGGTCGGGCGGGTGCGCGACCTGGTGGCGATGCTGCGGCTGGCCGGGCGCCCGCCGCGGGTCCTCGGGCTGGTCGTCGAGGTGGTCACCCGCCGCCGTATCTTCCTGCCCATGACGCGGGTGACCGGCGTGGAGTCGGGCCAGGTCATCAGCACCGGCGTGGTCAACATGCGGCGCTTCGAGCAGCGCCCCACCGAGACGCTGGTCCTCGGCGAACTGCTGGACCGCACGGTGCGGGTGGTGGAGACCGGCGAGGAGGTCACCGTCCTGGACGTGGCGATGGCCCAGCTGCCCGCCCGCCGCGAATGGGAGATCGCCAAGGTCTTCGTACGCCGCGGCAAGAGCGGTGCGCTGCGCCGCCGCGGCGAGACGCTGACCGTGGACTGGTCGGCCGTCACCGGATTCTCGCTGGAGGAGCACGGGCAGGGCGCGGAGAACCTGCTGGCCACCTTCGAGCAGCTGCGCCCCGCCGACCTCGCCAACGTCCTGCACCATCTGTCCGCCAAGCGGCGCGGCGAGGTCGCGGCGGCGCTGGACGACGAACGGCTCGCGGACGTCCTGGAGGAGCTGCCCGACGACGACCAGGTGGAGATCCTCGGCAAGCTCAAGGAGGAGCGCGCGGCCGACGTCCTGGAGGCCATGGACCCGGACGACGCGGCCGACCTGCTGTCCGAGCTGCCCGAACGGGACAAGGAGCGGCTGCTGGCCCTGATGCGGCCCCGGGAGGCCGCCGACATGCGGCGGCTGATGTCGTACGAGGAGGGGTCGGCGGGTGGGCTGATGACCACCGAGCCGATCGTGCTGCGGCCGGACGCCACGGTCGCGGAGGCGCTCGCGCGGGTGCGCGTCCAGGACCTCACCCCGGCGCTCGCCGCCCAGGTGTATGTGTGCCGCCCGCCCGACGAGACGCCCACCGGGCGCTATCTGGGCACCATCCACTTCCAACGGCTGCTGCGCGACCCGCCGTTCACCCTCGTCGGCTCGGCCGTGGACACCGATCTGCGGCCGCTGCGCCCGGACACCCCGCTGCCGGTGGTCGCCGGGCATCTGGCGACGTACAACCTGCTGGCGGCGCCGGTCGTGGACGAGGGAGGGTCGCTGCTGGGCGCGGTGACCGTGGACGACGTCCTCGACCATCTGCTGCCCCCCGACTGGCGGGAGCGCGAGCTGTACGGCGGCCCGGAGATCCCGGAGGTGGGCGATGGACGGTGACGGCGGCCGTCTCGACCGGCCCAAGGAGCGCCGCCGCAGTCCGCTGCCGCGCTGGGACCCGGAGGCGTTCGGCAGGACGTCGGAGCTGATCGCCCGCTTCCTGGGCACCGGCCGCTTCATCGCCTGGATGACGGTCTTCGTCGTCGCCTGGCTGGCCTGGAACACCCTGGCCCCGGGCCCGCTGCGGTTCGACCCGTTCCCGTTCATCTTCCTGACGCTGATGCTCTCGCTCCAGGCCTCGTACTCGGCGCCGCTGATCCTGCTCGCCCAGTACCGGCAGGCCGACCGCGACCGCGTCAACCTCGAACAGGACCGGGCGCGGGACGAGCGGTCCATCGCCGACACCGAGTTCCTGACCCGGGAGATCGCGTCGCTGCGCACCGGGCTGGGCGAAGTCGCGACGCGGGACTGGATTCGCTCCGAGTTCGAGGGGCTGGTCCGGGAACTGGACGAGCGGCGGCCCGCGCCGTCGCCCTCGCCCTCGCCGTCGTCCGCGCCCTCGCGTGAGGAACGCGACCGCTGACGGGCTTACCGGCGCGTACCCCCGGCGCCGTACCATCTCCATATGGCTACCGACACTGTCCCGGCACCGAGCGAAGACGCGGTGCGCACCGCGCTCGCCACGGTCAACGACCCGGAGATCCACAAGCCGATCACGGACCTCGGCATGGTCAAATCCGTCGAGATCGCCGCGGACGGCACGGTCGCGGTGGAGGTCTACCTCACGGTCGCCGGCTGTCCGATGCGCGAGACGATCACCAGCCGGGTGCGGGACGCGGTGAGCCAGGTCGACGGCGTGACCGGGGTCACGGTCGAGCTGGATGTGATGAGCGACGAGCAGCGGCGCGAGCTGGCGACCTCGCTGCGCGGCGGCAAGGCCGAGCGCGAGGTGCCCTTCGCCCAGCCCGGCTCGCTGACCCGGGTGTACGCGGTGGCCTCCGGCAAGGGCGGCGTCGGCAAGTCGTCGGTGACGGTCAACCTGGCCGCCGCGATGGCCGACGACGGGCTCAAGGTCGGTGTCGTGGACGCCGACATCTACGGCCACTCGGTGCCGCGCATGCTGGGCACCGACGCCCGCCCGACCCAGGTCGAGGACATGATCATGCCGCCGTCGGCGAACGGCGTGAAGGTGATCTCGATCGGGATGTTCACCCCGGGGAACGCCCCGGTGGTGTGGCGCGGGCCGATGCTGCACCGCGCCCTCCAGCAGTTCCTGGCCGACGTCTACTGGGGCGACCTCGACGTCCTGCTGCTGGACCTGCCGCCGGGCACCGGTGACATCGCGATCTCCGTCGCCCAGCTGGTGCCGGGCGCCGAGATCCTGGTCGTGACGACGCCGCAGCAGGCGGCCGCCGAGGTGGCCGAGCGGGCGGGCTCGATCGCCGTCCAGACCCATCAGAAGATCGTCGGCGTGGTGGAGAACATGTCCGGGCTGCCCTGCCCGCACTGCGACGAGATGGTCGACGTCTTCGGCACCGGCGGCGGCCAGTCGGTCGCCGAGGGGCTGTCCCGGACCACCGGGACGACGGTGCCGGTGCTGGGCTCCATCCCGATCGACGTACGGCTGCGCGAGGGCGGCGACGACGGCAAGCCGGTCGTGCTGTCCGACCCCGACTCCCCCGCGGGCAGCGCGCTGCGGGCGATCGCGGGCAAGATCGGCGGACGGCAGCGGGGCCTCGCGGGCATGTCGCTGGGCGTCACACCGCGCAACAAGTTCTGAGCGGACGAACAGACCGCACCTACGTGCGCGGGGGCGGCCTCACCCATGAGGCCGCCCCCGCGCACGTGTTACCGGCGCTATGCGTCGTAGCCGGTGATGTCCTTGACCACCGAGAAGCCCAGGCCGTAGGCGCTCATCCCGCGCCCGTACGCCCCGATGTGCACGTTCTCGCCCGCCGAACCGGCCAGCACCCAGCCGTACTCCGACTCGCGGTAGTGGAAGTCCGTCGGCACGCCGTCCACCGGCAGCGACATCGGGGACCACTCCTCGCCGTCCAGGGCGTCCGCCAGCTCCCAGGCGATCGCGGTCTGCTGGTCCAGCCAGTCCTGGCGCAGCCCCCGCTCCATGCGGGTCGGCCAGGTGCATGACAGCAGCCCCGAACCGGCCAGCCAGGCGGCCGAGGAGACCGAGGTGGCCTCCAGCTTGCCGGTGCCGTCCGCGCTGTCCCGTACGGGACGGCCGCCGACGGTCACCACCGCCGCGAAGCGCTGCTGGTCCATAGCGGTCTCGACGCGCAGCGACGGCTCCTCGCCGTGCCCGGTCGAGCCGTACTCCACCCGCCCGTCGGCGGCCGCGCCCACCTGCATGAGCCAGCGCGGCCCGGTGAACGCCTCGTCAAGGCCGTACCAGGGGAAGGCGGCCATCAGGTAGCCGTCGACGCTCCGCCGCGCCTCAGCGGGCATCCCCCGCGTCGCACCGTCCACCCCATGCACCCCTAGCCGACTCGTCGTGCTCATGTGCGCGGAGCCTCCTCGTTGCCCTTCGTCGTGGGCGGCCCGCCCCCCTTCGGGCGACCTCACCCCGGACAAAGGGAGGATAGCCATACGGGTCAACCAGCCCGGGCATACGGGGGGATCAGGTGGCGTCGGAGTCGAAAGGCGGACGGTCCTCGCGAGGCTGCGCATCGCGCTTGCGCAGCAGGTCAGGGGTGCCGGAGTCGTCCTTGGAGAGGGACAGCGGGGTGGAGCTGGAGCCCCCTGAAGAGCCGTGTGCGACGTCACTCTCCCGGCCGCTCACGGAGTCGGCGACCTCGGCCATCTCCTTGCGGAGGTCGAAGCCGTTCTGGATCTCCTTGAGGCCCAGCTCGTCGTTGTCGAGCACATGCTTGCGCACAAACGTCTTGGGGTTCAGGTCCTCGAACTCGAAGTCCTTGAACTCGGGGCCGAGCTCGGTGCGGATGTCTTCCTTGGCGCTGTCGGAGAACTCGCGGATCTTGCGGATGAACTGCGATACATCCCGGATGACCTTCGGCAGCTTGTCCGGGCCGAAGATGAGCACCGCAAGGACGACGAGCGCGACAAGCTCGAGGGCCCCTATGTCGTTGAACACCCTGCAGCTCCTAGAGACGTCTGAGGCCGGAAATCAGGCCACTTCACACCGTACCTGGCGGTGGGGGCGCCCCGGGAGACGCCCGGACCAACAACGGGCATCAGCCATCGCTGCTCGCCGATCCCAGCGTCAGCTTCACGGTGCGCTCGTCGCCGTCGCGCTTGACCGTCAGCGTCAGCCGGTCGCCGGGGCGGTGGCTGCGGATCTTGACGATCAGCTCCTGGCCGCTGTGCACCCGCACGCCGTCCACCTTCGTGATCACATCGCCGGCCTCGATCCCGGCCTTGTCGCCCGGTCCGTCCGGGGTGACCGGCGCCCCGGAGGCGCCCTTGGTGTTCACCCGGGCACCGTCGCCCGTGTACTCCATGTTGAGCGTGACGCCGATCACGGGGTGGGTGGCCTTGCCGGTGTTGATCAGCTCCTCGGCGACCCGCTTGCCCTGGTTGATCGGGATCGCGAAGCCCAGGCCGATGGAGCCGCCCTGGCCGCCCAGCTCGGCGCCGTCGTCGGCGGCCCGGATGGCGCTGTTGATCCCGATGACCCGCGCCTTGCCGTCGACCAGCGGGCCGCCGGAGTTGCCCGGGTTGATCGGGGCGTCGGTCTGCAGCGCGTCCACATAGGAGATGTCGCTGCCGTCCTCCTTCTCGCCTCCCGCGGTGATCGGGCGCTCCTTGGCGCTGATGATCCCGGAGGTGACCGTGCCCGCCAGGTCGAAGGGGGCGCCGATCGCCACCACCGGGTCGCCGACCTGGACGGAGTCGGAGTTGCCCAGCGGCAGCGGGCTCAGCCCGGAGACGCCCTCGACCCGGATGACCGCCAGGTCGTACCCGGCGTCCCGGCCGACCAGCTTGGCGCGGGCGCTCTGGCCGCCGTTGAAGGTCACCGATATCGCGCCGTCGGAGCCGGCGGGCGCCACGACGTGGTTGTTGGTGAGGATGTGGCCCTGCTTATCGAGGACGAACCCGGTGCCGGTGCCCTCCTCGGAGCTGCCGCTGACATGGATGGTCACCACGCCCGGCAGCGCGCTGGAGGCGATGCCCGCGACGCTGCCCGGGGCCCGTGTGCCCTTCTCCAGCGGGGCCTGCGGAAGCTTCACGTCGATGCCCCCGGCGGCCCGGTCCCGCTCGACGTACGCGCCGATGCCGCCGCCCAGACCCCCCGCGATCAGCGCGATCAGCAGGACGGCGACGAACGCACGGCGGCGGGAGACCACCTTGCGCTCGGCGGGCGGCGGGGGCACGGTCCAGGGGTCGTAGCTCTGCCACTGGGCCGGGGCGGCCTCGACGGGGCTCACTCCGGGGTACGGCGCGCCGGGGTCCCCGGGCGGCAGCGGGGTGCCGTGCGCCGGGGTCATCATCCCGGGCTGCGGCATCCCCGGCTGGGCGGCCGGGGGCTGCGGCATCCCGGGATGCGGCATCTCGGGATGCGGCATCTCGGGGTGGACGGTCCCGGGCTGGGGAGCAGGGTGCGGGGCGGGCTGCGGCATCTCGGGCCGAGGAGCCGGAGGCGGGGCGGCGCCGGGCGGCAGGTGTGTGCCGTGCGCCGGGGTCGTGCCCGGGTGCTGTACGGGCGGGGCCGGGGCCCAGGGCCCGGGACCGCCGTAGGGCGGGGTGCTGTACGGATCGGGGTCGTGCAGCGGCCGTCTGACGCCCGCATCGGCCCTGCCCGCCGCCTCGCGGCCCTCCCCGGAACCGGAACCGGACGGCCGCTCCACGGCCTCCGGCCCTGATAGCACCGACCGCTCGGCCGGTGCCTCCGCCGGTGTCCGCGCCGCCGTCTCCTCCGACGGTTCCGACGGTTCCACGCCGGGCTCCGCCGCCTCGTCCGTCGGCCGGTCGCCGGGTCCTGCGACCGGACGGCTCCACCACTTCGGCTTGGGCCCGGGGGCCTTCCGCTCGTCCATGATCTCCCCAAGTTCCCGCGACAAGGCGCCGATCGCGCCGCCCGGGTCATACGTCACCGCGACTCTTCGAGGCTCGCTCGCCTCCGGGGCGCCTTCAGCCTCCCCGGCCTCCGCCGGGGGTGCCCGGAAGCGATTCAATCAGTCCGCCCGGTCCCGCGTGCGCGGAACGGGCGGAACGACCGGACGTGTGAGCGATATTGCGCAGAATCCCCGGGCCAGGACCAAGACCAGGGCCACGACTAGGGAGGGGGTGTGCTGAGCCCCAGGTAGGGGGAGACACCCGGGGCGGGCTGGACCGGCCCCTTCAGCTGGGTCGGCGCGGGCGCCGCCGGGGTGGATGTCGAGGCCCGCAGCAGCTCCGTGACCGACAGGACCGGCTGTATCAGCGGGTTCACCGCGGCACCGGAGGGCCCGCCCAGCACCGGGTGGCTCGACGTCGCGCTCGGGGACGGGAGCCCGGCCGGTCGCGTCTCGGCGGTGGTGAGCAGCCCCACGTCACGGCTGCGCCCTTCGCGCGCGCCCGTGCCGACGGCGTCGGCGTCGACCGGGGTGACCGCGGTGTCCGAACCGTCCGTCCGGGGGCCGGGGTCGACCGCCGCCTCCAGCGGCAGGGCGGCACCGAGCGCGAAGGCGGCCAGGGACACCGCGCCCGCGGCCGCGAAGGCGAAGCGGCGGCGCGGCCCGGGACGCTCGACCTCATGAATCCGGAAGCCGCGCCCGCGCTGCGCCGAGGCCGCGGCGACCGGGTCCACCGGGGTCACCACGGGGAGGTAGGCGAAGGCCTGCTCACGCCTGCGCTCCGAGGCCCGTACGTCCGGTGCGTCGCCTCGCACATCTCTTACATCCCGTACATCCCGCACATCTCTTACGTCCCGCGCGCCGCCGCGCAGGCCGAGGAGGCCCGGGTCCGCGAAGGGGGAACCGCTTCCCGAGCCGTCGTCGCCGATGGCCGGGAGGCCCTGCAGACGGGCCAGGAAGCCCTCGGACGGCGCCGGGGGCGCCGTCTCGGCGAATACGCTCTTCAGCCGCCGCTGCGCGTCGGCTTCCGCCTTGCACTTACAGCACGTCGCCAGGTGTGCGAGGACGCGCTCACGCGCGTCATGCCCGAGTTCACCGTCGACCAGAGCCGCAAGGCGGTCGCCGAGATGCTGCTCGGCGGGGGACGGACCGCCTGATCGGGTCACGCGATCCCGACCTCCCCGCTCAGCCGCGGTCCGGAGACCCGCGGCGCCACCGCGGCGACCTCACGCTGCTGCTCGGCGCGCGCCCCCGCCGGTGCGCGGTGCTGCAGCGCCTTGCGCAGATGGGAACGGCCACGGTGGATACGGCTGCGGACGGTACCGAGCTTGACACCGAGCGTCGCGGCGATCTCCTCGTACGACAGGCCCTCGATGTCACAGAGCACGACAGCCGCGCGGAACTCCGGCGCCAGGGTGTCGAGCGCCTGCTGCACATCGGCGTCGAAGTGGGTGTCGTTGAAGTGCTGCTGGGGAGAGGGCTCGCGGCTGGGGAGCCGCTCGGCCGCGTCCTCGGCGAGGGCGTCGAAGCGGATGCGCTGACGACGGCGGACCATGTCGAGGAAGAGATTGGTGGTGATGCGGTGCAGCCAGCCCTCGAAGGTGCCCGGGGTGTACGTCGACAGCGAGCGGAAGACGCGGACGAACACCTCCTGGGTGAGGTCCTCGGCGTCGTGCTGGTTACCGGTGAGCCGATAGGCCAGGCGGTAGACTCGCGCGCTGTGGGTGCTGACGATCTCCTCCCAGGTGGGAGGCGTCCACGCCGCAGCGTCCCCCTCCGCACCGAACGACGCGGTCGTGGCAAAGGTCGCGGTGGTGGAGTCAGCGGAACGGGAACGGTCAGCGGTGTCGGTCACGGATCTCGGCTCGCCCGCTGACCTGCGAAAGCGCCTCAGCACTCGCCGGTCACCGGCCGTAGCCGCACCTCCCCTGTCGGCTCTGGTGGTGTCCAGTAGAGCCCCTACCATATCCACCTCGCCCGTTAGCTCCGGATAAGTATTTTTGACCTGCATTTGCCCGTGATCCATGCGGTCCCCCCTTCCCTCTACAACGGCTGGTCCCATCTGCGGGTTCCCGTGCCCAGCGGATACAGTCACCGTTGCGCCAACTACGGGGACAGGAGAGGGTCATTACCGGCAACCGGCAGACGAGCTGGGCGTTCGCCGACGCGTTTGTCGCCGAGGACGAAGCCCTTCACTGGGCCCGTGACCGGGCCCGGGAGGCAGGGCTGCGCTCAGTGTCCGCGGGCACCGGCGCCGCGCTGGGCCTGCTCGCCGCCGCCGCGGACGCCAAGGCCGTCGCCGAGATCGGCACCGGGACCGGCGTCTCCGGCATCCATCTCCTGCACGGCATGCGCCCCGACGGCGTGCTGACCACCGTCGACACCGAACCCGAGATGCAGCAGTTCGCCAAGCAGGCGTTCCGGGCCGCCGGGTTCGCCGGAAACCGGGCGCGCTTCATCCCCGGCCACGCCCTGGACGTCCTCCCCCGGCTCGCCGACGGCGGCTACGACCTGGTGTTCTGCGACGGTGACCGGCTGGAGTGCCTGGACTACCTGGAGGAAGCCCTGCGGCTGCTGCGGCCGGGCGGCCTGGTCTGCTTCGAGGGGGTCTTCGCCAACGGGCGGACCGTGGACTCGGCCGCCCAGCCCGCCGAGGTGCTGCGGGTGCGTGAGCTGCTGCGTACCGTGCGCGAGTCCACCGTGCTGCAGTCCTCGCTGCTGCCGGTCGGGGACGGCCTGCTGTGCGCCGTCAACCGCGGCGGCTGACGCCCCGGTCAACGGCGATGGCGTCAACGGCGGTGGCCGAGGCCCCGGAACCCATCTCGCCGAAGCCTCACCGAAACGGCGGACGACGGTCCCCGCACACAGCCCCGCCCCGGCGTCCGGTACCTCGTACCGGACGCCGGGGCGGGACTCGGGTGATGGTGGGGCCGGTGGCTCAGCCGACAACCTTCTTCAGTGCATCGCCGAGCGCGTCGGCCTCGTCGGGTGTCAGCTCGACGACGAGCCGACCGCCGCCTTCGAGCGGAACGCGCATGACGATGCCCCGCCCCTCCTTGGTCACCTCGAGCGGGCCGTCGCCCGTCCGCGGCTTCATGGCCGCCATGCTCGTTCCCCTTCCTGAAACCAGCTCATCGCAGCCGACAACCCAGGCGTCACCGGCATCGAACACGTTGCTTCTCATTCATTATCCCGCATGCCATGACCCGATGACCAACATCGGTCGGCAACCCCCATGCAAGGCGGTCCCCCAAAACCACTCAATTCGGGGAGGCGATCGCGATAACGTACGCCCGCCGCGACCGAACACCTGCCCACGGGAGGGCCGCTTATGACCGACACCGTGCTTTACGACCTGGCCGACGGCCTCGCGACGATCACTTTGAATCGTCCCGACGCCATGAACGCGCTCAACATCGACACCAAGGTGGCGCTGCGCGACGCGCTGCTGCAGGCCGCCGAAGATCCGGCGGTCCGGGCCGTCCTGCTCACCGGCACCGGGCGGGCTTTCTGCGTCGGGCAGGACCTCAAGGAGCACATCGGGCTGCTGGCCGCCGACCGCGAGGCGCACGCCCGGGGGGAGCAGGGCGAGGGCTCGACGATGACCACCGTCTCGCTGCACTACAACCCGATCGTGACCGCGATCGCCGGGATGCCGAAGCCGGTGATCGCGGCGGTGAACGGGGTCGCGGCCGGGGCCGGGGCGGGCTTCGCCTTCGCCGCCGACTACCGGATCGTGGCCGACACCGCCTCGTTCAACACCTCGTTCGCGGGCGTCGCGCTCACCGCCGACTCCGGCGTCTCCTGGACCCTGCAGCGCCTGATCGGCCATGGCCGCGCCGCCGACCTGCTGCTCTTCCCGCGCGGTGTCAGCGCGGCGGAGGCGCTGGAGCTGGGCATCGCCAACCGGGTCGTGCCCGCCGCGGAGCTGTCCGCCGAAGCGGCGGCGGTCGCCCGACGGCTGGCCGAGGGGCCGACCGCGGCCTACGCGGCGATCAAGGAATCGCTCGCTTACGCGGCCGGGCACAGCCTCACCGACTCTCTGACCAAGGAGGACGAGCTCCAGCGCCGGGCGGGCGCCTCGGAGGACCACCGCACCGCGGTGGACGCCTTCGTCCAGAAGCAGCAGCCACGGTTCACAGGCCGCTGATCGGGCTGCTGACCCGGCTGCTCAGACGCTGTCCCGGACGTGGCAGTCGGCCAGGTGATCATTGACCAGGCCGCAGGCCTGCATCAGGGCGTAGGCCGTGGTGGGCCCGACGAAACGGAAGCCGCGCTTCTTCAGCTCTCGGCTGAGCGCCGTGGACTCCGGGGTGATCGCCGGGACGTCGGCCATGGTGTGCGGGACCGGGCGCGCCACGGGGTCGGGGGCGTAGGACCAGATCAGCTCCTCCAGCTCGCCCCCGGCCAGCTCCGCCGCGGCCCGGGCATTGCCGACCGTGGCCGCGATCTTGGCCCGGTTGCGGATGATGCCGGGGTCGGCGAGCAGCCGCTGCTCGTCGGCCTCGGTGAACTCCGCGACCGCCTTGATCCGGAAGTCGGCGAAGGCGGCCCGGAACCCCTCCCGGCGGCGCAGGATCGTCAGCCAGGACAGCCCGGACTGGAACGCCTCCAGACAGATCCGCTCGTACAGCGCGTCATCGCCACGGACCGGACGGCCCCACTCCGTGTCGTGGTACTCGCGGTAGTCCGCCATGGACTCCGGCTCCAGCCCCCAGGGGCAGCGCGCCAGGCCGTCCGCTCCGGCGACCGCGCCCTGGGCGCTCACGCTCCGCTCCCGTCGAAGTCGGCCGGGTAGTCGGCCGGGCGGTCCGGTGAGTAGTCCGGCGGGTATTGCGCCGGGCCCTCGGCCGGTTTGCCGTCCCCGAACCCCGCCGGGGTCCGCGCGCCCGCCAGGGCCTCCTCCAGCTCGGCGATCCGGGCGTCCCGCTCGGCCAGCTCGGCGCCGAGCCGCCCCAGCACGTCGTCCACGTCCGACATCCGGTAGCCGCGCAGCGTCATCGGCAGCCGCAGCGCCTCGACATCGTCCCGGTCCAGCGGCCGGTCGGCGGGGAGCGGGTCGTCCAGCCGGTCGGGCGGCGCCTCCGACAGCTGGCCGCCGTCGCCGCCGCCCACCACGGCCAGGGTGACCGCGCCGACCACGACGACCAGCGTGATCAGCAAGAACAGAAACACGGTGATCGTTCTCCTCGGCTAGGGCATCGGGCCACGGCGTCACAGGGGGGCGTCGGCCCCGTCAACAGTTAGACCCGATCGTGCCATGCCCCACTGACAGTTATCGTCGCTGCCGGACACCTGAGAGGAAGTACGCATGCTGCGGCTGGGCCGACGCGAGTTCGACGAGAACGAGCGAGTGATCATGGCGATCGTCAACCGGACGCCGGACTCCTTCTACGACCAGGGTGCGACCTTCCGCGACGAGCCCGCGCTCACCCGGGTCGAGCAGGCCGTCGCGGACGGCGCCGCGATCATCGACATCGGCGGGGTGAAGGCCGGTCCCGGGGACGAGGTGAGCGCCGCCGAGGAGGCGCGGCGCACGGTCGGCTTCGTGACCGAGGTCCGGCGGCGCCACCCGGACGTGGTGATCAGCGTGGACACCTGGCGGCACGAGGTCGGCGAGGCGGTCTGCGAAGCGGGCGCGGACGTGCTCAACGACGCCTGGGGCGGCGTCGACCCCCGGCTGGCCGAGGTCGCCGCCCGGTACGGCGCCGGGCTGGTCTGTACCCACGCGGGCGGGGCCGAACCGCGCACCCGGCCGCACCGGATCGGCTACGACGACGTGGTGGCGGACATCCTGCGGGTCACCGTGGGGCTCGCGGAGCGCGCGGCCGGGCTGGGCGTCCGGCGCGACGGGATCATGATCGACCCGGGCCATGACTTCGGGAAGAACACCCGCCACTCGCTGGAGGCCACCCGGCGGCTCGGGGAGCTGAGGGAGACCGGCTGGCCGGTGCTGGTCTCGCTGTCCAACAAGGACTTCGTGGGCGAGACGCTGGACCGCCCGGTCAAGGAGCGGGTGATCGGGACGCTCGCGACGACGGCGGTCTCCGCCTGGCTGGGCGCCCAGGTCTACCGGGTGCACGAGGTGGCCGAGACCCGTCAGGTACTGGACATGGTCTCGTCCATCGCGGGCCACCGGCCCCCGGCGGTCGCCCGCCGGGGACTGGCCTGACGCGCCACGAAGCCTGACGCGTCAAGAGACTTCCTGACGCGTCAGGACGCCCCCCGGGGTCGGTCAGCTGCCGGACTCCTTGGTCACCAGGTCGACCACCTCGTCGATGTCGTCGGTGAGGTGGAACAGCTCCAGGTCCTGCCGGGACGCCTTGCCCTGGGCGATCAGCGTGTGCTCCAGCCAGTGGACCAGACCGCCCCAGTAGGAGCTGCCGAAGAGGACGATCGGGAACCGGGTCACCTTCTTCGTCTGCACCAGGGTCAGGGCCTCGAAGCACTCGTCGAGGGTGCCGAGACCGCCGGGCAGCACCACGAACCCCTGGGCGTACTTCACGAACATCGTCTTCCGTACGAAGAAGTAGCGGAAGTTCACGCCGATGTCGACGTACGGATTCAGCCCTTGTTCGTACGGCAGTTCGATACCGAGGCCGACGGAGACGCCGCCCGCCTCGCTGGCACCGCGGTTGGCGGCCTCCATCGCACCGGGGCCGCCCCCGGTGATCACCCCGAACCCGGCCTCGGCCAGGGCCCGCCCGATCTTCACCCCGGCCTCGTACTCCGGTGATCCCTCGGGCGTACGGGCGGAGCCGAACACGCTGACCGCCCGGCCGAGTTCGGCCAGGGTGCCGAAGCCCTCGACGAACTCCGACTGGATGCGCATCACCCGGAACGGATCCTCGTGCACCCAGTGGGTGGCTCCCTGGCTGTCCAGCAGCCGCTGATCGGTCGTACCGGGCCGCATCTGGTGGCGACGGCGCACGACCGGGCCCAGACGCTGCTCCCGCAGCGCTCGCTCTTCCTCGGCGTTGCCCATTTGTGTGCTCCCTTCGCCAAGATCTGTCAAGATCTGTGGTTCAGCGTAGGCCCACCGGGCGGCGAAAAGCCGAAATCCGCGCCACGCTCATCTGTTCTCTGATCTGCGTCTCTGATCCGCGGGGAAGCGGAGCGGGGGGCTCAGCCGGTCAGCCAGACCCGCAGCCGCTCCTCGGCCTGAAGGATCAGCGCGGTGTCCACGTGCTCCTCGCGGGTATGGGCCAGCTTGGGGTCCCCGGGGCCGTAATTCACCGCGGGCACGCCGAGCGCCGAGAAACGGGCGACATCCGTCCAGCCGAACTTGGGGGCCGCCTCCTCACCGATCGCCGCCACGAACGCGGCGGCCGACGGGTGGGACAGCCCCGGCAGGGCGCCGGGCGCGGTGTCGGTGGCGGTCACCTCGAAGCCGTCGAAGACCTCGCGGACGTGGGCCAGCGCCTCCGCCTCCGAACGGTCCGGTGCGAAGCGGTAGTTCACGGTGACGGCGCAGGCGTCGGGGATGACGTTGCCCGCGATCCCGCCCTCGATGCCCACCGCGTTCAGCCCCTCGCGGTAGGTGAGCCCGTCGATGCCGACGTGTCGCGGCTCGTACGCGGCCAGCCGGTCGAGGATCGGGGCGGCCTTGTGGATGGCGTTCTCACCGAGCCAGCCGCGCGCGGAGTGGGAGCGGTGCCCGCCCGTGGTCACCCGCACCCGGAGCGTGCCCTGGCAGCCGCCCTCGACCTTGCCCTCGGTGCCCTCCAGCAGCACGGCGAAGTCGGCGGCCAGCCACTCGGGGTGGTGCTCGGCCAGCCGCTTCAGCCCGTTCAGCTCGGCGGCGACCTCCTCATGGTCGTAGAAGACGAAGGTGAGGTCGCGGTTGGGCTCGGGCACGGTCGCGGCGATGCGCAGCTGCACGGCGACGCCGGACTTCATGTCGGAGGT
Source organism: Streptomyces sp. NPDC005962 (assembly GCF_040629205.1). Lineage (NCBI taxonomy): Bacteria > Bacillati > Actinomycetota > Actinomycetes > Kitasatosporales > Streptomycetaceae > Streptomyces > Streptomyces sp. NPDC005962. Next base: position 85,915 of record NZ_JBEXVE010000019.1, on the reverse strand, counting down.
GCCGCAGCCCCACAGCGTGCCGTCCTCGTCCAGCCGGGACGGCACGTTGTCGGCGATCGGCACGGTGTCGAGGTGTCCGGCCAGCACGACCCGTTCGGCACGCCCCAGCTGCGTGCGGGCGACGACGGCGTCCCCGTCCCGGTCGACGGTCAGATGCGGCAGGGCGCGCAGGGCCTGCTCGACGGCGTCGGCGAGCGCCTTCTCGTCGCCGCTGACCGAGGGGAAGTCGACGAGCCGGGCGGTGAGCCGGGCCGCGTCCAGGGACAGGTCGAGTGCTGGGTGTGCCATACCCGTGACCCTAACCCGCGCCTGCGGACCGCCCGCCGCGGCGGCCCGGTGCCCGGAATCGGGCTCGGCCCCGGACTCGGGCGCGGACTCGGGCGCGGACTCGCCCCGGGCTCGGGCGCGTGGCCTTCCCCACCCCCGGCCCCTGTGCCGCACCGGCAAGCGGGCCACCCAGTACCGTGGGCCGCGTGCCCCGGTCCGTCGTCTCCAGCCGCCCCCGTCTGCTCCGTGCCGCGATCGCGTGTGCCGTTCTGCTGGGGCTCGCCGCGTACGTAGCGGTACATCTGCTGACCGCCGGCGTCGGGCCGCCGCGCTGCGTGGCGCGGGCCGAGGGCGGCGATGTACCGCTCGACCCCGAACAGGCCGTGAACGCCGCGACGATCGAGGCCGTGGCCGCCTCCCGCGGGCTGCCGGAACGAGCCGTCACCATCGCGCTCGCCACCGCGCTCCAGGAGTCGGGGCTGCGCAACATCACCCACGGCGACCGGGATTCGCTCGGCCTGTTCCAGCAACGCCCCTCCCAGGGCTGGGGAACGGCCCGGCAGATCCAGGACCCGGTGTACGCGGCCGGACGGTTCTACGACCACCTGGTGAAGGTGCCCGGCTACTCGCGGCTGCCGCTCACGGTGGCCGCGCAGCGGGTGCAGTACAGCGGTTTCCCGCAGGCGTACGCGAAGCACGAGACGGAGGCCGTGGTGCTGACCGCGACCCTCACCGGGCGTTCGGCGGCCGCCTTCAGCTGTCCGGGCCCGCCGGACGACGGGAAGACGGGCGATCCGGCGCGCCTCCAGGCGGCGCTGAAGCGGGAGTTCGGCGCGGACGGCCGGTCGCGGCTGGGCGTGGCGGGCCAGGGCGGCGGCAGCCACGCCGGGACCTCCCGGGAGGTGCTGGTCCCGGTGGCGGACGCCTCGGCCCGGGGCGGCAGGACGGAACGCGGCTGGGAGCTGGCCTATTGGGCGGTGGCTCACTCGGACGAGTTGCGCATCGAACGGGTCTCTTACGGCAAGCACATATGGACCGCCCGGAATTCAGGGGACGGCTGGAGCACGTCCGACAAGAGTTCCGGGCCGGATATACGACTCTCCCTCACGCGTTAACGGGATAGATCGCCGCAGCTCAGCGCCGCTGGCGGGGCATTAACAGGGCGTCGAACAGCCACTGTGGACGCATGTTTTGCGCGTAAACGGATAATGCGACGCATTATCAATTCTTTACCTAGCCGCACCGCAACCTTCACGCGGCTCACGCGATATTCACTGCGTCCGATGGCTGGACACTTCACGCCATATGTCCCCCCGTCAAAGGAGAACCATGTCCCTCCCTCTCACGCGTCGGATCGCTCGGGCCGCGCTGCTGGTCGCGGCGAGCGCGACTCCCGTGGTCGGTGCCGCCGACGCCGCGAGTGCGGCGGATACGGCGCTGCCGCAGACCCCCAAGCTGGGCGGGCTGAGCGCGCTGGACCCCTCCTCCGTCGGTGAGCTGGCCGACGTCGCCTCGCAGCAGGCCGGGCGGACCGTCAAGGAGATTCTCCCGGCCAAGGCCGCCCCGGCGCAGACCGCCCCGGAGAAGTCCGCGGCCGCCCAGCCCGCCACGGCGGAGAAGGCGGAGAAGCCCGCCCCGGCCAAGGGCACCCAGGCCAAGGCCAAGGCCCACGCCGCCAAGGACGGCATGGGCAAGGGGAAGGGCAAGGGCGGCGCCCACGCCAGGGGCAAGGGCGGCGCCCACGCCAGGGGCAAGGGCGGGCTGCACGCCAAGGGCAAGCACAAGGCGGCGGGCATGAGCAAGGGCCTGGCCAAGGGCAAGGGTCTGCACGCCGCCAAGCGCCCCGCCCCCGCCCCGGCGCCCGTCCCGGCACCGGTTCCGGCTCCGCTGCCCGCTCCGGCGGCCGTCCCGGCGCCTCAGCAGGCCGCGCCCGTCGCCCCTCAGGCGGCCGACGAGCTGCCGGTCAAGGGCCTCCCGATCAAGGGCCTGCCGCTGCTGGGCTGATCTGCCGCCGCTGGACCGAAAGACCAGGCGCCCCTGCCGCTACGGCCGCGGGGGCGCCCCGGTTCGTCGTCGTTCGTGGTCAGGAAGATCCGGCGCCCGGAAGGTTCGTCGTCCGGAAGGTCCGTCGTCAGCCAGCCAGGCGGCGGACCGCCGCCGCCACGCGCTCGTCCGTCGCGGTGAACGCCACACGGACGTGTTCCCCGCCCGCCGGGCCGTAGAACTCGCCGGGCGCCACCAGGATGCCCAGCTCGGCCAGCGCGCCGACGGTGTCCCAGCAGGGCTCGTCGCGGGTGGCCCACAGGTACAGCGACGCCTCGCTGTGCTCGATGCGGAAGCCGTACCCCTCCAGCGCGCCGCGCAGCGCGGCCCGCCGCGCCTCGTAGCGCTCGCGCTGCTCCGCGACGTGCTTGTCGTCGCCGAGCGCGGCCACCGTGGCGGCCTGCACCGGCGCGGGCACCATCATCCCGCCATGCTTGCGGATCTTCAGCAGCTCGCCGAGCACGCTCTCGTCACCGGCGAGGAACGCCGCGCGGTAGCCCGCCAGGTTGGACCGCTTGGACAGCGAGTGGACCGCGACCAGCCCGTCGAAGCGGCCGCCGGAGATCTCCGGGTGCAGAACGGACACCGGGTCCGCCTCCCAGCCCAGCTCCAGGTAGCACTCGTCGCTGACGAGGAGCACCCCGTGGGTCCGGGCCCACTCGACCGCGGCCCGCAGCTCGTCCCGGGACAGCACCCGGCCGGTGGGGTTGGACGGCGAGTTCAGCCACAGCAGCTTCAGCCCCGCCGGGTCCAGGTCCGCGAAGGTGTCGTACGGCACCGGCTCGGCGCCCGCGAGCCGCGCGCCCACCTCGTACGTCGGGTAGGCGAGCCGCGGGAAGGCGACCTTGTCGCCGGGGCCGAGGCCCAGCTGCGTGGGCAGCGAGGCCACCAGCTCCTTCGAGCCGACCACCGGCAGCACCTGGGTGTGGGCGACCCGCTCCGCGCCCAGCCGCCGCTCCACCCAGCCGGTCAGCGCGTCCCGCAGCGCGGGGGTGCCCCAGACGGTCGGATAGCCGGGGCTGTCCGCCGCACCGGCCAGCGCGGCGCGGATCAGCTCGGGGACCGGGTCGACGGGGGTGCCCACCGAGAGGTCGACGATGCCGTCCGGATGGGCGGCGGCGGTCGCCTTGTACGGTTCGAGCCGGTCCCAGGGGAAGACCGGGAGGCGGGCGGAGACGGGTGGCACGGGGTGGCTCGCTTTCTTCGAAACAGCCCGGGGCGTCAGGGGTGTCCGGCACCACGTCCGGCACCCGCCGCGCCCCGGGAATCCCGGTGGATGCCCGGGAACAGCCCGGTCCCGCAGGCCACATGCCATACGGGACCGAAGGCCGCGCCGGGTCTCAAATCCGGGGCAGGGTCACTCGTCGTGCTCCTGCGGCGGAAGCGCGGCGATGAACGGGTGGTCGCGCTCGATCAGGCCGAGCTTGCTCGCACCGCCGGGCGAACCGAGCTCGTCGAAGAACTCGACGTTCGCCTTGTAGTAGTCCTTCCACTCTTCCGGAGTGTCGTCCTCGTAGAAGATCGCCTCAACCGGGCAGACCGGCTCACAGGCCCCGCAGTCGACGCATTCGTCCGGGTGGATGTACAAGGACCGCTGGCCCTCGTAGATACAGTCGACGGGGCACTCCTCGATGCACGCCTTGTCCTTCAGGTCGACACAAGGCTGCGCGATGACGTAGGTCACGCTGTCGTTCCTCCTCTTAGGGCTGTAATCGCGCGGGAGCGCGGCGTCGTCGATGCCCGCATCTAGTATCTCCGTTCCTGGGCACCAGACGCACATGAGGGGTTGGCAGAGCTGTGGATTTCACCACCGGCGGACGGCTAGAGGCCCGAATCACCCCCGGTGACGTGCGCAAACGGGTGTCTGTGAGGCTGCTGACGGGCGACCTCGACGGCCCTGAGAGGTACACCGATGTGGTCGGGGTTCTCACATCGTGGACCGGTGGTGTGCTGCACATCACCCGCCGGACTGGTGAGTCCCTCAGAATCCAGGAGTCCTCGCTGGTCGCGGGCAAGGTGGTGCCCGCCGCACCGGCCCGTCGCCGGGGCCCGGCGGCGAACGCGCGCGAGCTGGACCGGGTCGCCGCCCGCGGCTGGCCGCCGATGACGAGCGAGCGGCTGGGCGAGTGGGAGCTGCGCGCGTCCGGCGGGTTCACCCGCCGCGCCAACTCCGTCCTGCCGCTCGGCGACCCCGGCTGCCCGCTGGACGAGGCGCTGCGCCGGGTGACCGACTGGTACGCCGAGCGCGGGCTGCCCGCGTACGTCCAGGTCAGCACGGGTGCCGAGTCCACCCAGGAGGTGCTGGCCGCGGAGCTGGAGGCGCGCGGCTGGACCCAGGAGGTCTCCGCGCAGGTGCGCATCGCGGCGCTGGCCCCGATCGCCGACCAGGACGCCGACGTCTCGGCCGTGACGGTCTCCCGGCAGATCGACGACGACTGGCTGGCCCGCTACCAGCGCTCCTCCCGGCCCACCCCCGAGGCGCTGTCGGTGCTCTCCGGCGGCCCGTCGGTGTGGTTCGCGACGATACGCGGGGAGGCGGCAGAGGCCCCGGCCGCGATCGGCCGCTGTGTGGTGGACGGCCGCTGGGCCGGGTTCGCGGCGGTGGAGACCGCGCCGGAGCGGCGCCGGGAGGGCCTGGCCCGGGCCGTGATGACCGCGCTGGCCCGCACGGCGCTGGACGACGGCGCCTCGGCCGCGTACCTCCAGGTCGAGACGGACAACGGCGGCGCCCACGCCCTCTACGACGGCATGGGCTTCACCCTCCACCACACCTACCACCACTGGCGCGCCCCCGGCACCGATAGCGCATGAACGAGCGCATGAACGAGACACCCCGCCGCAGATTCGCCGACGCGGCCCGCGAGGAGCGCCCCGACCTGGCCCTGCTGTGCCTGCTGATGGGCCTGGAGGCCGGCGACGGGCTGGACGAGAGCGGGATCGACGAGGCACAGATCGAACTCGACCGGCTGGCCGGTGAGGTTTCCTTCGCCCCCGGCACGCCCGCCGCCTGGGCCGACGCGCTCGCCCGGGTCCTCGGCGAGCGGTACGGCTTCCGGGGCGCCGCGGCCGACTACCGACGGCTGGAGTCCTCGCTGCTCCACCAGGTGCTGCGGCGCCGCCGCGGGCTGCCGATCCTGCTGTCGCTGGTGTGGATGGAGGTCGCGCGGCGCGCGGGCGCGCCGGTGTACGGGGTCGCGCTGCCGGGCCACTTCGTGGTCGGCTTCGGCGATCCGTACGGGGAGCATGTGCTGGCCGACCCGTTCGACGGCGGCCGGAGGCTGTCCGGCCAGGACGCGGCGCTGCTGGTGTCGGGGGCCACCGGCGCGCCGCCGGAACCGTCGGTGCTGGGCCCGGCCGATCCGCTGGACATGATGCTGCGCATCCTCAACAACGTCCGCGCCTGGGCCGCCGCCCGCCCCGAACGCACCGGTGTCCAGCTGTGGGCGGTCGAGCTGTCGCTGCTGCTGCCCAGCCACCCCGCCCGGCTGCGCTACGAGCGGGCGCAGCTGCTGGTCGAACGCGGCGACTTCCTCACCGGGGCGCGGGAGCTGGAGGAGTACGCGGAGGTGGTGGCCGTGATGGAGCCGGAGGCGGCGGAGGCGGTACGGCGCCAGGCGAACGCGGCCCGCGCCCGGCTCAACTGAAGCCTGTCCCCCTCATAGCCAGCCCTTGTCGCGGGCGATGCGGACCGCCTCGGCCCGGTTGCGGGCGGCGGTCTTCTGGATGGCCGTGGAGAGGTAGTTGCGGACCGTGCCCTGCGACAGGTTCAGCGCCCGGGCCAGTTCGGCGTTGGTCGACCCGTCCGCCGAGGCGCCCAGCACCTCGCGCTCCCGCGCGGTCAGCGGGCTGGCCCCGTCCACCAGCGCCGCCGCGGCCAGGGTCGGATCGATGACCCGTTCGCCGCACAGCACCCGCCGTATCGCGTCCGCGAGCTGGGCGGCGGGGGCGTCCTTGACCAGGAAGGCGTCGGCGCCGGACTCCATCGCCCGGCGCAGATAGCCGGGGCGGCCGAAGGTCGTCAGAATCACGATCCGCACCCCGGGCGCGGCCCGGTGCAGCGCCGCGGCGGCCTCGATGCCGCTCGCGCCCGGCATCTCGATGTCCAGCAGCGCGACGTCGGGCCCGTGGGCCAGTGCCGCGTCCACCACCTCGTCGCCGCGGGCCACCTGGGCGACGACCTCGATCTCATCCTCCAGCCCGAGCAGCGCGGCGAGCGCCTCCCGCACCATGGACTGGTCCTCGGCGAGCAGTACCCGGATCATCCGGGCAGCGTATCGGGCGGTGGCCGGTCAGGGGCCGGGGGCGGGTTCGGTGGGGAGGGGGGCAGGGGTGGCGCCGCGGGAGAGGGGGGCCAGGGCGCGGAGGGTGAAGCCGCCGTGGGCGCCCGGGCCGGTCTCCAGGCGGCCGTCGGCCAGCTGGAGCCGTTCGGCCAGGCCGGTCAGCCCGTTGCCGTGCGCGCCGGTCGTGCCGCGGCCGTCGTCGGTGACGGTCAGGCACAGCTCGTCGTCCTCCTCGGAGAGGGTGACGGCGCAGCGGCGCGCCCCGCTGTGCCGGACCACGTTGGTGACCGCCTCGCGCAGCGCCCAGGCCAGCGCGCCCTCCTGGTCGGGCGGGAGGTCCGGGTGGTGGGCCCCGGCCCGGTGCAGGTCGGCGGTGATGCCCGCGGCGGCGAGCGCGGTGCGGGCCCCGGCCAGCTCGGCCTCCAGGGTGGGGCGGCGGAAGCCGCTCACCGCCTCCCGCACGTCGACCAGGGCCTGGCGGCTGACCCGTTCGATGTCGGCGACCTGCTGCGCGGCCTGTTCGGGCTTGCCGGGCAGCATCCGTCCCGCCAGTTCGCTCTTGAGCGTGATCAGCGAGAGCGAGTGGCCGAGCAGGTCGTGCAGGTCGCGGGCGAGCCGCAGCCGCTCCTCGTTGGCGGCGAGCTGGGCGACGGTGGCGCGGGCTTCGCGCAGCGCCCGGGTCGTACGGACCATCTGCCGCACCGCGCTCATCGCGAAGCCGCCGAGCAGGGACGGGACGACGAGGGCGGACATCAGGTCGTGCGAGCCGCGGACCAGCAGCCCGGCGCCCACCATGGCGACGGTGTTCAGCGGGATCGCCCACCGGGCGAGCCGGGTCGGCAGGACCGCGCCGAAGGCGACGGAGACATAGACGGCGAGCACCAGCCAGGGCTCGCCCAGGGTGACCGTGAGGACGGCGGCGAGCACGCAGATCGTGCCCAGCGCCCGGTGGACGGCGGTCCGGGCCAGGTTCCGGCCGGTGTGCCGGAAGACCAGCACCAGATAGATGCCGACGAAGACCAGCAGGCCGAGCGCGCCGAACACGGTGGCGAGGGTGGTGTGGTGGCCGTCCGCGAGGTCGCTCAGCGGCGCGCCCATGTAGGCCATCCAGATCCCGATCCACAACAGCTTGATCAGGGCCTGCCGCCGGTTGTCGGGGCTCTGGCCGATGGCCGGAGCGTCCGTATCGTCCTCGTAGGCTTCGTAGGCGTCGCGCCACCAGGTCGGCCGGTTCATGCCGTACGGGTGTCCTTGCGGTACAGCCACGCCGCGGCGCCCGCGAACAGGACCAGATAGGCGGCGAGCAGGGCCACGTCCTTGAGGTGCGGGGCGTTGCCCAGCTCGATCGCCTGGCCGAGCGCGGCGTAGGCGTGGGTGGGCAGCCAGTCGCCGACGTTCTGAAGCCACCGCGGGTAGGTGGTGGTGGGCATCCACAGGCCGCCGAGGATCGACAGACCGAAGTAGATGATCATCGTCAGGGGGCGGACCGCGTCGCCGGAGGCCAGGTAGCCGATGGCCACGCCCAGGGCGGCGAAGACCAGCGAGCCCGCCCAGATCGCACCGGTCAGCGCGATCCACTCCCAGGCGGCGCCCAGCCGTACGCCCTTGGCGGCGGCGGCCACGATGAAGACGACCACGATGGAGGGCAGGGTGGCGACCGCGGCCGAGGCGATCTTGGCCATCACATAGCCGCGTCCGGGCAGCGAGGTCAGCCGCAGCTGACGCACCCAGCCGCCCTCGCGCTCCTTGGCGATCCGCTCGCTGTTGCCCATGAGGACGGCGGTCAGCGCGCCGAAGGAGGCCATCGCGACCATGTAGTAGAGCGGCATCGACAGCCGGGTGCCGGGGACGAGGTCGGTCTTCCCCGAGCTGCCCGCGATCATCAGAAAGAGTGCGGACGGGTAGATGACCGTGAAGAACATGAACTTCCGGTTGCGCAGGGCGCGGAGGATCTCCAGCTTGATCAGGGTCGTCATCGTCCCGCCTCCTCAGGCGTCGTGGCGGCGTCGGTGATGGCGAGGAAGGCCTGCTCCAGGCCGAGTCCGGCGACCTCCAGGCCGCGCGGGTAGAGCCCGAGCCCGTAGACCGCGTGCACGGTCGCGTCGGCGTCGGTGGACCGCATCCGTACGGTACGCCCCGATACGTCGAGGCCGGTCAGGGCGGGGAGGGCGCGCAGCGCCGCCTCGTCGGGCGGGCCGTCCAGGGTGAAGGAGATCCGCCGGGCCCCGGCCATCGCCTTGATCTCGGCGGACGAGCCGTCCGCCAGCACCCGGCCGCGGTGCAGCACGATCACCCGGTCGGCGATCTCGTCGGCCTCTTCGAGGTAGTGGGTGGCGAACAGGATGGTGCGGCCCTGCCGGGCCTGCTCGCGCATCGTGCCCCAGAAGGTCTGCCGGGACGCGACGTCCATCCCGGTCGTCGGCTCGTCCAGCACGATCAGGTCGGAGGCGCCCGCGGTGGCGAACGCGAAGCGCACCCGCTGCTCCTGGCCGCCGGAGAGCTTGTTCACCTTGCGGCCCGCGATGTCGGTGATGCCCGCCCGCTCCAGGACCTCGTCGACCGGGTGGCCGTGGGGGTGCAGATCGCAGGCGAGCCGGACCAGTTCGCGGACGGTGACCCCCTCCATGAGACAGCCGGTCACGCCGCTCTGCAGCATCGCGCCGACGTGCCCGCGGGCGATGGCCTGCTGCGGAGTGGTGCCGAAGACCTCGACGCGGCCGCTGTCGGGGGTGCGCAGGCCGAGCAGCAGATCGAGGGTGGAGGACTTGCCCGCGCCGTTGGGGCCCAGCAGGGCGATGGTCTCGCCGGGGTGGAGGTGGAGTTCGAGATCGGCCACGGCGCGGACGGTGCCGTAGCTCTTGTTGACGCCGGTGAAGCTGACCACCGGCGGGGCGGGCGCGGTGCGGGCCCGGTCGCCGGTGGCGGAGGGTGCGGTGGTCGCTGTCATGGCCCAAGCTTCGCCGAGCGGGACCGGGCGGCGGCAGTGTCTGTGGTCGTGACCTGGAGATGACAGATGTCATGGGTAAAGGTCACGGCCCCCGCCCGGGGATGCCGGACGGGGGCCGTGCGGGGCCGGTGGACGCCCCTAGTTGGGCGAGGTGGCGATGGTCTGGGTCCGGTCGGCGGTCGACTTGCCCAGCAGCGCGGTCCGCATGGCGATGGCCACTTCCTGCGGGGTGACGGCCTTCTTGGAGCCGTCGGCGCGCTCGATCAGCACTCCGTCGAAGGTCTGGCCGTACAGCCTCTTGATCGCGGCCAGGTCGAAGTGCGGCTGGAGCTTGCCGTCGATCGGCCGCATGGAGAGGATCTGCGGCAGCGAGCGGTCCGGGCCGAACTGGATGGAGTGGGCGTCATCCGTCTTGATCGTGATCAGGCCGGACATCGCGGGCTGGGCGAAGGACTTCATCTTCGCGTCCACCTCGGCCTTGCTGACCGTCGGCCGCTTGGCGACGACCGGCAGGTCGACCGGCTTGTCCTTGCCGGTCTCGGCCCGCTCGCGGTAGGCCTTGGAGACGGAGGCGACCGCCTTGTCGATGTCCAGGCCCTGGCCCTCCTTGCCGTAGAGGGGGACGGCCTTGCCCGGCTTGAACGCGATCGTGCCCTCGCGCGCCGTGCCCGAGTTGCCCGCGAGCCGCCCGAGGGCGTCCCGGAGCTTCTCCTCGTCGACCGTCACGCTGGGCTCGGCCTCGTGGGTACCGCCGAAGAGCGAGCCGATGACCGTCACCGGGTTGTAGTCGCGGCCGGCGACGTTCCGCACAGTGGCCTCGGTGTCCAGGGCCAGGCCCGCGACGGACGGCTTGATCTCCTTCTGCTCGCCGTCGACGGTCACCTTCAGCGGGGCACCGGTGCGGCCGCCGAGCGCGGTGTCCAGCTTGTCGGTGGCCACCTGTTTGGAGGAGCCGCCGATGTCGACGCCGAGGACGGTGGTGCCGTTGGGCACGTCCGCGTGGTTCATCACCAGGCCCGCGGCGTACGCGACACCGGCCGCGACGACCACCAGGGCCCCGAGCATGACCAGCTTGGAGCGGCCCTTCTTCTTCGGCTTGCCCGCCTTGCCCGCCTTGGGTGCCGGACTGCTCGGCGGGGCGCTGTCCCCGGTGGGCGGGGCGGGCGGGCCGGACGCGGTGTCGGCCGACGGGACCACGGGCACCCCGCTGACCAGGGTGTCGCTGGAGACCTGATCCGGCCCGCCGGGGGAGGTGAACTCGGGGTCACGGAAGAGCGACGGCGAGTGGCCGGTGTCGGGGCCGCCGAGCGGACCGGCCGGGCCGGGCTGCACGGTCGGGCTCGCCCCCGTCGTGGCGCCCAGGCTGCCGGTCAGCGGCGAGCCGCCGGGCGGGGTCGGGGGCTGCCCGACCGCGCCGTTCAGCGGGCCGACGCCCGAGCTGTCGGCCAGGCCCGGCGCGCCGGGGCCGGGGCCGGGCGGGGCCAGCAGGTCCTCGTCCCGCGCCGGGGCGCCGGGCATCCGCATCTCGCCGGTGACCGGGCCGGTCGTCGGGCCGCTGGGCTCCGGCGCCCCGGGGTAGCCGCCGGTGCCGGGGGTGTCCGTGAAGTACGGCAGATCGGCCTGCGTTCCGCCGCCCAGGGGAGGCACGGGGAACTGCTGGGTGGTCTCCGGCGCCGGGGGCAGCGGAGTGCTCTGGGTGGTCGAGGAGCCCTTGGGGCGGCGGGGCGGGGCGAACCAGTCGCTGGTCTTGTCGCCGTCGCCCTTGCCGCCCTTTTCGCGGCCCTCGCGGCCCTCACGGTCCTTGGCGCCGTCCGCCCGCCCCTCGGCGGCCGCCGCGCCCAGTTCCGGGGCGCGGATGGCTTCGGGCCGGAGTGCGCCGCCGGTGCTCTCGGCGCCGTCCCCGTCGTCCTCACCGGAGCGGGGGGCGGGCACGCCGTCCCCTTCGACGGTCTTGCGCATGACGAGCGGCGGAATGGGCCGCGAACCCGGGATGTTGATCCGGATGCGGGTCGTCAGAGTGGTTTCGGTCTTCGCGTCCTCAGGCTTGGCCGCGGTATCCGCCTCACCATCACCGACGCCGCCCTGAAGGGCCTCCGGCGACGGGGACAGACGCGATCCGTACGGCGGGGTGCCCGACGGATAGGCGGCACCGCCGCCACCTCCCCGGGCCCCGGAGGACGAACTGTCAGATTCACGGCTCAAAGCAGGTTCTCCCAGTTAGCTCCGCCGCCCGTCAGACCTCGCGCGGGCGGCTCGGCGGCGCGCACCACCATACTGGGCGCCGCGGTCGCGTACTTGGCGGCCGTCCAATGGCCGCGCCTTGTGCGTTGCTCGTGCGTCGGCGTGCGTCGGCGGAGGAGCGTCCGAGGTCCCGGGACATCGCGCCGGGTCCCGGGGACGTCACGCCGTAAACGTCACGTCACTTACCAAGTCGGGCCGCCAGCGCGCCCGGATGCGACACCACCGGCAGGGTGGCACACATCACACCGAGGAACATGCCGCCCAGCAGGAATACGTACGAACCGAAGCCCGCACCGAAGAGGAAGTCCCCTTCCGGACGGGCGCTGGTGAGCAGCAGGACCACGAGCGTCCACGCCCCGGCGGGCACGCCACCGCCCAGCCGCCGGTCGGTCGCCTTGACGCCGCCGTAGCACACGGCCGCGACGCCGAGCAGCGCGAGCAGCAACCCGCCGGGGAACCAGAGCCCTTGGACCACCGCGCCCGCGACGGCCACCAGGGCCCCGAGGACGGCCAGCAGCGCGTATCCCGCGAGACGGGCGGCCGTCATGCCGTCACCCCCGCGAACAGGTCGTCCTCGCGCCCCGCGCCCGGCTCGCCCTTGACGAGCCGGTAGTGCTCGCGGACGAACAGCGGCTGGCCCAGGTCGTTGGAGAGCGCGAAGAAGGGTCCGTCGACCGCGATCTGGGTGGCGTGGGCGCGCATCGCGGCGGTCTTCGCGGCGGCGTACGCGGTGCCGTCGATCACCGCCGAGATCTCCGCGTCGTCCACCACGCCCGGTACGTCGTCGGCGGTGGCGATGCCGGGGAAGGGCGTCTCCTTGCCCGCCGCCCGCAGTCGCGCGAAGCCCTCCTCGACGGCCGCGCGCGGCACGCAGTTCCAGTAGACCCTGTCGACCTCGTGGGGATCGCCCAGGTCAGGGCGGTAGACCGGCCCCGCGGCCAGCTCCACCGCGCGCGTGGCGACGCGGTGTGCCTGGATGTGGTCGGGGTGTCCGTAGCCCCCGTTCGCGTCGTACGCGACCAGGACCTGCGGCCGGATCTCGCGGATCACGGCCACCAGGTGGGAGGCGGCCTCGTCGAGGTCGGCCTGCCAGAAGCTGTCGGGGCGGTCGTTCTGCGGGGCGCCCATCATGCCCGAGTCGCGGTATCTGCCCGGACCGCCCAGGAAACGGTGGTCCTGGACGCCCAACACCTCCATGGCCGCGGCGAGTTCACCGATCCGGTGGGTGCCGAGGGTGTTATCGCGATCGGCGGCGAGGTGGCCCAGGGATGCCGGAATGACCTCGCCTTCTTCACCGAGGGTGCAGGTCACCAGGGTGACGTGGGCACCCTCGGCCGCGTACTTGGCCATGGTCGCGCCGTTGTTGATCGACTCGTCATCCGGATGCGCGTGCACCAGGAGGAGACGACGGGCGGGAAGAACGGTCATGACCACAGCCTACGATTCGCCCACCGGTGCCCGCGGATCGCGGGCCCGGGCCCCCGTGAATCGTCGCCTGCGCGCCGTCAGCGGCTCAGAGCTTCACGTCGCCGATCATGTTCGCCACGTTGGTGGTGAGGTCGTCGATCGTCGGTGCCACCGACGAGCTGGCCAGGTAGAAACCGAGCAGCACACAGATGAGCGCGTGCGCGGTTTTCAGCCCAGCCTTGTTGACCAGCATGAATACGATGATCAGAAGCAGCACGGACAACGAAATCGAGAGCGCCACAGCGACTCACCTCCAGGAACACGCGCTCGGACAGACAACATATTGATGCCACACGGGGCCTACCCACTATGCGCAATCGATCATAACTATCGGCGCGTGCGCACGAGTCGGTGCACGGGAGCATGACAGGGGCGCATGCCTGATCGCACGAACTGGCGCTTGGCCAGGGCGACTTCTCGCTGGTTATCCGCCATCCGGACGCCCACGAAGCTGGCTTGTTCTCGCCGCAGGACGGCCGGACTGTGCCCCTGGCAAGTGATCCGCACGGCGGCTCGCGGGACGGCCGGTAAGGCCCCGAGGCGTGTACCGGCCAGTACGCCCCTCGCGATCTTCAGGACCCGTACGCTCGCCCCATGACCGGACAGCTCTCCTTCCCACGGCAGCACGCCCGCACCCAGCGCTTCACGCTCGGAGCACCGCGGGCCTTCACCGTGGCCCCCGACGACTCCCGCGTGGTCTTCCTGCGGTCCCGCGGCGGCACCGACCGGGCGGGGCTGCTGTGGGTGTACGACGTCGCCGGGCGGCGGGAGTACCCGGCCGCCGATCCGGTGGCCCTGCTCGGCGGCGCGGACGAGAAGCTGTCCGCCGAGGAGCGGGCGCGCCGCGAGCGCAGCCGCGAGGGCTCGGCCGGAGTGGTCGGCTACGCGGTGGACCGGGCCGTGGAGACGGCGGCCTTCGCCCTCTCCGGGCGGCTGTTCGTCTCCGATCTGATCCGCGGCGAGGCCCGCGAACTGCGGGTGCCCGGTCCCGTCGTGGACCCGCGCCCCTCCCCCGACGGCCGCCGGGTCGCCTACGTGGCGGACGGCGCGCTGCGCGTCACGGACACCGGCGCCGGCACCGGCACCGACGGTGAGAGCGGCGAGAGCGGCCAGGGAGACGGCGACGGCGACCGGGCGCTCGCCGAACCGGAGGCCGACACCGTCACCTACGGTCTCGCGGAGTTCATCGCGGCCGAGGAGATGGACCGCACCCGCGGCTTCTGGTGGTCCCCGGACAGCGACGCCCTGCTGGTCGCCCGCGCCGACGACGCCCCCGTACGCCGCTGGTGGATCGCCGACCCCGCCCACCCCGGCCAGGCGCCCGCCGAGGTCGCCTACCCGGCCGCGGGCACCGCCGACGCCGAGGTGCGGCTCGTCCTGCTGGGCCTGGACGGCTCCCGTACGGAGATCGAGTGGGACCGGCAGCGCTACCCCTACCTCGCCCGGGTGCACTGGTCGGCCTACGGCCCGCCGCTGCTCCTCGTCCAGGCCCGGGACCAGCGCGGCCAGCGCTATCTGGCCGTGGACACCAAAACCGGACGGACCAGCACCGTGCACGCCGACGAGGACCCGGTATGGCTGGATCTCTTCCCCGGTGTGCCCGCCTGGACCCCCGACGGGCGGCTCGTCCGGATCGCGGACGAGGGCGGCGCCCGGGCCCTGATGGTCGGCGACCGCAAGCTCACCTCCGGCGCCCTCCAGGTGCGCGCGGTCCTCTCCGTCGGCGAGGACGACGTGCTGTTCTCCGCCTCCCCGGGCGCCGGGGCCGCGCTGCCCGACCGGCCCGGCGAGATCGACGTCCACCGCGCCTGGTTCCGCGGCAGCGGCGACCAGGGCGGCTGGGAACCGGTCGGCAAGCGCCCCTTCCCCGCCGTGCACTCCGCCATGCGCGGCGACCGGCTCATCACGCTCACCTACGCCGGGACGGACCGGCCCGGCGCCCGGGCGGAGCTGCTGCGGGCCGCCGACCACGGGACCGCGGAGACGGTCGCCCAGATCGCCTCGTATGCCGAGACCCCCGTCATCACCGCACGCCCGCAGCTCACCTTCGCGGGCAAGAACGACATCCCCTGCGCGGTGCTCCTGCCGACCGGGTACAGCGAGGGCGACGGGCCGCTGCCGGTGCTGATGGACCCGTACGGCGGACCGCACGGCCAGCGCGTGGTCGCCGCCCACAACGCGTACGTCACCTCGCAGTGGTTCGCCGACCAGGGCTTCGCGGTGATCGTCGCCGACGGGCGCGGCACCCCCGGCCGCTCCCCCGCCTGGGAGAAGGCCGTCCGCGACGACCTCGCGGCCGTCACCCTGGAGGACCAGGTCGAGGCGCTCACCGCGCTCGCCGGGAGCTACCCGCTGGACCTCGGCCGGGTCGCCATCCGCGGCTGGTCCTACGGCGGCTACCTCGCCGGGCTCGCCGCGCTGCGCCGCCCCGACGTCTTCCACGCGGCGGTGGTGGGCGCGCCGGTCACCGACTGGCGGCTGTACGACACCCACTACACCGAGCGCTACCTGGGCCACCCCGAGGAGCAGCCCGCGGTGTACGCGGCGAACTCGCTGGTGACGGACGAGGGGCTGTCCGGCGCGGCGGAGGGCCCGGCCTGCCCGATGATGATCATCCACGGGCTGGCGGACGACAACGTGGTCGTCGCCCACTCGCTGCGGCTGTCCTCGGCACTCCTGGCCGCGGGCCACCCGCATGAGGTGCTGCCGCTCTCCGGGGTGACGCATATGACCCCGCAGGAGCAGGTGGCCGAGAACCTGCTCCTGCTCCAGGTCGACTTCCTGAAGCGGTCGCTCGGGACGGGCTGACTCACCAGCCCGGCGGCGGTCACCAGCCCGGCGGCGGGGACGGCGGAGGCGGCGGAACCGTGGGCGGGGCGGTCGGCGGGGGCGGGGCGTAGCCCGGCGGAGCGGCGGGCGGCGGGACGTATCCGGCGCCCGCCCCGCTGTAACCGCTGTACCCGTCGTACGCCCCCGTGCCGTACGTCCCCGTCGCGTACGGCGGGGCCGGGGCGTCCGTCTCGCCGCGCCGGGCCAGCGCGAGCAGCGCCACCAGACCCACGGCCAGCTCGAAGAACGCGGTCAGCACCGACAGCACCCCGACGGTCGGCAGATCGTCGAGGTGCTCGACGTACTTCAGCTTGCTGTAGAGCGAGATCTCGCTCACCCCGGCCGCCAGCACCAGCACCGCCGCCACCATCCCCAGCGGCCGCGCCAGCGGCGCCCGCCCCAGCGCGGCCGCGGCGGCCACCAGGCAGAGCGCGACGAGGGCCCAGGCCTCCCACGCGGCGGGCGGCGAAAGCAGCGTCACCAGGGTGTGCTTGCCGGTCAGCTGGTACTTGTAGATGTCCCAGTCCGCCTTCTGCGCCCAGTAGATCTGCCAGGCGCCGACGACGGCCCCCGCCGCCCCCAGCAGCAGCGCCCCCGTCACCGCGGCCCCCGGCCCGGGCCGCCCGGGCGGGGCGTCGGCGGGCAGGGCGCCCGGCGCGGCGGGATGTCCGTCGGCGGGCCGCCGGGCCACGGCGACGGTGGCCAGCAGCAGCGCCCCGAGCACCACCCCGGCCCAGGCGCTCAGCGTGGCCCGCGTCTTGAGGTCGTCGGGGATGCCCTGCATCCAGTCCGCGTTCAGGTTCCACAGGCTGGGCAGCCGCAGCACCAGGGTCACGGCCGCGACCGTACCGAGCGCCCCCGCGGCGGCCGGTGAGCGCAGCGCGGCGATCCCGGCGACGACGCAGAGGGCGAGCAGGACCAGATCGAACAGGGAGGAGCCGAAGAGACTCCCCGAGGCCCGGAACGGCATTCCGGACCATGTCCACCACAGATGGCTCGCCTCATCCGCCTTGCCCAGGTCCCGGACGATCCATGCCAGCGAGATCATTCCGAGCACCGCGCAGACGAGTGCGCCGAAAACGCGTGCTCCGCGTGTAAGTATCCGTCCCTGCCCCATAGCCGTAGGTTTCCCCCACCGCACACCCCGGGCAATCGTCGCGGCGCGAAGAAACCCAAAGAAGTACGAAGAAGTGCGCGGATCGTGACCAACCGGATGCCGTTCGAACAGTAACGATCACTGTCAAGCACGTCATGACCTCGATCTGCCAAATGTTCGCTCAAGACTCCGAGGCCGGGCGCATCCGCTCCCGCCCGCCCCCTTGACCCGGCTGTGAATCCGTTGCGAAAGTCCGCTCAACCCGCCACGACGCGGGTAGATACACCGAGTTGACGGTTTGTGCGACGCGGCGGATCACCATGGGGGGCGTACGCGATGACGAGTCCATCCCAGCTCACCGTGGCCGGGAAGACCGCCCCGGCCGCGGAGGGCGGAGCAGCCGGACCGGGCGGACAGCCCGCCGGCTTATCGCCCCGTCAGCTGATGTGGCGGCGCTTCAAGCGCGACCGTACGGGCGTGATCTCCGCCTGGATCGTGCTGTTCTTCTTCGCCGTCGCCGTGCTGGCCCCGGTCATCTCCTCCCTCTACGGCAAGGACCCGTACACGACGTACGGCCTCGACCGGCCCGAGCTGCTGGACCCGCTCACCGGCTATCCGATGAAGCCCAACGGCGGCATCGACGGCGAGTTCTGGTTCGGCATCGAGCCCAAGCTCGGCCGGGACGTGCTGACGCAGCTGGTGTTCGGCATCCGTACCTCGCTGCTGATCGGGCTGGCCGCGACGGTGCTGTCCACGCTCACCGGCATCGTCATCGGCGTCGTCGCGGGCTATCTGGGCGGGCGCACCGACTACTTCCTGGGGCGGCTGATCGATCTGCTGCTGTCCTTCCCGCAGCAGCTGTTCTTCGTCGCGTTCATGCCGGTGATCACCGCGCTGTTCGTCAGCCCGCAGAAGGAGACGCCCACCTACTTCCGGGTGACGGCCCTGGTCACGGTGTTGTGGCTGCTGGGCTGGATGCAGCTGGCCCGGCTGCTGCGCGGTCAGGTGCTGTCGCTGCGGGAGCGCGAGTTCGTCGAGGCCGCGAAGGTGACGGGCGCCTCGCCGTGGCGGATCGTCCGCAAGGAGCTGCTGCCCAATCTGGGCACGCCGATCCTGGTGCAGTCCACCCTGATGCTGCCGGGCTTCGTGACGACGGAGGCGGCCCTGTCGTTCCTCGGTGTCGGGGTGGTCGAGCCGACCCCCGACTGGGGGCGGATGTTCGCCAAGGGCGCCAACTTCTACGAGGGCGACATCACCTACATGTTCTTCCCCGGCATCGCCATGGTGATCTTCGTCGTCGCCTTCAACCTGCTCGGGGACTCGGTCCGGGACGCCATGGACCCGAAGACCACGCGTTGACCCGCACCAGCACCACACGGCAGACGCAGACAACGGCAAGTGTTCCGTCCGACGAGGTCCAGCGAGGCAGGTGCATTCACCACCATGACGTTGAACAGCAGGCGCAGAGCACATAAGTACGCCGTCGCCCTGGCCGCGGGAGCGCTGGCGCTCTCGGCGTGCAGCAGCGGGGGCGGCTCGGCCCCCGATGACTCCAAGGAGCCGAAGATGAAGGCCCAGGGGATCACCCTGGGCAGCGCCGCCGACTCCACCGGGCCCGCCAAGGACCTGCCGGGCGCCCAGAAGGGCGGCACGGTGTCGGTGCTCCAGCGCGACGCGTTCGAGCACCTCGATCCTGGCCAGATCTATGTCAGCGATGAGCTGATCATGCAGACCCTCTACAACCGGACGCTGACGAACTACCGGATCGACGACAAGACCGGGAAGGTCAAGCTGGTCGGCGACCTTGCCACCGACACCGGCAAGTCCTCCGACGGCGGCCGGACATGGACGTACACGCTCAAGGACGGGCTGAAGTTCGAGGACGGCTCGCCGATCACCTCCAAGGACGTCCGGCACGCCGTCGAGCGGCTCTACGCCCCATTCGAGACCAACGGCCCGACGTATCTGCAGCAGTGGCTCTCGGGCGAGGGCCAGAAGTACCGCAAGGCGCTGCCGGACGGCCCGTACAAGGGCGAGCACCTGCCGAAGTCGGTGCTGGACACGCCGGACGCGAAGACCGTCGTCTTCCACTTCGACCAGCCCCGGGCCGAGGTGCCGTTCGCGGTGGCCATGCCCAACATCGGCGCGGTGCCGCCGGGCAAGGACACCAAGGAGAAGTACGACAAGGCGCCGGTGGCCAGCGGCCCGTACAAGATCAAGAACTTCAAGTCGGGCAAGGGCATCCAGTTCGTCAAGAACGATCAGTGGGACCCCAAGACCGATCCGATACGCCATCAGTACGTGAACACCTTCGATGTCTCCTTCGGCCATCAGTGGGTGGACTCCACCCGCCGTCTCGTGGCCGACAAGGGCACCGACAAGAACGGCATGACCTGGACCAACGCCGTCGATCCCTCGCAGATCTCGGCGGTCCTCAAGAACAAGGACGCGATGGCCCGGTCGATGACCGAGACCCAGCCCTATGTGGACGTTGTCTCGATCAATACGGACCGGGTCAAGAACAAGAAGGTGCGCGAGGCGATCGCCTGGGCCTTCCCCAGCGGTCAGTATCTCCAGCAGTTCGGCGGCCCCAAGGGCGGTGAGATCGCGGGCGGTCTGGTCGGCCCGACGCTCAAGGGCTACGACCCGTCCTTCGACCCGTATCAGAAGAAGAAATACCCCGGCGGCAACGCCAAGAAGGCCAAGGAGCTGCTGAAGGAAGCGGGCGAGGAGAACTACGAGCTGGTCTACGCCTACGGCAACGGCGACACCCACCAGGACGCCTCGGTCGTCGTCCAGCAGGCCCTGCAGCGGGCCGGGTTCAAGGTCCAGAAGAAGGAGATCGACCAGACCACCTACTACTCCCAGATCGGGAAGGTGGACAACAAGTACGACCTCTACCGGTCCTCCTGGTCCGCCGACTGGCCCTCCGCGTCGACCGTCGTTCCTCCGGTGTACGGCGGAAAGAACGTCTACGACGACTCGGCGAACTACAGCCATCTGAAGGTCCCGGCGGTCGACAAGGAGATCGACCGCATCGGCAAGGCCGGCGACCTCGACCGGGCCACCACGGAATGGATGAAGCTCGGCGAGAAGGTCCTCACCGACCAGGTGCCCGCGGTCCCGACCTTCTACAACCGGCTGTTCACCCTCTGGGGCTCCGGCATCGACGGGGTGAAGTGGAACCCGATCTACGGGGCCGTGGACCCGACCGCCGTCTTCGTCAAGTAGCCACCGGAACCCGGCCGCGCCGCACCGTACCGCCCGTACCGCGTGCGTCACGCCCACCCCGTACGCGTACGTCACCGCCCGCGGCGCGGCCGCCCCGCACCTACCGGAAGATCTCCGACGCCATGTTGAGATTCCTCGCCCGCCGGTCCCTCGGCGCGATCGTGATCCTCCTGCTGATCAGCGCGATCACCTTCTTCCTCTTCTTCGCCCTGCCCGCCGAGCCCGCCCGGCTCGCCTGCGGCAAGAGCTGCGACCCCGCCTCGCTCGCGATCATCAACAAGAACCTCGGCCTGGACCAGCCGGTCCCGGTGCAGTACGCGAAGTTCATGATCGGGATCTTCGTCGGGCGGGACTTCGCGGTCGGGCACTGCGACGCCCCCTGCTTCGGCTACTCCTTCGTCAGCCAGGAGCAGGTGTGGGGCACCATCGTCGACCGCTTCCCCACCACCCTCTCGCTCGCCCTGGGCGGCGCCGCGGTGTTCCTGGTCTGCGGGATCGGCATCGGGATGGTCGCGGCCTGGCGGCGCGGCACCTGGATCGACAAGGCCGTCAGCTCGCTGTCGCTGCTGGGCGCGTCCTTGCAGATCTACTTCGTCGGCGTGCTCTGCCTGGCCTGGTTCGTCAGCGGCCTGGGGATCATGGAACAGCCCGCCTACCACCCCTTCACCGACAATCCGGCGAAGTGGTTCAGCGGGATGCTGCTGCCCTGGCTGGTGCTGTCGCTGATCTTCATGGCCAACTACAGCCGGATGACCCGCTCCCAGATGGTCGAGCAGCTCCAGGAGGACCACGTCCGAACGGCCAGGGCCAAGGGGCTGTCCAGCCGGACGGTCTTCTTCCGCTACGCCTGGCGCGGTGCCATCGCCCCCATCGTCACCATCTTCGGCATCGACCTCGGCTCCCTCTTCGGCGGGGCGATGGTCACCGAGTACACCTTCACCCTGCACGGCATCGGGCGGCTCGCCGTGGAATCCGTCCAGCTGACCGATCTGCCGATGCTGATGGGCGTGATGCTGGTCAGCGCCGCGGCCATCGTCGTCTTCAACATCCTGGTCGACGCCGCCTACGCCGTCATCGATCCGCGCGTACGCCTCGCCTAGAAGGACGCCGAAGTGACCACCGAATCCTTCCTGTCCGTGACCGACCTGCACGTCCGCTTCGCCACCGAGGACGGCACCGTCAAGGCCGTGGACGGCCTCTCCTTCGACCTCGAACGCGGCCGGACGCTCGGCATCGTCGGCGAATCCGGCTCCGGCAAGTCCGTCACCAACCTCACCGTGCTCGGCCTCCACGACCCGCGCACCACCACGGTCACGGGCGAGATCCGCCTCGACGGGCAGGAGCTGACCGGCGCGCCCGAACGCGCCCTGGAGAAGCTGCGCGGCAACACGATGGCGATGATCTTCCAGGACCCGCTGACCGCCCTCTCCCCCTACTACACGGTCGGCCGCCAGATCGCCGAGCCGTACCGCAAGCACACCGGTGCCTCCCAGCGGGACGCCCGGCTGCGCGCCATCGAGATGCTGGAGAAGGTCGGCATCCCCAACCCACGGCTGCGGGTGGACGACTATCCGCACCAGTTCTCCGGCGGGATGCGGCAGCGCGCCATGATCGCCATGGCGCTGGTCTGCGACCCCGATCTGCTGATCGCCGACGAGCCGACCACCGCCCTCGACGTCACCGTCCAGGCGCAGATCCTGGACCTCCTCAAGGAGCTCCAGCAGGAGTTCGGCTCCGCGATCATCCTCATCACCCACGATCTGGGCGTGGTCGCCAACACCGCCGACGACCTGCTGGTGATGTACGCGGGCCGGGCGGTCGAGCGCGGCACGGTCCGCGAGGTGCTGCGGGCGCCCCAGCACCCGTACACCTGGGGGCTGCTGAGCTCCATGCCCCGGCTGTCCTCCTCCGTCGACGAACCCCTCAGCCCGATCCCCGGCACCCCGCCGAGCCTCCTCGCGCCACCGCCCGGCTGCCCCTTCCACCCCCGCTGCGGGTACGTATCGCAGGTGGACGGCGAACAGTGCCGGGAGACGCGGCCCGCACTCCCCGACGGCCGGGGCGCCGCCTGCCATCTGGGCGCCGAGCGCAAGCAGACCCTCTTCACCGAGCAGATCAAGCCCCGGCTGGGCTAAGGAGCCGTACACATGAGCATCGTGTCGAGCACCCCGGGGGAGCCGGAACCCCTCCTGGTCGCCGAGAACCTGACCAAGCACTTCCCGATCATGGGCGGCTTCCCCTTCCGCCGGAAAGTGGGCGCCGTCCAGGCCGTCGACGGCATCGACCTGACCGTGCACGCGGGCGAGAGTTTCGGCCTGGTCGGCGAGTCCGGCTGCGGCAAGTCCACCACCGGACGGCTGCTCACCCGGCTGCTGGAGCCGAGCGCCGGGCGGATCGCCTACCAGGGGCGGGACATCACCCACGCGGGCCGCAAACAGCTCGCCCCGGTCCGCTCCGAGATCCAGATGATCTTCCAGGACCCGTACTCCTCGCTGAACCCCCGGCAGACCGTCGGCACGATCATCTCCGGCCCGATGGAGATCAACGGCATCCGCCCGCCCGGCGGCCGCGAGGCCCGGGTGCGCGAACTGCTGGAGACCGTCGGCCTCAACCCCGAGCACTACAACCGCTTCCCGCACGAGTTCTCCGGCGGCCAGCGCCAGCGCATCGGGGTCGCCCGCGCGCTCGCCCTGGAACCCCGTCTCATCGTCGCCGACGAACCCGTCTCCGCCCTCGACGTCTCCATCCAGGCCCAGGTCGTCAACCTCCTCCAGCGCCTCCAGCGCGAACTGGGCATCGCCTTCCTCTTCATCGCCCACGACCTCGCCGTCGTACGGCACTTCTCGCAGCGCGTCGCGGTCATGTACCTGGGGAAGATCGTCGAGGTCGGCGACCGCGACTCCATCTACCGCCGCCCCCGCCACCCGTACACCCACGCCCTGCTGTCCGCCGTCCCGGACGCGGCCGTGGTGATGGCCGAGGACGACTCGTCCTCCGACGCGGGCCGCGAACGCATCCGCCTCGCCGGAGACGTCCCCTCCCCCATCGCCCCGCCCTCCGGCTGCCGCTTCCGCACCCGCTGCTGGAAGGCCCAGGACCTCTGCGCCCAGCAGGAACCGCCCCTGCTGCGCATCGAGGGCAACCACGAGGGCCACCTGTCCGCCTGTCACTTCCCCGAGGCCCCCACCACCGAGGCCCGCACCGAGGACATCGTCCTCGACCCGGCGCTGTCCTAGCGCCCACCCACGATGGAGTCGCACCAGATCAGCCGGGCCGAGACGTCCTTCTCCCGGCTGAACCACCAGGTCGCCCGCTCGGGCGAGTTGAGGCGCGGCGCGTTCCCTCGACGCTGGTCACGTCCGTATGCCCGTCGGGATGGGTCAGCCCCCACGCCGCGATCTCCCCGTCGCGCTCGCCGGATTCCGTGTCGTACTCCTGGACCACGGCGAACAGCCGGGGTGCGAAGTCGTTGACCATCGCGTGGAGTTCCTGGTCGTAGGAGAAGGACATGCCGAACCTCCGTGTGCCGTTACGCTCACCCTGTGCTGAGAGTTGCGCTACAGACGGTAGGGTCAACTCGTGCGCCGGTGCAACAGTTTCCACGAAAGAGGTAATCGGCCATGTGGACCGTGAAACGGTGGGGCGGCAGAGTCACCACACCCGCGAAGGGAGGACCTCATGCCGCCGAGAAGTAACCCCACGGCACGTCAAGTTCGCCTGGGCTCCGAGCTGCGCAGACTGCGCGAGGCCGCTGGCATGTCCGCGAGCGAGGTCGGCGACTTCCTGGGTGGCGGGCACCCGCAGATCAGCAACCTCGAAGCGGGCCGCTACGGGATCAGCGAGGAGCGCCTGCGCACGCTCGCGGCGCACTACTCCTGCGACGACGCGGCGCTCTTAGACGCCATGTGCGCCATGGCGGTGACGGTACGAGGAAAGAGTGGCTGGTGGGAGGAGTACCGCGGAGTACTGGCCCCCGGGCTCCTCGACCTGGCCGATCTGGAACACCACGCCGCCGCGATGCGCGCGTATCACATCTCCCACATCCCCGGCCTTCTGCAGACCGAGGACCACATGCGCGCGATCTTCGCCTACTCCACGCCTCCCCTGCCGCCGGACACGCTCGAAGTGCGGGTGGAACACAGACGGCGACGGAGTGCGGCCCTCGCCGAAGAGCCCGTCCGGGAGTACGAGGCCATCGTCCATGAGGCGGCGCTGCGTATGCGATTCGGGGGACGGAAGGTGGCCCGGGCCCAACTGCGGCATATCCTGGAGCTGTCGGACCGCTGGAACGTCACTATCCGGGTGGTCCCGTTCGAGGCCGACGGCTTCGCCGGTTCCGGAACGTCGATCACGTACCTGGAGGGGGCGGTACGGCAACTCGACACCGTGCAGCTCGATTCAGAGCACGACAGCATCCTCGTGGATGCCGAAGCGCAGCTCAAGCGATATCGGAAGGTACTCGACCGCATGAGAGACGCATCGCTTGCGGCCGAGGATTCCCGCGACTTCATGCACCGCCTCGTGTGCGAGATCTGAAAGGCAAACCAGTGCCCGCATCACTCACCTGGCAAAAGTCATCGTTCTCGGGGGGAGGAGAGGCGAACGCCTGCGTCGAACTCGCGACGTCCCCGGCCGGAATACACCTCCGCGAGAGCGACGACCCCGGCGAACTCCTCACCACCACCCGAGACCAACTGGGCGCCTTCCTGCGCGCCGCCAAGGCCGGAGAGTTCGACCACCTCGCGCCGTAGCCGCGGGACTTGCTATGACGCCTGGCAGAGGGTGGCGGCACTGGGCCGGGTGGCTGGCGTGGCTGCTGCCCCTGGGGCTGGTCGGCGGCATGGTCGCATGGACAGATGACCTGGCCGGGGCCGCGTTGCGGTACGCGGCCGCCCCCTTGATCGATACGTTTCTACGGCACCCCACGGAGCCGCGCGATTCGCACCCCACGGCCGAGACGAGCCCGAGCGTCGCCGGGCCGCTGGTCACGGTGGACGTCACGCCCCACCTCGACAGCGGTTGCGGTACCGACGGCGGGTGGGCCTTCCCCATTCCGGCGGCCCGGCTGGACGATTACGTACCCGGGGACCGGCCCAACCGGAACGGGGCGACCTGGGACCGGGACCCGTACGCCTTCGGAGGCGCGGCGCCGAATGCTCTCAGGCTCAGCCTCAGAGTGGAGGCGCGGGGCGGCCGCACCATCGTCCTCAAGGACTTCACCGTGCACATCGTCAAACGCGCCAAGCCCATGGCGGGTACGGTGCTCGACCCCGCGACGGCCGACCAGGGGTGCGGCGGAGGCGGCGAATCCGCCACCCCCCGCTGGTACGGGATGAAGGACCTCGACGCCTCCCCGCCCCGCTGGACCAGAACGAGTCCCGGGACCTTCCCGCACAAGGTGCCGACCACCGCTCCCGTCACGCTCGAAATCGACGTATCGACACGGCACTGCGAGTGCACCTGGACCGGCCGACTCGACTGGTCGGACGGCGCCGTCTCCGGCACCACGACGATCACGGACAGGGGGCGCCCCTTCCGTACCACCCCGGCCGACGGCCTGCCCAGCTACAGGTGGGACGGCGAAGCGTGGCGAAAATGACCCGGCCCGCAGGTCACCTCGCCCTCCGCCGCGAACACGGGCCATGGCCAGCTCCTCCAACGGTATCGACGCCGGGTCGGCTCCGTCGGGCGCGCAGGGTCCGGGTCATGCCGTCTCCCGTGAATCGAAGCCCAGGTGTTCGGCCAGGAAGCGTTCCACCGCGGTGTAGAGGGCGATCACGTTCTCCGGGTTCTCGATGGCGTGGCCTTCGTCCTCCATGACGGTGTACTCGACGGGGACGGCTCGTGCGCGGAGGGCTTCGACGAGCTGGTCGGACTCGGCGAGGACGACGCGGGCGTCGTTGGCGCCGTGCACCACCATCAGCGGTGTGCGGATCTGGTCGACGCGGCTGATCGGGGAGCGAGCCAGCATGTCGGCCTCCTGCGCGGGGTCGGCCGGGTCACCGACGTACGTGAACCAGTTGGAGGCGAGCATCGGTTTGACGAAGTCGGGCTGGCTGCGCATGAAGTTGGCCAGGTCCGAGACGCCGACGACATCGACGGCGGCGGCGAAGACGTCCGGGGTGAAGGTGACACCGACCAGTGCCGCGTAGCCGCCGTAGGAGCCGCCCATGATCGCGACGCGGTCCGGGTCGGCGTACCCCTGGTCGACCGCCCACCGCACGCCGTCGATGAGGTCGTCGTGCATCTTGCCCGCGAACTCCCCGATACCGGCCCTGGTGAACGCCTTGCCGTAGCCGGTGGAGCCCCGGAAGTCGACCTGCAGCACCGCGCAGCCGCGGTTGGCGAAGAGCTGCGCGGCGGGGTTGTACCCCCAGCTGTCCCGGGTCCAGGGACCGCCGTGGACGAACAGGACCAGCGGCAGCCGGGACGGCTCGATGCCGACCGGCAGTGTCAGGTGCAGGGGCAGGGTCAGACCGTCGCGGGAGGTGATCGGCACCGGTCGCATCGGCGCCAGTGACTCGGGGTCGAGGTGCGGCTTCGCCCGGTGGAGCAGGCGGCTCTCGCCCGTGGCGTGGTCGTAGAAGAAGGTGACCCCGGGGTCACGGTCGTGGGTGAAGGCGGCGACCCAGCGCTGTCCGCTCTCGTCGGAGGACAGCGCGGCGAGATCACCGTCGGACAGCTTCTCCAGATTCTCCAGTACCTCGGCGAAGTGCGGGTCCAGCGCGTGGATCACCTGCCGCTCCCCGAGATAACGGACTCCGAGCAGCTCACCGGTGCCCCCGCTGCGGATCAGAGGGGAGGGCAGGGCGGGAAAGACCTGTGCACGGGTGTCCAGGTCGTAGTCCGGGTGGGAGTCGACCTCTTCCTCCTCACCGGTGGCCAGGTCGAGCCGGGCCAGGCGGAGACGGTCGCTCCCACGGTTCGAGCCCAGCCACACCCCGGTGCCGTCCGGTGTGACCTCCATGGGGTAGATCCCCAGCGGAGCGTCGCCGCCGTCGAACCGCGCCACGGGGTCCAGCGCACCCGTTGCCCCGTCCCACCGGGACAGCTCGACATCGCCCTCGGCCGTCATCGCCACCGCGAACAGCTCGCGCTCGCTGTACAGCCACCCGCCGACAGTGCCCCCGGGGCTCCGGGCGAGGGTCGTGAGGTCGCCGGTGGCGATGTCCAGTTCGACCAGGTCGAACCGGGCCCGGTCGCGCAGGTTCAGCTGGGTGATCACCTTGCCGGGCCGCCCGGCGGGCAAGTCCAGGCCCACGGTCCGCGCACCCGGATAGGGCGTGAGGTCCACCGCGGCGGCGTCCGGGTCCTCCAGGTCGACGCGGTAGAGGTGCACGTTCTCGTCGCCGCCCTGGTCCCGGGTGTAGAGCAGCCACCGCGGGTCACGGGTCCAGTAGTAGCTCACCACTCCGCGGTCCTCGGTGGTCACGCACCGCGCGTCCCCCGGCGCGTCCAGGCTCTCGATCCAGACGTTCATGCGGTTCTTCCACAGCGCCAGGTACGCCAGCGCCTTGCCGTCCGGCGAGAGGGTGGCCCTCGCGCGAGGCGGCGGCCGGAAGAACTCCTCGACGGAGATGGTCCCGCGCGGTGCCATGTCGACCCTTCCTTCAGTTGCCTGTCACTTAATGCCACGATAGCATTTAGTGACAGGCCGAAGGCGTGCCTCGCCCCCAGACGAACTCGGGAGAACCGACCATCATGAAGACCCAAAGCCCCCTGGAGACAGAGCCCGGCACGCAGGCAGGGCAGGCGGCGCAGGCGGAGCCTCGGCAGCGGCCTTCGGTCCTCGACCAGGCCGGAGGCATCAAGGGAATCGTCTACTCGGCGCTGCCCGCGCTGACCTTCGTCATCGCCAACAACTTCAGCGGGCGGCTCAAGGTGTCGATCACCGCCGCCTTCGCCGTCGCGGTCGCCATCGGCGTGGTGCGACTGGTACGCAAGGAGTCGGTGCAGCCCGCGATCAGCGGCGTGTTCGGCGTCGCGCTCGCCGGCGGCGTCGTCTGGTTCACCGGCTCCGCCAAGGACTACTTCCTCATCGGCATTTGGGGGAGCCTGGCCGGCGCCATCCTCTTCCTCGCCTCCGTCCTGGTGCGGTGGCCGCTGGCCGGCCTGATCTGGAACGGGGCCACCGGCAAGGGCCACATCTGGCGCGCGGACAAGCGCTCGCGGCTCTACTACGACATCGCCACCCTGGTGATGGCCGCCCTCTTCGGCGCCCGGTTCGCCGTCAAGCAGTACTTCTACGAGACCGACCAAATCGGTTCCCTGGGCATCGCCAAGATCGCTCTGGGCTTCCCACTGCTCGCCCTGGGCTTCCTGGTGTTCGCCTGGGCCGCGCGGCGCTCGAACAAGCGACTGACGGCCATCGGCCTGCTGCCCGCCAAGAGCGCCTGACCTCCCCAGCCTGACACCGGACGTCACTTAGTGTCACTATGACACTGATGTGCTGGCAGGGACACGAGCGAAGGTGACCGGCATGGCGACGGCCAAGCGTGGCGGAAGCGGGATGAGCGAGCAGCGGCGTCACCGGCTGCGCCTGGAGATCTCCCGGGAGGCGTCCCGCCTGTTCTGGGAACAGGGCGTGGACGCCACCAGCGGTGACCAGATCGCCCAGGCCGTGGGACTGTCCACCCGCACCATCTGGCGCCACTTCCGCAGCAAGGAAAGCTGCGCCGAACCCATCGTCACCCAAGGCGTGGAATGGGAGATGCGCACGCTGCGCGACTGGCCCGCGCATCTCTCGCTCGAAGAGCGCTTCCGCGCGGAGGCGGGCCGGTTCCATCGCGAGGCCAGCGCAGTCGAGGTGGATGACAACGCGCTCGCGATGCGGATGATCCGGCTGGCCGACACGGAACCGGCCCTGCGTACCGCCTGGCTGATGGCCTGCGACCAGGTGGAGCGCGAGATGGCCGAGATCATCGCGAAGCGGCTGGGACACCCGGCCACCGACCTCCAGGTGCGCGTGCACGCCGCGGCGGCCTCCGCCGCCATCCGGGTCTTCAACGAGGAGATCGGCGCGGCTCTTCTCGACGGCGCCGACCGCGCGCAGTGGGCCGACGCCCCGGAACGCATGGCACACGCCGTCCGCAGGGCCACGGGAGGGGCAGTGGGGGACCCGGTCGCCACCTGAGACGGATGGAAATGCTCATGAGTCCGGCCGCCAGAGGAGTGAGTGAGCAGCGGCGCCACCGGCGGCGCCTGGAGATCTCCCGGGAGGCGTCCCGCCTGTTCTGGGAACACGGCGTGGACGCCACCAGCGGCGACCAGATCGCCCAGGCCGTAAGCCTGTCCACCCGCACCATCTGGCGCCACTTCCGCAGCAAGGAAAGCTGCGCCGAACCCATCGTCGCCCAAGGCGTGGAATGGGAGATGCGCGCGTTACGGAGCTGGCCGCGCCACCTTTCCCTTGAGGTTCATCTCGCCGCGGAGGTCGCCGGATACGAGAACGCCGCCGACGCCGAGGACCACTCCGACTCCTTGCTCGCGGTCAGGATGATCCGGCTGGCGGACCACGAGCCGTCGATCCGGACCGCCTGGCTCATGGCCTGTGATCAGGTGGAGCGCGAGATGACCGCGATCATCGCGAAGCGGCTGGGACGCCCGGCCGACGACCTCGCGATGCGGCTGCACGGGGCAGCGGCCTCCGCCGCCTTCCGGGTCGTCAACGAGGAGCTCGGGGCCGCCGCGCTGCGCGGTGTCGTTCCCGTGGACTTCGAAGTCGACGTGATCCGACGCGTGGCGCGGGCCATGCGCGACGCCACCGGAGGCGCGATCGGCGACGCGATCGCCCCTGCCGACGCGGAGATCCCGGAACGGCCCCGCTGAACCGACGGCCCGGACGCCTTCGCGCGGTATGGAACAGGACGTGGGGGCAGCCGAGCCCCCACGTAGGCTGGGTCCCGTGCCAGCCTCCCGCCTGCGTCGTGTCGCCGTCCTGGTGCTCGAAGGCGCGAAGCCGCTCGATGTCGGCATTCCCGCTCAGGTGTTCACGACCCGCGCGAGCATGCCGTACGAGGTGCGGGTGTGCGGTTCGGCGCCCGGTTTCGTGACCGGCGGCGACGGCCTGTCGTACCACGTCGCCCAGGGGCTCGACGCTCTCGCCTGGGCCGACCTCGTCTTCATCCCCGGCTACCGGTTCCCGGACCGCGACGACCCGCCGCGGACCGTCGTCGACGCGCTGATCGCCGCCCACGGCCGGGGCGCACGGCTCGCCGCCATCTCGACGGGTGCCTTCGCGCTCGCCGCCACCGGTCTGCTCGACGGCAGACGTGCCACGACGCACTGGCATTACACGCGGGCGCTGGCGGCGAAGCACCCCCTCGTCCGGGTCGACGAGAACGTGCTGTTCGTCGACGAGGGCAGCGTGCTGACGTCGGCCGGGGCCGCCTCGGGCATCGACCTGTGCCTGCACATCCTCCGGGGCGACCTCGGGGTGGCCGCGTCGAACCACGCGGCCCGGCGCCTGGTCGCGGCCCCCTACCGCAGCGGCGGTCAGGCGCAGTACGTGCCGCGCAGCGTGCCCGAGCCGCTCGGCGAGCGGTTCGCCGCCACCCGCGAGTGGGCGCTGCACCGGCTCGGCGAGCCCCTCACGCTCGATGTGCTCGCCCGGCACGCGGCGGTGTCGGCGCGCACGTTCTCGCGGCGCTTCGCCGAGGACACCGGGTACACGCCGATGCAGTGGGTCATGCGCGCCCGCGTCGATGTGGCCCGGGAGCTGCTCGAACGTTCCGAGCGCGGCGTGGAGCAGATCGCGAACGACGTCGGGCTCGGCACCGGCGCGAATCTGCGGACGCACTTCCAGCGCATCCTCGGGACCACGCCGAGCGAGTACCGGCGCACGTTCACGCAAGGCGAGTAGTGCTTGGCGCGATCCTTTCGAACCGTGGCGCTCACGCCACGGCCACCACCAGATCCCGCACGCGACGCTGGTGACGAACCCAGACGAGCCGCAGAGACACCAAGGGGTATTCATGACTCGCGTCGCCATCAACGGATTCGGCCGCATCGGGCGCAACGTGCTGCGCGCCCTGCTCGAACGCGACACCGACCTGGAGATCGTCGCCGTCAACGACCTCACCGAGCCCGCCACTCTCGCCCGGCTCCTCGCCTACGACTCCACGGCCGGCCGGCTCGGCCGCCCGGTGACGGTCGACGGCGACACTCTCGTCGTCGACGGCCGGCGCATCAAGGTGCTCGCCGAGCGCGACCCGGCGCAGCTGCCCTGGGCCGAACTCGGCGTCGATGTCGCGCTGGAGTCCACCGGCCGCTTCACCTCCGCCAAGGCCGCCCGCGCCCACCTCGACGCGGGTGCGCGGAAGGTGCTGGTCAGCGCACCGTCGGACGGCGCCGACGTCACGCTCGCCTACGGGGTGAACACCGGCGCGTACGACCCGGAGCTGCACACGGTCGTCTCGAACGCCTCCTGCACCACCAACGCGCTCGCGCCGCTGGCCTCGGTCCTCGACGAACTCGCCGGTATCGAGCACGGCTTCATGACCACGGTGCACGCCTACACCCAGGAGCAGAACCTCCAGGACGGCCCGCACCGTGACGCCCGCCGCGCCCGCGCCGCCGGAGTCAACATCGTGCCGACCACGACAGGCGCCGCCAAGGCGATCGGCCTGGTGCTGCCGAACCTCGACGGCAAACTGTCGGGCGACTCGATCCGGGTGCCGGTTCCGGTGGGCTCGATCGTCGAGCTGAACACCACCGTCGCGCGCGACGTCACCCGAGAGGACGTGCTGGCGGCCTACCGCGCCGCGGCGGAGGGCCCGTTGGCCGGTGTCCTGGAGTACTCGGACGACCCGCTCGTCTCGTCCGACATCACGGGCAATCCGGCCTCGGCCATCTTCGACTCGGCCCTCACCCGCGTCGACGGCCGCCACATCAAGGTGGTCGCCTGGTACGACAACGAGTGGGGCTTCTCGAACCGTGTGATCGACACGCTCGGACTCCTCGCCGCCAGCTGAAACGCGAGAAGATCCTCGGGGGTCAGGCCGCCAAGGTCACTTCGGTACCCGGCTCAACGCCCGGGTAGGCGTCGACGACCAGGTTGAGCTGGCGCTGGATGTACCAAACGTTCACGCCAAACACGAACAGCAACAAGCTGCTCAGCAGGGGGCTGCACGTCGCGGGCAGCCCGGCCGCCCGCTGGGCGTTCGCGACGGACTTTCCGGTGTTGTAGAAGGAGATCAGCGGAGCGATCAGGGTCCAGCCCAGGAAGATCATGACCAGCACACTGCCTGCCGGGCTGAGGTCCTGGCGCCGGTCGAACTCCTGCGCCTCCTTGTGGATCTTGTAATACCAGACCAGGTGGTAGATGCCGAGGGTGATGAACGGCAGGACGAGCCACACCATGAGGGTCCCGCGGCGCTGCATGGCCAGGCCGGTGGGGCGGCTCCCCGAGGAGGCGTCAGGGGCGGCGACGCCTCCGCCCGGGCCCTGCTGGTACTGGTTGTTGTGCTGGCTGTCATGCATATCGCGTGCTCCGTGTACTGCTGTTGTTCTCAAGTGGAGACAGCTAGGCAGGGAAATGTGGGAAAAATAGGCGTAGTTGCTGATGTGTGACCGTTCGTCACCGTACCTTGCCGGGATCGGCCCTCGCCACCCGCTGACCGGCGGCGCCGCCCGTCAGCGGAAGCGTGCGAAGACGTGGCAGCGGCCCACGGGGGTGAAGCCGCGGCGGGCGTACCAGAGGCGGGGCCAGTCCTCGCCGTCGGCCACCAGGAACCGCAGGGCGCACCCCGCGGCCGACGCCCGCCGGAGGGCGCCGGACAGTACGGCGTCGGCGTACCCGCGGCGGCGTGCGTGCTCGGCGGTGGCCAGCTCCTCGATCTGGGCGATGCCGTCGGCGGGCTCCAGGTAGAGGTCGGCCCAGGAGGCGACGTCGCCGCCCTCGTCGTGCACGGCCACGAACCGCACGTCCTCGGCCCCGTTCCGCCGGGCGGCCCGCCGCCCCACCAGCTGACGCACCGTCTCCTCGTCGGCGTCGGGCATCCAGCTCCGCTGCTGGTGGGCCAGCGCCCGCCACAGCGGCCCGTACGGACCCGGTTCAAGGTCCGGCTCCACGACCTCCCCGCGCCCGGGCACCGGCTCCGGCACCGGCCCGGTGTGCGTCATCAGCAGCTCGACCGCGTGCTCGTACCCCGCCAGGGTCATCGCGGTCGCACAGGCGAGCCCGAGCCGGTCGTCGTGGACGGTGATCCGGCGGTGCGCCAGCCCCGCCATGGCCGCGTCGGCGACCTCGGGGAGCGAGGCCGGGTCGAGGGGCCCGTCGATGTGGATCTGGTTGTGCTCGTGCGAGCGCGCGTACTGCTCGTTCAGCACCAGGAACCCGCCCGGCACCGGCCTGACCTCGGCGGACTGGCGCCGCGCGAAGAGGGCCCGGAAGTCGATGGCGCGCTGAAGATCATAGGGTCGTGCCATGGCTGCTTCTCACCCTCCGGTCTATCAGGAGTACTACACCCGCACACCTTTCCAGTTTTTCTCGGGCGTCGGCTGGAGGCGGCTGGTGGCCTTCCGGGCCGATGAGTCCGGCATCACCCTGGGCGGACCCGTGACGCGGTACCACAAGTTCACCACCACCGTGCCGTGGCGGGACATCGAGGCGCTCGTCCTGTGGACGACGAAAAAGGCCGGGGAGCGGCCGATCCGGCGCATCGGCCTGAAGCTCCGGCCGGACGTGCCGCACCTTCCCGGCCCCGACGAGAAGATCACGCCGCACCTCGCCGCGAGCATCGCGCCGCACATCGACTACGAGATCGTCAGGAACAACCGCGCCATCGCCTTCTGGAAGGTCGACCACGCCCGGCTCGCGGCTGCCGTGCAAGCGTTCGCGCCCGATGTTCAGTTGGTCGCCCACCCGCTGTACCGGCTCGACGAGCGATCGGGTGGCGGGGGCGGAGTCTCCAACGTCCTCGATCTCTTCTGAGTTCAGGCGGTGGTGCCCTCCGCCGCGAAGTGGCACGCCGACGGGTGCGCGGCGCCGCCCGTCAGCTCCGGGGGCACCGCCAGCACCGGGGGCTCCGCAGCGCAGCGGGGCTCGGCCTTCCAGCAGCGGGTGCGGAAGCGGCAGCCGGTGGGCGGGTCGGCCGGGGAGGGGACGTCGCCGGGGAGCAGGATGCGCTGACGGGGGCGGGCCCGCGCCTCGGGGTCGGGGACCGGGACGGCCGACAGCAGGGCCTGGGTGTACGGATGCGTCGGGTGGTCGTAGATCTCGGTGCCGGTGCCGGTCTCCGCGAAGCGGCCCAGGTACATCACGGCGACCCGGTCGCTGATGTGCCGGACCACCGACAGATCGTGGGCGATGAAGACGTAGGCGAGGCCGAATTCGTCCTGGAGGCGCTCCAGCAGGTTGACCACCTGGGCCTGTACCGAGACATCCAGCGCCGACACCGGCTCGTCGGCGACGATGACCTCGGGGCGCAGCGCGAGGCCGCGGGCGATGCCGATGCGCTGGCGCTGGCCGCCGGAGAACTGGTGCGGATAGCGGTTGACGTGCTCGGGGTCGAGGCCGACGACGTCCAGCAGGTCCCGGACCGCGCGGCGGCGGTCGCCCTTGGGGGCGGCGTCGGGGTGGATCTCGTACGGTTCGCCGATGATGTCGCCCACCGTCATGCGGGGGTTGAGCGAGGTGTACGGGTCCTGGAAGACCATCTGGATGTTGCGGCGGACGGCCCGCAGCGCGCGCCCGGACAGCCGCGCGATGTCCTCGCCCCGGTAGCGGATCGAACCGGCGGTCGGCCGCTCCAGGCCGACCAGCAGCCGGGCGAGGGTGGACTTGCCGCAGCCGGACTCGCCGACGACGCCGAGCGTCTCACCGCGCCGCAGGTCGAAGGAGACCGTGTCGACGGCCCGGACCGCGCCGGTCCGCCGCTTGACCACCACGCCCCGGGTCAGCGGATAGAGCTTGGCGAGGCCGCGTACTTCGAGGACGGGCGCTGTGGGGTCAGCCGCCGACGGGGCCGACGGTACCGGCGGCGCCGAGGGGGTCGAGGGGGTCGAGGCCATGCAGCTCCTCCTTCCAGAAGTGGCAGGCGCTGGCCCGCCCTTGGGCCCCGGCATCAGTCGCCCCGGAGCCGGACACCTCGTACAGCGGCGGCCGGTCGGTGCGGCAGATGTCGCGGGCGCGCGGGCAGCGGGGGTTGAACGGGCAGCCGGCGGGGAGCGCGAGCGGGCTGGGCGGGAGCCCCTTGATCGCGTACAGCTCGCCGCCCCGCTGGTCCACGCGCGGGATGGAGTCGAGCAGTCCGCGGGTGTACGGGTGGGCGGGGCGCCGGTACAGGTCGCGCACCGGCGCGGTCTCCACGATCCGGCCCGCGTACATCACGGCGATGGTGTCGGCGACGTCCGCGACGACGCCCAGGTCGTGGGTGATGAGGATGAGCCCCATGGCGTACTCGCGGCGCAGCTCCGCCAGCAGATCCATGACCTGGGCCTGGACGGTGACGTCGAGCGCGGTGGTCGGCTCGTCGGCGATGATCAGCTCCGGCTCCAGCGCGATCGCCATGGCGATCATGACGCGCTGGCGCATCCCGCCCGAGAACTGGTGCGGATAGTCCCCGGCCCGGGCCGCGGCGGCGGGGATGCGGACCCGGTCCATCAGCTCGACGGCCCGCGCCCGGGCGTCCCGGCGCGACATGCCGCGGTGCACCTGGTACATCTCGGCGAGCTGGGCGCCCACCGGGATCACCGGGTTGAGGGCGGACAGCGCGTCCTGGAAGATCATCGCCATCTTGGCGCCCCGGACGCGGCGGCGCTCCTCACGGCTCAGGGTCAGCAGGTCGCGCCCCTGGAAGAAGACCTTGCCGCCGGTGACGAAGGCGGGCGGGGAGTCGAGGATGCCCATGATCGCCTGGGCGGTCACGGACTTCCCCGACCCCGATTCGCCCAGCACGGCCAGCGTCCGCCCCGCGTCGACGGCGTAGCTCACGCCGCCGACGGCCTCGGCGACGCCGTCCCGGGTGCGGAAGGCGACGCGCAGGTCCCGTACGTCCAGCAGCCGGGTCACGGCTAGCGCAGCTTCGGGTCGATGGCGTCGCGCACCGCGTCGCCGAGCATGATGAACGCGAGCACGGTGATGCTGAGCGCCGCCGCGGGCCACAGCAGCATGTGCGGGGCGTTGCGGATCTGGGTGGACGCGGACGAGATGTCGATGCCCCAGGAGACGGTGGGCGGTTTCAGCCCCACGCCGAGGAAGGACAGCGTCGCCTCCAGCGCGATGTACGTGCCGAGCGCGATGGTCGCGACGACGATCACGGGGGCGACGGCGTTGGGCGCGATGTGCCGCAGCAGCATCCGGCCGTTGCCCGCCCCGAGGGTGCGCGCCGCGAGCACGTAGTCCTGCTGTTTGACGGTGACGACCGCGCCCCGGGCGATACGGGAGATCTGCGGCCAGCCCAGCAGCACGATGAAGCCGACCACCGGCCACACCGAACCGCTGGTCACCACCGACAGGAAGACCAGCCCGCCGAGCAGGATCGGGATGCCGAAGAAGACGTCGGCGATCCGCGAGAGCAGTGCGTCCCACCAGCCGCCGAAGAACCCGGCGAGGCCGCCCAGCACGCTGCCGAGCAGGGCCGCGCCCGTGGTGGCGCAGATGCCGACGGTGATGGAGGCGCGGGCGCCGTAGACGGTGCGGGTGTAGACGTCCCGGCCCTGGAGGTCGAAGCCGAAGGGGTGGCCGGGCGCCGGGCCGTCCTGCGCCTTGGCCAGGTTGCCCTGGTACGGATTGCCGTCCGCGATCAGCTGCGGCCAGACCGCGATGGTCACCAGGAAGAGGATGACCAGCGCGGAGAGGACGAAGACGGGGTTGCGGCGCAGATCGTGCCAGGCGTCGGACCACAGCCCGCGGTTGCCGGGGGCCGGGCCGCCGGGGGCCGGGCGCGGCACGGCGGCGCGCCATCGCAGGCGCGGGAGGGGGCGGCGCCACGGTCGGCTCCCCGGCCCGCTCTGCAGGGTCGCGGTGCCGGTGGCGGCGAGGTCCACCGGCCGGTCGGATGACGTATCGGATCGCGCTTCACAAGGCTGAAGGGGGTCACAGGGCTCAGGCATACCGAATCCTCGGGTCGAGCACGGCGTAGAGGAGGTCGACGAGCAGATTGGCGAGCAGGAAGACGATCACCAGGATGGTGACGAAGCCGACCACGGTCGGCGAGTTCTGGCGCAGGATGCCCTGGTAGAGCTGGTAGCCCACGCCATGGATGTTGAAGATCCGCTCGGTGACGATGGCCCCGCCCATGAGCGCGCCGATATCGGTGCCGATGAAGGTCACCACGGGGATCAGCGAGGTGCGCAGCAGATGCCGGACGACGATCCGGCGGCGCGGCAGCCCCTTGGCGACGGCGGTACGGACGTAGTCGGCGCGGGCGTTCTCGACGAGCGAGGTGCGGGTGAGACGGGTGGTGTACGCGAGGGACACCAGCCCCAGCACCACCCCGGGCAGCAGCAGCTCGGTGAACGGCGCCTCGGGCGCGACGGACGGCCGGGCCCAGCCCCACCGCACGCCGAACACGTACTGCAGCACGGTGCCGCTGACGAACGTCGGGATGGAGACCACGACCAGGGTGAGCAGCAGCACCGAGGTGTCCAGGCCCCGGCCGCGGCGCAGTCCGCTGAGCACGCCGAGGGTGACGCCGAGCGCCATCTCGAAGACGATGGCGACGATGGTCAGCCGCAGGGTGACGGGGAAGGCTCCGGCCATCAGCTCGGTGACGGGCTGTCCGTTGAAGGCGGTGCCGAAGTGGCCGCCGAAAACCTGCCCCATGTAGTGGACGTACTGGCTCCACAGCGGTTCGTCGAGGTAGAGGTCCTTGCGGATGCGGGCCGCGGTGGCGGGGTCGGGGGCCTTGTCGCCGAACAGGGCGGCGACGGGGTCGCCGAGCGCGTAGACCATGAAGAAGATCAGGAACGTGGCGCCGAGGAAGACCGGGATCATCTGCAGCAGCCGCCGCAGCACATAGCGGCCCATGGCTCAGCCGACCCTGATCTGGGAGTAGACGGGGACGCTGAACTGGTTCAGCGTCACGTCGCGGAGCCGGGGCGCGTAGCCCGCGCTGCCGTTCTGGTACCAGAGCGGGATGGCGGGCATCTGCCGGGCGAGGATCTTCTCGGCGTCCTGGAAGGCGGTGATGGACGCCCCGTCGGCGGGGGCGGCGTTGGCCTGGTTCACCAGCCGGTCGAAGCCGGTGTCGCTCCAGTGGCCGTCGTTGGAGGAGGCGTCCGTGTAGTACAGCGGCTGGAGGAAGTTCTGGATCAGCGGGTAGTCCATCTGCCAGCCCGCCCGGAAGGGGCCGGTCATCCGCTTCCCGGCCATCTTGTTGCGGTAGTCGGCGAAGGTGCCGACCGGTTTGCCGACGCACGCCCGGTCGCTGCGCAGCACGGTGTTGACGCTGTTGCAGACGGCGTCGACCCAGTCCTTGTGGGAGCCGGTGTCGGCGTTGTACGTGATCGTCATCCGGCCGCCGGGCAGCCCGCCGCCCGCCGCGATCAGCTTCCTCGCCCGGTCCGGGTCGTAGGAGCAGGCGTCGCCGCACAGCCCCGGCTGATAGCCGCCCTGGCGGCGCAGCACCGGCGAGGTCCAGTCGGTGGCGGGGGTGCGGGTGGAGCGGAAGATCCGGTCGGTGATCTGCGCGCGGTTGATCGCCATGGAGATGCCGCGGCGCAGCTTCGCCCGGGCGGGCCCGCTCCAGGCGCGGTCGTACATGGGGAAGGTAAGGGTCTGGATGATCCCGGCGGGCTGGTTGATGTAGCGGTTGCCGAGGTCGGAGCGGACGAACTTCAGCTGCTGGGCCGGGACATCGTCCACCAGATCGAGATTGCCCGCCTGGAGATCGGTGTAGGCGGTGTTGCTGTCGGTGTAGACGCGGAGGTCGACGCCTTTGTTACGGGCCTTGTCGGGTCCCCGGTAACCGTCCCAGGCGCGCAGCTTCATGACGGAGCCCTTGTCGTACGACCGCACCTGGTAGGGGCCGTTGCCGACGGGCTTCTTCAGCCAGGCCGCGTGGTCCTCGAAGAAGGCCCGGGGCAGCGGCGCGTAGGCGTTGTAGCCAAGGGTCCTGGGCCAGGAGGAGAACTTCTGGGTGAGCCGGACGGTGAAGGTCCGCTCCCCCGTCACCCGCAGCCCGGAGAGGGTACGGGCGCTTGCGCGGCCGGTTACCGGGTGGACCTTGTCGTACCCCTCGATGTACTCGAAGAAGTAGGCGTTGCGCTGCTTGTTGTCGAGCAGGGCGCCGTAATTCCAGGCGTCCGTGAAGGACTTGGCGGTGACCTTCTCGCCGTTGCCGAACCGGTGGCCCTTCTTGATGGTGACGGTGTACGTGCGCTGGTCGTCGGTGGTGATCCGGTCCGCGAGCGCGTCCTTGGCCTCGCCGGTCGACGGGTCGTACCGCTTGAGCCCCCGGAAGATCATGTCGAGGACCTTGCCGCCCTGGACGTCATTGGTGTTGGCGGGCTCCAGCGGGTTCGGCGGATCGCCCCAGGAGGAGCGGACGATGCCGTCGGCCGAGCCGGAGTCACCGCCGCAGCCCGCGACGGCCCAGGCGGCGGTCACACAGAGGGCGCACAGCACACACCGGGCACGCAGGACGTGCTGGGTTCCGCGCATAGCGCCTCCCGAGGACCCGTTCCAAGATCCGTCTCAGGCCCTCATCACACCCCAGGGCCGGGAGACCCGCACGCCGGTGACCGCTGTCCGTGGCAACGGCCCGGCGGCACCATTGGTAAAGCGCGAGCCGAGCGGTTCGTCCCGCGCTCGGCAAGCGCTTTCTATGCCACTGTGGCCTATCGTTCCCCACGATTCAAGCGTCTGTTCCAAATCTTTAATCGATTCAACCGGAGACGCAGAAGGGCGCCCGGCCGGTGGCCGGGCGCCCTCCATCAAGCGATACGCGCGCTACGCGTGCACCACGTCCTTCTCCTCGGCGAAGTGGCACGCCGACTCGTGCGCCGCGAGCGAATCCGTGCCCGCGAAGCGCTCGGGGATGGCGAGCAGCGGCACCTCCTTGGCGCACTTGTCCTCGGCCTTCCAGCAGCGGGTGCGGAAGCGGCAGCCGGAGGGCGGGTTGGCCGGGGAGGGGACGTCACCGGTGAGGATGATGCGCTCCCGGCCCTCCCGCGCCTCCGGGTCAGGAACCGGGACGGCGGACAGCAGGGCCTGGGTGTACGGATGCGTCGGGTGGTCGTAGATCTCGGCGTCGGTGCCGATCTCCGCCATCTTGCCCAGGTACATCACGCCGACCCGGTCGGAGATGTGGCGGACGATGGACAGGTCGTGGGCGATGAAGATGTAGGACAGGTTGAACTCGTCCTGGAGCTTCTCCATCAGGTTGATGACCTGCGCCTGCACCGACACGTCCAGCGCCGAGACCGGCTCGTCGCAGATGATGATCTCCGGGTTGAGCGCGAGGCCGCGGGCGATACCGATGCGCTGGCGCTGGCCGCCGGAGAACTGGTGCGGATAGCGGTTGAGGTACTCGGGGTTGAGTCCGACGACGTCCAGCAGCTCCTGGACCTTGCGCCGCCGGTCGCCCTTGGGCGCGGCCTCGGGGTGGATCTCGTACGGCTCGCCGATGATGTCGCCCACCGTCATGCGGGGGTTGAGCGAGGTGTACGGGTCCTGGAAGACCATCTGGATGTTGCGGCGGACGGCCCGCAGCGCGCGGCCCGACAGCCTGGTGATGTCCTGGCCCTTGTAGAACACCTCGCCCGCGGTGGCGGTCTCCAGGGTCATCAGCAGCTTGGCGACGGTGGACTTGCCACAGCCGGACTCGCCGACGATGCCGAGCGTCTCGCCCTGGTGGAGGTCGAAGGAGATGCCGTCGACCGCCTTGACCGCGCCGACCTGCTTCTTGAAGAGGATGCCCTGGGTCAGCGGGAAGTGCTTGACCAGGTTGCGCACCTGGAGGATCGGCTCGCCCCGGTCGACGTGCGCGTCGAGGGCGGCCACGGCCTCGTCCTCGGTGGCCGCGTCGACCGCCGCCACCTCGCTGACGCCCGGCGTGACGTCCGTGTCCTTCGCAGCGTCCACGGCCTTGTCCTTCGAGGCGTCCACGGCCTTGCCGTCCTTCTCCGTCTCAGCCATGGATCGTCTCCTTCCAGAAGTGGCACGCGCTGCCGCGGCCCGGCAGCGCGGTTCCGTCCTGCTCGGCGACCTCGGCCAGCGCCGGGACCTCGGTGGTGCAGATGTCCTGGACCTTCGGGCAGCGCGGGTTGAAGGCACAGCCGGTGGGGATCTTGAGCAGGTTGGGCGGCAGCCCCTTGATCGCGTACAGCTCCTGGCCCTTGTGGTCCAGCCGCGGGATCGAGTCGAGCAGCCCCTTGGTGTACGGGTGGGCCGGGCGCTTGTACAGCTCGTGCACGGGGGCGGTCTCCACGATCCGGCCCGCGTACATCACCGCGATCTTGTCGGCGACGTCCGCGACCACGCCCAGGTCGTGGGTGATCAGGATCAGGCCCATGTTGTACTCGCGCTGGAGCTCCGCGAGCAGCTCCATCACCTGGGCCTGGACGGTCACGTCGAGCGCGGTGGTCGGCTCGTCGGCGATGATCAGGTCCGGCTCCAGGGCCAGCGCCATGGCGATCATGATGCGCTGGCGCATACCGCCGGAGAACTGGTGCGGGTAGTCGCCCACCCGCTCCTTGGCGGCGGGGATGCGGACCCGCTCCATCAGCTCGATGGCCCGGGCCTTGGCGTCCTTCTTGGACAGCCCCTGGTGGACCCGGAACATCTCGCCGAGCTGGTAGCCGACGGAGAGCACCGGGTTCAGCGCGGAGAGCGCGTCCTGGAAGATCATGGCGATCTTGCGGCCGCGGATCTTCCGGCGGCCCTCCGCGGGCATGGTGAGCATGTCCTCGCCGCGGAAGAGGATCTGGCCCTGCGGGATCTTGCCGGGCGGCATGTCCAGGATGCCCATGATGGCCTGCGCCGTCACGGACTTGCCCGAGCCGGACTCGCCGAGCACGGCCAGTGTCTCGCCCGCGCTCACGGAGTAGCTCACGCCGTTGACGGCCTTGGCGACGCCGTCCCGGGTGTGGAACTCCACGTGCAGATCGCGGACTTCCAGCAGCGGGCCGCCGTTGTCGTCGCGGTCGCGCGCGGAGGGCTCCGCGCCGGTCTTCTCGATGGTGGTCACGTAACGCCTCCCTCAGCGCAGCTTGGGGTCGAAGGCGTCGCGCACCGCGTCGCCGAGCAGGATGAACGACAGCACGGTCAGGCTCAGGAAGGTGGCCGGAACGAGCAGCACATGCGGGGCGTCCCGCAGGACGTTCTGCGCGTCCGAGATGTCCACACCCCACGAGACCGTCGACTGAAGGCCGATGCCCAGGTACGACAGAGTGGCCTCGGCGGAGACGAAGCCTCCGAGCGCGATCGTGGCGACCACGATCACCGGGGCGAGCGCGTTGGGCAGGATGTGCCGGAGCAGGATGCGGCCGGTGCCCGCGCCCAGCGCCCGGGCCGCCGTCACGAAGTCGGCCTGCTTCTGGGTGATGACCGCACCGCGCATCACGCGGGCGAGCGGCATCCAGCCGAAGGTGGCGAGGGCCAGCACCACGGTCCAGATGGTGCGGTGGGTGAACGCCTGCAGCAGCACCATGCCGCCGAGCAGCAGCGGGATGCCGAAGAAGATGTCGGTGAGCCGGGAGAGCACGGTGTCCAGCCAGCCGCCGAAGTACCCGGCGAACATGCCGACCACACCGCCGAAGAGGGTGACGCCGAAGGTCACGCAGACGCCGATGATGACCGAGGCGCGGGCGCCGTAGATCGTCCGGG
Organism: Streptomyces sp. NPDC005962; assembly: GCF_040629205.1. Lineage (NCBI taxonomy): Bacteria > Bacillati > Actinomycetota > Actinomycetes > Kitasatosporales > Streptomycetaceae > Streptomyces > Streptomyces sp. NPDC005962. The sequence continues at coordinate 42,743 of NZ_JBEXVE010000019.1, read as the reverse complement.
CGTAGACGCTCTGGCCCTGGCCGTTGTAGCCGAACCAGTCCGGCTGGAAGAAGTGCCCCCACTCCGGCTTGCCCAGGTAGTGGTTGCGCAGATCGGCGTGGCCCGGATCGGTGCTGGTGAACAGGCTGGGCAGGGCCGCCATCAGCACGAACAGCACCAGCAGCACGGCGGAGACCCAGAAGATCGGGTTGCGGCTCAGTTCGCGCCAGGCGTCCTGGCCGAGGCTGCGCGCCTTGGTGATCTCGCTGCCGCCCGGCGGGGGCGCGGTGGCGGCGGCCGTCTCGGGGCCGCTCTCGGGGGCCAGAGTTTTCTCAGGCATAGCGAATCCTCGGGTCCAGGACTGCGTACAACAGGTCGACGACCAGGCTGCTCACCAGGTAGACGAGGACCAGTACGGTCACGATGCCGACGACGGTGGGACCCTCACTGGTCTGAATGGCCCGGAAGAGGGTGTTGCCCACGCCCTGGATGTTGAAGATGCCCTCGGTGACGATCGCGCCGCCCATCAGGGTGCCGAGGTCGGTGCCGAGGAACGTGACGACAGGGATGAGCGAGTTACGCATCAGATGGACGCCGATGATCCGGCGCCGCGGCAGGCCCTTGGCGAGCGCGGTGCGCATGTAGTCGGCGCGCAGGTTCTCCACCACGGTGGTCCGGGTCAGCCGGGACACATACGCGAGCGACAGGGCGCCCAGCACCATGGCCGGTGCGAAGAGCTGCCCGATGTCCATGGAGTCCTGGACGGTCGGGGTGATGACCTTCCATTTGAGGCCGAACAGGAACACGGTGACGAAGCCGATCACGAACACCGGGATCGAGGTCACGATCAGGGTGAACACCAGCACGAACCGGTCCACGAACTTGCCGCGCATCAGGCCGGTCACCACGCCGAGGGCGACGCCGACGACGAGCTCGATGCCGAACGCGAGCAGCGCGAGCCGGATGGTGACCGGGAAGGCGTCGGCCATGAGGTCGGCGACCGGGCGGCCGGTGAAGCTCTGTCCGAAGTCGCCCCGGAACAGCCCGGTGATGTAGTCCCAGTACTGGGCCAGCAGGGGCTTGTCCAGACCGAATTGATGGCGCAGTCTCTCGACCGTGGCGGGGTCGGATGCCCGCTGGCCGAAGAGCGCTTTGACGGGATCGCCGGGCAGCGAATACACCATCAGAAAGATGAGCAGTGTGGTCCCGATGAAGACCGGGATCATCTGGAGCAGTCGCCTCGCGACGTATCGCCCCATGGGTGTCCTCCTGTCGCCGACGCGCCCGGCGACCGCCCGTCCCGGAAAGGACGGGCGGTCACCGGGAGCGCGTCACAGCCTCTCGACTACTTCTTGACCTCGACGTCGGTCCAGATCGCCTGCCGGAACGTGTCGAACTTGACGTTCTGCACGTTCTTGGAGTGACCGCCGTTGGTGTGGTCGAAGAAGAGCGGGATGGAGGGCATCGTGTCCTTGAGCTTCGCCTCGGCCTGGGCGTAGAGCTTGTTGGACTCCTCGATGGTCTTGGCCGAGTCGGCCTGCTCCATCAGCTTGTCGAGCTTCTTGTCGCTGAAGCCGGAGTCATTGGCGCCGGCGCCGGTGCGGTACTGCTCGGCGATGAAGTTGGAGATGTTCGGGAAGTCCTGAACCCAGGCCATCCGGAACGCGCTGTTCATCTTCTTGTCGGTGATCTCGGTGCGCAGCTGCTGGAACGTCGCACGAGGCTCGGCGGCGCACGGGACGCCCGCGTTCTGCTTGATGTCGTTGCAGACCGCCTCGGCCCATTCCTTGTTGCCGCCGTCGGCGTTGTAGGCGATGGTCATCTTGTTGCCGGGGACGCCGCCGCCGTCCTTGATGAACTGCTTCGCCTTCTTCGGGTCGAACTTGCAGTACTCACCACAGGCGTTGGGCTGGTAGCCCTCCACGACCTTCGGGGTCCAGCCGTCGGCCGGGTCCTTCGAGCCCTTCAGCGCGGTCTTGGTGATGGTCTCGCGGTCGATCGCCATGGACAGACCCTGACGGACCTTGGCCTTCTCCGGCTTCGCCCATGCCTTGTCGTACATCGGGAAGGCGATGGTGGTGTTGCCGCCGAACATCTGGTCCGCCGAGCGGTCGCCCAGGTCGGTCTTGTAGACGTTGATCGACGACGGCGGGACCTGGTACATGATGTCCAGCTTGTCGGAGACCAGGTCGTTGTAGGCGCTCTCGTCCTTGTTGTAGAACTTGAAGACGATGCCGCCGTTCTTGGGCTTGTCCACGCCCTCGTACCCGGCGTACTTCTTCACCTTGAACTGGACCTTGTGCTCCCACTTGCCGTCGACCTCGTAGGGGCCGTTGCCGATGGGGGCCTCGCCGAACTTCTTCGGGTCCTTGTAGAAGGCCTTGGGAAGCGGGTAGAAGGCGTCGTAGAAGAGCCGGTCCTTGAAGGTGGAGACCGGGTGCGACAGCTCGATGGTGAACTCGTTGTCGTTCACGACCTTCAGGCCCGACATCTTGTCGGCCTTCGGGTCACCCTTCTCCGGGTGGACCTCGTCGAAGCCCTTGATGTCGGCGAACCAGGAGGAGTTCAGCTGGGCGTTCTTGCCGTTGGCGCCGTAGTTCCAGGCGTCCACGAAGGAACTGGCCGTCACCGGCTCGCCGTTGTGGAACTTCCAGCCCTTCTTGAGCTTCACCGTGAACTTCTGGTTGTCCGGCGAATCGACGCTCTGGGCCACCTGATTGCGCAGCTTGCCCTTGACGTCGTAGTCGACGAGACCACGGAAGAGGTTCTTCAGGATGTAGCCGCCGCCGACCTCGTTGGTATTGGTCGGGATCAGCGGGTTCTGCGGCTCGACGTCCTGATAGGTGTACACGCCGTTCGGGTCGACGGCCGCTTTCTCGCTGTCACCGCTGTCACCGCCGCCGCCACAAGCGGTCGCGCCCAGTGCCACGACCGCGGCCATCGCGACCCACTTGGCGCTCTTGGCACCACGCATGGGTTTGCCTCCTCCGGAGTCCTCTGCTGCTACGAGAGGGGTGCCCGGAGACACGCTGACACCCCTGACAGCGAAAGGGACCGGACCCCCCAGATGTGCTCGAAGGTCCGCGCTCCCCACAGCGTGCGACCCGTTGACCCGAGCTCAATGGACCCCATGATTGAGCACGCCAGCCCCGTAAACCACACCTTATGGGTCTCGCTTTGGTCACATCATCTACGCGCGGAGCTTCGAAATCCGGACAAAACTGCCGCAGACAGACACACGCGAAACGGACTGTTAACACATCATGCGGAGCCCGGACTCCGATATCCGGACGCCCCTCGCCGGATAACCGCTTGACTGGCAGCTTCCTGACACGACGGCAGCCCGGGCCCCCGCGAAGAAGCGGAAGGCCCGGGCTGCCGGGGCGTACGGAGGCGTCTGTCAGCGCCTGGCGCGCGTCATCAACGCTTGGCGCGCGACGCGGCGCGGCCGCGCTCCTTCTGGTCCAGTACGACCTTGCGGATGCGGACCGTCTCCGGGGTGACCTCGACGCACTCGTCGTCGCGGCAGAACTCCAGGGACTGCTCCAGCGACAGCAGCCGCGGCGGCACCAGGGATTCGGTCACGTCCGCGGTCGAGGACCGCATGTTGGTGAGCTTCTTCTCCTTGGTGATGTTCACGTCCATGTCGTCGGCGCGCGAGTTCTCGCCGACGATCATGCCCTCGTACACCTCGGTGCCCGGCGAGATGAAGAGCACGCCGCGCTCCTGGAGGTTCGTCATCGCGAACGCGGTCACCGAACCCGAGCGGTCGGCCACCAGGGAGCCGCTGTTACGGGTGCGCAGGTCGCCGAACCACGGCTCGTGGCCCTCGAAGAGGGAGTGCGCGATGCCGGTGCCGCGGGTCTGGGTCAGGAACTCGGTGCGGAACCCGATCAGGCCGCGGGCCGGGACGATCCACTCCATACGAATCCAGCCGGACCCGTGGTTGGTCATCGTCTCCATGCGCCCCTTGCGGGTCGCCATCAGCTGGGTGATGGCGCCGAGGTGCTCCTCGGGGGAGTCGATGGTCAGCCGCTCGATGGGCTCGTGGAGCTTGCCGTCGATCTCCTTGGTGACGACCTCCGGCTTGCCGACGGTCAGCTCGAAGCCCTCCCGGCGCATCGTCTCGACGAGGATCGCCAGCGCCAGCTCGCCACGGCCCTGGACCTCATAGGCGTCGGGGCGCTCGGTCGGCAGGACGCGCAGCGAGACGTTGCCGACCAGCTCCTTCTCCAGCCGGTCCTTGAGCAGCCGGGCGGTGACCTTGTGGCCCTTGCCGCCCTTGCCGACCAGCGGCGAGGTGTTCGTGCCGATGGTCATCGAGATGGCGGGCTCGTCGACCGTGATCAGCGGGAGCGCGATGGGGTTCTCGGGGTCGGCCAGGGTCTCGCCGATCATGATGTCCGGGATACCGGCCACGGCACAGATGTCACCGGGCCCGGCCACCTCGGCGGCCTTGCGGGTGAGCGCCTCGGTCATCATCAGCTCGGTGATGCGGACGTTGGAGATCGTGCCGTCGCGCTTGATCCACGCGACGGTCTGGCCCTTCTTCAGCTCACCCTGCTCGACGCGGAGCAGCGCGATCCGGCCGAGGAAGTTGTCCGCGTCCAGGTTGGTGACGTGGGCCTGGAGCGGGGCGGCCGCCTCGTACTCGGGCGCCGGGACGGTCTCCAGCAGGGTGACGAAGAACGGCCAGAGGCTGTCGCTGTCGGCCGGGACGGTGCCGTCCTCCGGCTTGGTCAGCGAGGCGACGCCGTCACGGGCGCAGGCGTAGACGATCGGGAACTCGATCTGCTCCTCGGTCGCGTCCAGGTCCAGGAACAGGTCGTACGCCTCGTTGACGACGTCGTCGATCCGGGAGTCCGGGCGGTCCGTCTTGTTGATGCAGAGGATGACCGGCAGCTTGGCCTGCAGCGCCTTGCGCAGCACGAAGCGGGTCTGCGGCAGCGGGCCCTCGGAGGCGTCCACCAGCAGCACCACGGCGTCGACCATGGACAGGCCGCGTTCGACCTCGCCACCGAAGTCGGCGTGGCCGGGGGTGTCGATGATGTTGATGGTGACAGGGTCACTGCCGTCCGCCGGGTGGTACTTGACGGCGGTGTTCTTCGCGAGAATGGTGATGCCCTTCTCACGCTCCAGATCGTTGGAGTCCATGACCCGGTCGTCCACATGTTGATGCGCGGCGAACGCACCTGCCTGCTTGAGCATGGCGTCGACGAGGGTCGTCTTGCCATGGTCGACGTGAGCGACGATGGCGACGTTACGAATGTCGTGGCGCGTGGGCATACGAGCGCGCTTCTCCCGGTTTCGTGGGTGGCAGCGCGCTCCTTTGTCCGGCGCGCCTTTCCGCCGGGCTGCTTACGCCACGGCCTCACCCCATGGTAAGGGGACGGCGCGGGGACGGATGCCGCCACCCGTCCCCGCGCCGTCCCGCACCCCGTCCCGCCTGCTGTTTCTCCCTCCGAGCCGGGCCCAGAGGAGCGGACGTGCTACTTCCGGAAGCCGATGTCCTGGTAGCGGGGGGTGGCGAAGCCGAACGCTCCGGCGTTGCCCACCGTCTTGCGGACCGCGACCAGCTGCGGCGGCTGGTAGAGCGGAATCGATCCGGCCGCCGCCCAGATCCGGGAGTCCGCCCGGCCGACCAGGGAGCGCGAGGCGCCGCCGTCCAGCTCGGTCAGAGCCTGGTCGAAGAGCTGGTCGATCTGGTCCGTACCGACCCGGGTGTAGTTCTGCTCGACCACCAGCGAGCCGTCCGCGGCCGGCTGCGGCTTGGCGTAGATCGGGCGGCCGTCGGTCGCCGGGTAGGCGGAGGCGGGCCAGGAGTAGAGGGCCAGGTCGTACTTGCCGGTGGCGATGTGATCCTTGAAGAAGGCGTCGCTCTTCACCCGGGTGATCTCGGTGCGGACGCCGATCTTGTCCAGCATCCGGCCGATGCGCGCGCCGACGCCGCGCAGCGAGGCGCCGCCGGAGTCGGACGGGATGACGAAGCGCAGCACCAGCGGGCGGCCCTTCTTCTGGACGGCGGCGGTCCGGGCGCGCCCGGACCGGCCCGCGTCCCCCGCGGCGGGGGCGGGCCCCGCCGACTTGTCCGCCTTGTCGCCCGTCTTGTCGCCCGACTTGTCCGCTGTCTTGTCCGCCGCCTGGTCGCCCGTCTTCTCCTCTGTCTTGCCGTCGACCGACTTCTGGCGGGCGGGCGAGCCGCCGGGGCGCCAGCCCGCGTCGGCGAGCAGGGACTGCGCGGCCTGGGCGTCGGGGCCGCCGACGGCGCCGCTGTGGTCCTTGTACCCCTTCTGCTCGGCCATGAGCAGATGGTTGCCGAGCGGCTCGGTGGGCAGGCCGAAGGGCTTCAGTACGAGCTTGGCGAGCGCCTCGCGGTCGATCGCGCGGGCCACCGCGCGGCGCACCCGCTCATCCGCGAGCGGGCCCTTGGCGCCGTTGATGGCGAGCTGGGTGTACGCGGGGTCCAGCGCCTTGCGCAGGGAGAACCGGCGCAGGGCCACGGTCTCGGAGCGCTCGGCGCCCGGGGCCTTCTCGGCCTCGGCCCGGGCCCGGGCGGCGTCCGCGGCGTCCTGCGCGTGGGTCTCCAGCTTGGGCGCCCCCGCCTTGCCGGAGGGGTGGAGCTTTGCTCCGGCGGCCCGCTTCCCGGGAGGCGCCGCGGCCTGGACGCGGCGCGCCGTCGACCGGTCGACCTCGGCCATGTCGAGGCTCCCGTCGATCAGGGCGGCGGCCCGCTTCCCGGCCGGGACGGCCTCGAAGACCAGGCGGCTCAGCCGGGCCCGGTCGCCCCACCACCGGGGGTTCCGTACGAGGGTGACGTTCTTGTCGTCCACGTCGCGGACCATGAAGGGGCCGGAGCCGACGGCGAGCCCCTTGCGGGCCCCGGCGTTGAAGACGGCCGGGTTGCTCATCATGCTCTTCGGGTACAGCGGCGTGAACAGTGACCGCCAGTCGGTGTACGGCTTGGCGAAGGTGACCTTGACCTCGTGGTCCTTCTCGCCCGGCTGAATCCTGGCGATGCGGTCGTATCCGGCGTTGCGCGCGGTCCAGTAGGCGTTCTCCGTGCCGCGCAGGGCCTTCCACTGGGCGGCGAAGTCCTCCACGCCGAGCGGGCGGCCGTCGCTCCACCCCGCCTTGGGGTTGAGCTTGTAGACCACGACCTGCTTGGGCTCGCGCGAGACCACCTCGGCGGACTCCAGGTAGTCGCCGTTGAGCTGCGGACGGCCACGGGCGTCGAGGGTGTGCAGCGCGGGCAGCACCGCTCCGGCGATCCGCTCGGTGCCGGTGTCGGCGGAGCTCTGGAAGGCGTTGAAGGTCGCGGGCCGGGCGTCGAGCGCCCAGTGCAGCGTGCCGCCGGGGGAGGTCTGCGCGCGGGAGGCCGGGGCGATGTCCCGGGCCGCGGGCGACGGCGGCCCGTCGTCATCGCTTGAGCTGCATCCGGTGAGAACGGGCAGTGGCAGCAGCACTCCCGCGGCGAGCAGCATGGCGCAGCGTCGCTTGTCGATGGACATGGCTCGTGACCTCCGGAGTGTGCCGATATTTAGCGCATTTCGCACGTTTTGACGCCTGTCGCATATACTCCTTACTCAAAGCGACGGATCATGGGACAGCACCTCGGGACGGCCATGGAGGGGACAGGATCACCCGACCGGATCAATACGACCGGCGCGCACCCCGGCGCACGGCGGCGTGATCGCGCCGGTGACTCCGCCAATCGCGGCAGATCCCTTCCCAACCAGGACTGTGACGCGTAACACTCGCTGTCGCATGAGCGCCGCCAACCGCACCCGCCGCGGAAGTGAGGGCAAGTCATGTCCTTGAACGACGACCTGACGGCCGTCCAACGCTGTCTCGACGAGCTGGTCCGTTCCGTCACCCGGCTGGAAGCCCGGGTCGGCGCCGGCGGACTGGAGATACGACGCGTCCGCACCGACGCGGACCACCTGCGCGAGAGTCTCGCCCTGCTGCGCGATACGGCCCCCGGCACGGAGCGGCCGCGCCCCGAGATGGTTCCGGTCCCCGACGCCCCGTACAACAGCGCGCTGTGGTCGGACGTCGACGACGAGGGTCTCGGCGCGCGCGACCGCCACGCTCCCTAAAGGGGTCGCCCGGCGCGCACCCGGCTGGTCCGCGCCCGACCGTCCCCCACACCACTCCACCGCGGAGTTTTCCTTGGCCACTGGCACCGACCCCCAAGCCGCCACGCCCTCCGAGCGGGAAGCGGCCACGAGCGGCGTGCGCAGCCCGTCGCGCGCCGCCATCGCCGCCCGCCATCTGCGGACCGACCGCTGGTGGCTGGCGCCCGCGGTCACCGCCGCCGGGCTGTTCGCGTTCATCGTCTACTCGACCTGGCGGGCCTTCGCCGGCGACAACTACTACGCCGAGCCGTACGTCTCCCCGTTCTACTCGCCGTGCGTCGCGCAGAACTGCGTCCCCATGAAGGGGGGCGCGAACTGGGAGATCTTCGGAGCGTGGTGGGGCCTGTCCCCCGCCCTGCTGATCCTGATCTTCCCGCTCGGCTTCCGGCTGACCTGCTACTACTACCGCAAGGCGTATTACCGGGGCTTCTGGGCCTCACCACCGGCCTGCGCGGTCGCCGAACCGCGCGCCAACTACACCGGTGAGACCCGCTTCCCGCTCATCCTGCAGAACATCCACCGCTACTTCTTCTACTTCGCGGTGATCGTCGCGGGAATCCTCACCTACGACACCGTGCTCGCCTTCCGGGACGAGCACGGCCGGTGGGGCCATATGGGCCTCGGCACCCTGGTACTGCTCGCCAACATCGCGCTGATCTGGGCGTACACCCTCTCCTGCCACTCCTGCCGGCACATCGTCGGCGGCCGGCTCAAGCACTTCTCCCGGCATCCGGTGCGCTACCGGCTCTGGGGCTGGGTCAGCTCGCTCAACGCGCGCCATATGCAGCTGGCCTGGGCGTCGCTGATCAGCGTCGCCGTCGCCGACTTCTATGTGTATCTGCTGGCGAGCGGCGCCTTCGACGACCCCCGGTTCTTCTAGGAGAGGTGCCTCACACGATGACGCAAGTCGAACGACAGGCCTGGGACGTGGTCGTGATCGGCGCGGGCGGCGCCGGGCTGCGGGCCGCGATCGAGGCACGCGAACAGGGCATGCGCTGCGCCGTCATCTGCAAGTCGCTGTTCGGCAAGGCCCATACGGTGATGGCCGAGGGCGGCATCGCCGCCAGCATGGGCAATGTCAACACGGGCGACAACTGGCAGGTGCACTTCCGCGACACCATGCGCGGCGGCAAGTTCCTCAACCACTGGCGGATGGCCGAGCTGCACGCCCAGGAGGCCCCGGACCGGGTCTGGGAGCTGGAGACCTGGGGCGCGCTCTTCGACCGCACCCCGGACGGGAAGATCTCGCAGCGGAACTTCGGCGGCCATGAGTACCCGCGCCTCGCCCACGTCGGCGACCGCACCGGCCTGGAGCTGATCCGCACCCTCCAGCAGAAGATCGTCTCCCTCCAGCAGGAGGACAAGGCCGAGACCGGCGACTACGAGGCGCGGCTCAAGGTCTTCCAGGAGTGCACGGTCACCCGCGTCGTCAAGGACGCGGCGGGCGAGCGGGTCGCCGGGGTCTTCGGCTACGAACGGGAGTCCGGCCGCTTCTTCGCGATCGAGGCCCCGGCCGTGGTGCTGGCCACCGGCGGCATCGGCAAGTCCTTCAAGGTGACCTCCAACTCCTGGGAGTACACCGGCGACGGCCACGCCCTGGCCCTGCTCGCCGGGGCCCCGCTGATCAACATGGAGTTCGTGCAGTTCCACCCGACCGGCATGGTCTGGCCGCCCTCGGTCAAGGGCATCCTCGTCACCGAGTCGGTGCGCGGGGACGGCGGGGTGCTGCGCAACAGCGAGGGCAAGCGGTTCATGTTCGACTACATTCCGGACGTCTTCAAGGAGAAGTACGCCCAGTCCGAGGACGAGGGCGACCGCTGGTACGAGGACCCGGACCACAACCGCCGCCCGCCCGAGCTGCTCCCCCGCGACGAGGTGGCCCGGGCCATCAACTCCGAGGTCAAGGCGGGCCGCGGCTCCCCGCACGGCGGCGTCTTCCTCGACGTCTCCACCCGGATGCCCGCCGAGGTGATCAAGCGGCGGCTGCCGTCGATGCACCACCAGTTCAAGGAGCTGGCCGACGTCGACATCACGGCCGAGCCCATGGAGGTCGGCCCGACCTGCCACTACGTGATGGGCGGGGTGGACGTCGACCCGGACACCGCGGCCGCGAACGGCGTGCCCGGCCTCTTCGCCGCGGGCGAGGTCGCCGGCGGGATGCACGGCTCCAACCGGCTCGGCGGCAACTCCCTCTCCGACCTGCTGGTCTTCGGCCGCCGCGCCGGGCTCCACGCGGCCCGGTACGCGCAGGAGACGGCCGCGGCGGGCGCCCGCCCGGTGCCCGACGACGCCCAGCTGGACCTGGCGGCGGCCGAGGCGCTGCGGCCGTTCAGCGCCGAGGACGGCGAGGGGCCGTCCGCGGAGGGCGCGGGAGAGCGACCGCCCGCAAGCCCCGCCGAGAACCCGTACACGCTCCACCAGGAGCTGCAGCAGACCATGAACGACCTGGTGGGCATCATCAGGCGGGCCGGTGAGATGGAGGACGCGCTGCACCGGCTGGCCGCCCTGCGGGTACGGGCGCGGCGGGCCGGGGTCGAGGGCCACCGGCAGTTCAACCCCGGCTGGCACCTGGCCATCGACCTGCGCAACATGCTGCTGGTCAGCGAGTGCGTGGCGCGCGCCGCCCTGGAGCGCACCGAGAGCCGCGGCGGGCACACCCGCGAGGACTGTCCCGAGATGGACCGCGAATGGCGCCGGATCAACCTGGTCTGCCGCCCGACCGACCCGTCGGCCGGTCTCGTGGCACCGCCCGATCCCGGGCGCGGGCAGGTCCGGCTGGAGCGCCGCGAGATGCCGCCCATCCGGCCCGACCTGCTGAATCTGTTCGAAAAGGACGAGCTGGTGAAGTACCTGACGGACGAGGAGCTGACCCAGTGAGCGCGTACGAGGCCCACTTCCGGGTGTGGCGGGGCGATGTGGACGGCGGGGGGCTGCGCGACTTCCGCGTCGAGGTCAATGAGGGCGAAGTCGTTTTGGACATCGTCCACCGCCTCCAGGCGACCCAGGCACCGGACCTGGCGGTCCGCTGGAACTGCAAGGCGGGCAAATGCGGATCGTGCAGCGCGGAAATCAACGGACAGCCGCGGCTGCTGTGCATGACGCGGATGTCGGTTTTCAGCCGCGACGAGACGATCACCCTGACCCCGCTGCGGGCCTTCCCGGTCGTCCGTGACCTCGTCACGGACGTCTCCTTCAACTACACCAAGGCCCGGGAGGTGCCGTCCTTCGTCCCGCCGGAGGGGCTGGGCCCGGGCGAGTACCGGATGCGGCAGGAGGACGTGGAGCGCTCGCAGGAGTTCCGCAAGTGCATCGAGTGCTTCCTGTGCCAGGACACCTGCCATGTGCTGCGCGACTTCGAGCAGAACAAGGAAGCCTTCGCGGGACCGCGCTTCCTGATGCGGGTGTCCGAGCTGGACATGCATCCGCTGGACGCGGCGGGCGAGTCCGGGATCGACCGCAAGCGGGCGGCCCAGGAGGAGCACGGGCTCGGGTACTGCAACATCACCAAGTGCTGCACGGAGGTCTGCCCGGAGGGCATCAAGATCACCGACAATGCGCTGATCCCGCTCAAGGAGCGGGCCGTGGACCGCAAGTACGACCCCCTGGTCTGGCTGGGCAACAAGATCCGCCGCCGGGAGCAGTAGCCGTCCGGTCGTGGGCCCGCCCGGTGGCGGGCCCACGCCGTCAGGCCCACGCCGTCACCAGAGGCTGAGCAGCGCTTCCACCGAGTCCGGGCCCGAGGACTCGCCGTCCGGGAGGGCCAGCTCGAACCAGACCGTCTTGCCGTGCGGGGTGCGGCGGCTGCCCCAGCCCGCGCTGAGCAGGCCGACCAGCTGCAGCCCGCGGCCGCCCTCGTCGGTGTCGCGGGCGCGCCGCCGCCGCGGCTGGACCAGGTTGCCGTCCCAGACCTCGCACACCAGCGTCCGGTCCAGCAGCAGCCGTAGCCGTATCTCGCCCTCCCCGTACCGCAGCGCGTTGGTCACCAGCTCGCTGACCAGCAGTTCGGTGGTGTCGACCAGGCCTTCCAGGCCCCAGGACTCCAGCGCCTCACGGGCGAGTTCCCGGGCCCGGCCGACCGACTGCGGGTCGCTGGGCAGCTTCCAGTCGCCGACCGAGTCGCCCGGCAGGCCCTGCACCCGGGCCATGAGCAGGGCGATGTCGTCCTCGCCGTGGTGGGTGTCGAGGCTGCTCAGGACGTGGTCGCAGATGTCTTCGAGTGAGCTGTCGGGGCTGTCCGCGCCCTCGTGGGTGGACAGGGCGGTACGGAGTTCCTGGAGCCCCTCGTCCAGCGCGTGGTCGCGGGATTCGACCAGGCCGTCGGTGTAGAGGGCCAGCAGCGCACCGTCCGGCAGCTCCACCTCGATCTCCTCGAACGGCTCGCCGCCGACCCCGAGCGGCATCCCCGGCGGCACCTCCATCAGCAGGGCGCCGTCCCCGGGTTCGACCAGGGCGGGCGGCAGATGGCCCGCGTTGGCGAAGGTGCAGCGCCGGGTGACCGGGTCGTAGACGGCGTAGACGCAGGTGGCGAGGTAGACCTCGGACAGGTCCGAGGAGCCGTCGGCGGACCGCCCGGCGGCCCGTGCGCCGGCGGCCGAGCCGCCGGGCGCGCCCAGCCCGCGGGCGATCTCGTCCAGTGCGGAGAGCACCTCGGCGGGCTCCAGGTCCAGCAGGGCCAGGGTGCGGACGGCGGTACGCAGCTCGCCCATCGCGACGGCGGCCCGCAGGCCGCGCCCCATCACATCGCCGACCACCAGCGCGGTGCGGTGCCCGGGCAGTTCGATGACGTCGAACCAGTCGCCGCCCACCTCGGTGGCCTCGTTGCCCGGCAGATAGCGGCAGGCGATGTCGAGCCCGGCGGCCTCCGGGTCGCCGGGCGGGAGCAGGCTGCGCTGGAGGATCAGCGCGCGCTCGTGTTCTCTGCGGTAGAGCCGGGCGTTGTCGATGGAGACGGCGGCGCGGGCGGCCAGTTCGACGGCGAGCGCCCGGTCCCGCTCGCCGAAGGGTTCGCTGCCCTTCGTACGGGAGAACTGGGCGAGTCCGACGACGGTGTCGCGGGCGACCATCGGCACCAGGAGGGTGGACTGCAGCATCGCGCCGAGCTCCAGGCCCTCGCCGTTGTCGCGCCCGGTGACGACCCGGACCTGGGCGGTGCGCAGGGCGTGGGCGCACAGCGAGTGGAACGGGTAGCGGTGCACCTCGCCGACGTCGATGGGCTTGGGCAGCTCGTCCTGGCCGTCGGCGTTGGTGCGGTAGATGTCGCCGAAGGCGACGGGGCCGTCCGAGACGGCGCTGGCGAAGGCGACGCGGCGCAGTTCGGCGCTGCCGTCGGCGAGCCCGGGCGGGGTCTCGTCGCCGGACAGCAGCCCCTGGTAGAGGTCGACGGAGGCCAGGTCGCAGAACTGCGGAACGGCCACGTCCAGGAGTTCGCGGGCGGTGGTCTCCAGGTCCAGCGAGGTGCCTATTCGGGCCCCGGCCTCGTTCAGCAGCGCCAGGTTGCGGCGTACGCCCGCGGCCTCCTGCTCGGCGCGGCGGCGGCCGGTGACGTCGGTGGCGAGCCCGGCGATGCCGATGGGGCGGCCCGATCCGCTGTGCAGCCGGTACAGCGACACCGACCAGCGGCGGCGGTCGTGGCTGCCGGGAACGGGGCCCATGATCGGCATGTCCGTCAGGGCGCTTCCGCTGTCCAGGACTTGGCGCAGGGCGGCGGCGAGCCGGTCGGCCTCGGCGCGGGGCAGCAGATCGTGCGCGGTCGCGCCGGGGTACTCCCCGACCGGGCGGCCGAAAACCTTCGCAAAGCGGTCGTTGACCCGGAGCATGCGCAAATCTGTACCGAAGAGAAAGAAACCAAGCGGAGATTGACCGAAAACGGCCTGTGAGGCGGCAAGATCGGTTTCCAGTCCGCGCAGGGCGCCCACATCGACGGCGATACAGAGCGCGGTGCGCTCCCCGTCCTCGCCCTGGCTCGGCATCACGTACACCTCGGCGGTCCCGAGTCCGCCGGGCGCCTGAGGGTTGCGGTAGGGAACCAGACCGGTCCACTCCCGGCCGTCCAGGATGTCGGCGACCCTGCGGTGGCCGGTCTCCCGCAGCTCAGCCGGTACGAAGGCCTCCACCGGGTCCATGCCGACGGCCTGGGCCGCCGTCAGCCCGAGCAGCTCGGCGGCGCGTTCACTCCACTGTGCGATCCGGCCGTCGGAGCCCAGCGAGAAGGAGGCGACATGGATGTAGTCATAGATCGATCCGGGCGGACTGCTCTGCCATACATCGGACATCGATGACATTTGCGACACCGGCGGCACCTGCGAACCAACCGTCCCCTCGGGGATATCCGCCCCCGCTGGCTTCTCGCTCATGCGCCCGTCCCCTCCGGCTCAGGTGCTCCGACCGGCTACAGATAGCCGAGTATCCAGCACCACGGCCATCCGGAGTACGGTCTTCACGATCACAGCACTATCTCAGCCCGCAATCCGTTTCCGTCCCGGCTTTAGATGAAGCGCTCAAGATCAGCGCTCCCCCTCACTCCTAACCGGGGAGAGGCAGCTCGAACCACACGGTTTTTCCGGCCCGCCCTCGCCGGGTGCCCCAACGCAGCGCGGCCCGGGCGATCAACTCCAGCCCCCGGCCGCTCTCGTCCTCCGGGGACGCCGTACGCGCGTGCGGTGGAGTGTCCAGCGGGTCCGACACCTCCACCCGCAGCACGGAACGCGGCACGCCGGTTTCGCGACGGGCGTACACGCGCAGCCCGATCGGACCACTCGCGTACCGCAGGGCGTTGGTCACCAGCTCACTCACCAGCAGCGCCGTCACATCGCCCAGCGCCGACAGCCCCCAGTCGTCCAGCGACTGCCGGACCAGGAGACGGGCGGCGCGCACCGAGCCCGGCTCGGCGGGGAAGACCCACTCGGCGAAACCGGGGGTGGGCCCGGCGGCCGTCCCTGCGCTCTCACTCACGCCGATCACTTCCCAGCCGCTCCCAGCCGCTTCCGGCCGTTCCCAGCCAGCCGCTTACGCCGCTGCACGGCCCCGCCGAAATGGAGGGATTCAGAGGGGTTAATGAGCACATACCCGAATTCCCGGCCCGATACCGCCCCGAGCCCTCCCGGCAGGGCCGAAAGAGCTCACAGGGGATCAGCGGGCGCGCGGACGGGGGTGTTCCGCGGCGCGCAGCCGCCGGACCGCCTCCGCCACCGCGGGCCGGTCCTCATCGAGCCAGTCGACCTCGTCCACCCGGTCGGGGGTCAGCCAGCGCAGCTCGTCGTGGTCCTCCAGCGGACGCGGCTCCCCGGAGCGCAGCGCGGCGGTCCACACCCGCAGGACATAGCCGGGCTTGAGCGGCCATTCGCCGGGCAGCGGCTCCAGCGGCTCGACCTCGACGCCCAGCTCCTCGCGCAGCTCCCGCACCAGCGCCTGCCGCGCGGTCTCGCCGGGCTCGGCCTTGCCGCCGGGCAGCTCCCAGCGCCCGGCCAGCTCGGGCGGCGCGCTGCGCCGCGCGGCCAGCAGCCGCCCCTGGTCGAACACCGCTCCGCCCACCACCACGCGCACCGTCATGCGGGCACTCTAGGCGGTGCCGCCCAGCGTCTGGCCACGCGGCGATCAGTCGCACAGAGCCCGGCGGGCCGGATTCTCCCGCCCGGACGAACGGGAGACTCCGGCCCGCCGGCAGGGAGGCCTTCTCACAAGTTGTACGGACCGTACGGGCGGCGTCAGCCCGCCTGCCCGGTCGCAGCGGTCCGCTCGACGACATAGAGCTGTTCCCGGCCCTGGCCGTCGAGCCGGTCGGCGACTTCCTGGGCCTCCGTACGCGTGGCGTAGCGGCCGACGCGATAGCGGTTGCCGTTGCCGTCCTGGCGGATGACGAGCCATGGCAGCACAGTGTTGCCGTCACTCATCGCTCCGCCCCCTCCGTTGTGGCGCGCCCGGGCACGCGTCTGGGCGACACCCTTAAGGAAATCCCGTTCCGCATATGCCCGAGCCTACGCCCTACCTTCACGCAGCGGATACGTGTTCTTACAACGAGGCACGCATCCGGCCACGCGCTCAGGAGCGCGCGGAGACCGTCTCCCGGTCCGCCTCGCCGGTCAGGTCCTCGGCCGTGGTCTCGGCCAGCTCGCGCTCGGCCTGCAGCAGCGACGGATTGCGCCAGGCGCTGCGCACGCCCCAGGCGTAGAAGCCGAGGGCGATCAGGGCGACGAGCAGGATGTCCCAGCCCTCGGGCACATAGCCGCGGCCGCCGAACTCCTTGCCACCGGCCCATGAGAACGCGGCCATGACCAGCAGGTACGTCACCATCCAGGCGCCGGACATCAGATGCGGCTTCAGCTCGGCCCACGGCTTGCGCAGCTCGTACCAGGCCCAGATCGGCAGACCGATCGCCATGATGAGGATGACCTTGCCGGTGAGCGGCCAGCGGGCCCAGTAGAGGACGAGCGATCCGAAGACCATCGCGACCGGCGCGATGACCGGCATCGCGCGCAGCTTCACCGGACGCGGCAGGTCCGGGGAGAGCCGCCGCAGCGACATCACGGCGACCGGGCCGGTGATGTACGAGATGACGGTGGCCACGGAGACGATCTCGGCCAGTGAGCCCCAGCCGCGGAAGACCGCGAGGAACGCGAAGGCGATCACCAGGTTGAGCACCAGCGCCGGGCGCGGGATGCCGGTCTTCGGGTCGACCTTGCCGAAGACGCCGGGCAGGTGGCCGTTCTCCTGAACGCCCTGGACCATGCGGGAGGTGGTGGCCGCGTAGATCATGCCGGTGCCGGACGGGGAGACGAAGGCGTCCGCGTACAGCAGCAGCGCCAGCCAGTTCAGGCCCCAGGCGAGGGAGAGGTCGGCGAGCGGGGAGTTGTACGAGAGCTTGGCCCAGCCGCCGTGCGCGAGGTCGGCCGCCGGGACGGCGGTCAGGAACGCGATCTGCAGCGCTACGTAGATCACCAGCGCGATGAGGATGGAGCTGATGACGGCCTTGGGCAGCGACTTGCCCGGGTTGCGGGCCTCGCCCGCCATGTTGAGCGGCGACTGGAACCCGTTATAGGCCCAGACGATGCCGGAGACGGCGACGGCGGTGAACACCGAGTTCCAGCCGTTCGGCGTGAAGCCGCCGTTGCCGGTGACGTTGCCGGTGTCGAAGTGCGACATCAGCAGGGCGCCCGCGGTCAGGGCCGGGACGACGAGCTTGAAGACGGTGATCGCGGTGTTGGTCTTCGCGAAGAGGGTGATCGCGAACCAGTTGAGGAAGAAGTAGAAGACGAGCAGCACGGACGCGAGCGCGACACCGCTGCCGGTCAGCTCCTTCCCGTCGTACAGCGCCTTGGCCCAGCCGAAGTCCCAGGAGCTCATGTACTGGACGGACGCGGTCGCCTCACCAGGGATGACGGAGACGATCGCGATCCAGTTGGCCCAGGCGGCCAGATACCCGGCCAGCGAGCCGTGCGAGTACTGGCCGTACCGCACCATGCCGCCGGCCTTGGGGAACATCGAGCCGAGCTCGGAGTACGTCAGGGCGATGGTCAGGGCGACCGCCGCACCGATCACCCAGGCAAAGATGGCGGCCGGGCCCGCCAGCGCCGCGGCCCGCGCGGCGCCGAACAGCCAGCCGGAGCCAATAATCGAACCGAGGCCCACCGCGGTGAGGGCCACCGTGCCGAGTGACCGTTTGTAATGCGAGTGGGAACCCTGCTCCGTACTCAACGCCCCTCACGCTCCTTTCGCCCCCCAGACCTGATGCAAACGCGCGCCATCGTACAAGCGAAATAAGGGTGCGCTTTACGGGCTTGAGGTCGATCTGAGCTGACGACGGACACATGTGATCTACGCAACACACCAATCCCGCACGGGCATTGCGGAGAGCATGAGGCCCACTACCGGAAGGGCCTTCGCGGAATCTTTACGGACCGGGCACGGCATTCGACGTCGCACGAAGGCACTGGCCAGACGGCACGGAGCAGCGCGGGGGCGGCACGGGGGGCCGCACCCTCACCGGCGCCGCCATTCCGCTCCGATATCGCCGAATGCGTCCGATTCGACAAGTCGCGGGCATTGATTCCGATGCACGGGTTTTGAATAGCGGAGGACGGGGAACCAGGCGCCACTCACGGACCAACAAGCTCAAATGAAGCTCAAGTTGGCCGCGAGCCGGAGAAAGAACAGCCGAATAAATTACCGGCCCTTTACCCGCCTCGGCTCCCTCGTCCCCCTCTGCCCCCTCTTCTGCTTTACCCGGCTTATCCGTCGCTCGCACGCACCGTCGGCACCGGCAACAGCACCGGCACGCCTTGCGGCCCCTTGGCGCCCTTGACTCCCTTCCGGCAGGCGTCCCCGCATTCGGCGTCCAGCGAGCAGCACAGCGAGCAGATCGCCCCGGCCTGCACCGGGCAGTCGGCGATGTCCGGCAGCTCGTACTCCGTCTCGCACACCGCACAGGTGTGGGTGGCGGTGATGTCCGCCACCTCCACCCCCGGGCCGTTCACCGGGTTCGGCCGGGCCAGGTAGTAGCGCCCCCGGGTGAGCCAGGCCAGCAGCGGGCTGAGCACCAGCGCCAGACCGCAGGCGATGAAGGTGGAGAACGCCTCGGCCACCTCCCCGAACGCGCCGAAGAAGGCGGTGATGGAAACCGTCGAGGCGATCACCATCGCGCCGAACCCCGCCGGGTTCACCGAGTACAGATACGCGCGTTTGAACTCGATGTACTTGGGGCTCAGCCCCAGCGGCTTGTTGATCACCAGATCGGCGGTGACCGCCGCGATCCAGGCGATGCCGACGTTGGAGTAGAAGCCCAGCAGCTTGTTGAGCACCGCGAACATGTTCATCTCCATCAGCGCCAGCGCGATGGCGAGGTTGAGGAAGATGTACCAGACCCGGCCGGGGTGGCGATGGGTCACCCGGGAGAAGAAGTTGGACCAGGACAGTGAGCCGCTGTAGGCGTTGGTCACATTGATCTTGACCTGGGAGACCACGACGAACAGCGCGGCGGCCGGCAGCGCGACCGAGCCGAGCCAGGGCTTCAGCGCCTCGATCTGCGGGGCGATGGGCTCCAAGGCGTGGGTCGTGCCGACCGCGCCGAGCGCCACGAAGGCCAGGAACGCGCCGCCGAGCTGCTTGGCCGCCCCGATCACCACCCAGCCGGGCCCGGCGGCCAGCACCGCCAGGTTCCAGCGCCGCCGGTTCTGCTCGGTCTTGGCGGGCATGAAGCGCAGATAGTCGGCCTGCTCACCGATCTGGGCGATCAGCGAGAGCGCCACCCCGGTGCCGAGCCCGTACCCGATCCAGTCGAAGCCGGAGCCCGCCCCCTCCGTACCGCCGAAGGAGGCGAACGACGCCCAGGCGTCCGGCCGCTCGAAGGCGAGCACCACGAACGGCAGCACCAGGCCGATCAGCCACAGCGGCTGGGTCCACGCCTGCACCTTGGCGAGCGCGCCCATCCCGCGGAAGACGATCGGGATGACGATCAGAGTGGTGATCAGATAGCCGATGGGGAGCGGGATATGGAGGGCCTGATGCATGGCCTGCGCCATGATCGAGCCCTCCAGCGCGAAGAAGATGAAGGTGAAGCTCGCGTAGATGAGCGAGGTCAGAGTCGATCCGAAGTAGCCGAATCCGGCACCACGGGTGATCAGATCCATGTCCAGCCCGTAGGTCGCGCAGGCGCGCGCGATCGGGATACCGGTCAGGAAGATGATCGTCGCCGCGGTGAGGATCGAGGCGAGACCGCTGGTGAAGCCGTACGTGAAGACGATGGACGCGCCGAT
This sequence comes from Streptomyces sp. NPDC005962, assembly GCF_040629205.1. Taxonomy (NCBI): domain Bacteria; kingdom Bacillati; phylum Actinomycetota; class Actinomycetes; order Kitasatosporales; family Streptomycetaceae; genus Streptomyces; species Streptomyces sp. NPDC005962. The sequence goes on along the minus strand of NZ_JBEXVE010000019.1, from coordinate 22,882 downwards.
CGCGAAGTCGGCGAGGTACGCGATGCCGCCGAGCGCCGTCGACGCGACCATGGTCGGCGACCAGCGGCGGTAGGAGTGCGGCGCGTAGCGCAGCGAATAGTCCTCGCGGCTCTCGTCGGCGGCGAGCCGGGCGTAACTGCGCCGCGGCGCGCGAGGCCCGGTCGCCCCCGTCTGTGTCTGCGTCTGATCGGGTGTGACCGTATCCGTCATGGCGGCTTCCCCTGTCGTTCGGCGCGTGAGCGGTACGCCTGAGGAAGCTAGGCCGGGCACGTGTCGGCAGGCCGCGGGCGGGTGTTGCCGGTCCGTTAAGGCGAAGGGGCGGACGTAAACTCGCGGTCACACCACAACGGGCGGCCACACCGCAACGCGCGCTCACACCACAACTCGCGGTCACGCCGCCCCGGACGGCAGGCGCCCCGGCGTCACTTCACCGGCAGGTGGTACGCGACCCGATAGCGCTCGGCCAGCGTCACCACGTCCGCGGTCTCCACCGGCCGCCCCCCGGCGAAGTACGTACGGGAGATCACGAGCACCACATGGCCCGGCACCCCGCCCAGCGCCAGCACCTCCTCGGCGAGCCCCGGACGCGCCCCGACCTCTTCCGCCACGTTGTCCACCACCACGTCGACGGCCGCCATCCGCTCGACCACCCCACGCCCGGCCAGCGGCCCCTCCTCGGGCAGCATCACGGGGGTGCGGCCGGTGACGGCGAGCGACTCCCAGGACGTGGAGAGCATCACCGGCTCGCCCGCCGCCCTGAAGAGATACCGGGTGCGCATCACACGCTCCCCCGGCTCGACCCGCAGCCGCTCGGCGATCTCCGGACTCGCCCCCTCCTGCTCACTCCCGGACTCCCAGCTGCCGCTGACCCGGTCGTCCCCCTGCTCCTGCCGGAACGGGCTGGACTCCTTCCGGATGTGGTAGCCGGTGCGCATCAGCCGACGCGGAACGGGCTGCTCACGGACGTACGTACCCGACCCGGAACGGCCCTCGACCAGGCCCTCGGCCATCAGCACCTTGCGGGCTTCGAGGGCGACGGTGTCGGAGACCCCGTACTCCTCGCGGATGCGCGCCTGGGAGGGGAGGCGGGCGTGCGCCGGCAAATCGCCCGCGACGATCTTCTTCCGTAGGTCGTCGGCGACACGGAGGTATGCGGGCTGGTCACCAAAGGCCACGTGCACTCCCAGTGGTTGACAGTCAGCAACAGCTTGACAACCGACGGTTGCTGATAGCAACTGACGGCCAAAGCTTCACTAGAAGTGGTGAACTGCAGTTCGGGGACGTTTATATCGACAGGCATCCGGTTCAGCCGGTTTCATGACGATCATCAACCCGCGCCCCGCCGACCCGAGGAGAACCGTGCCCCAGCACCGCCCCCGTCTCTTCCCCGGCGCACTGCTCGTCCCCCTGCTCCTCCTGCTGACCACGTCCTGCACCGACACCAACACCGGCTCCGCACCTCGACGAGGCGCATCCGGAGTCGGCGACCCCCTCTTCCCCACCCTCGGCAACGGCGGCTACGACGTCACCCACTACGGCCTCACCCTCGACTACGCGCCCGCCACCCACCGGCTGCGCGGCACCGCCCGGATCACCGCCCGTACCACCCGGGCCCTCAGCTCCTTCCACCTCGACCTCGCCGGACTGCACGTCCGCGAGACCACCGTGAACAGCCGCCCCGCCCGCGCCACCCGCCACAGCACCGAGCTGACCCTCACCCCCGCCACCGCGCTCCCCAAGGACCGCACCTTCACGACGACCGTCGTCTACGACGGCAAGCCGAAGACCCTCACCGACCCGGACGGCTCCCGCGAGGGCTGGCTCCGCACCGCCGACGGCGCCGTCGGCCTCGGCGAACCGACCGGCTCCATGACCTGGTTCCCCGGCAACAACCACCCCTCCGACAAGGCCGCGTTCGACATCGCCGTCACCGTCCCCCGGGGCTACGCGGCCGTCTCCAACGGCGAACTCACCCGCCGCACCACCCGCAACGGCCGTACCACCCACCACTGGCGCACCCGCGACCCCATGGCCACGTACCTGGCCACCGTCGCCATCGGCCGCTTCGACATCCACACCACCACCGCCGACGGCCTCCCCCAATACGTCGCCATCGACCCCACCGAGGCCAAGGCCTCCCGCGACGTCCCCGCCCAGATCACCAAGATCACCGCATGGGAACGCCGCACCTTCGGCCCCTACCCCTTCGCCTCCACCGGCGCCATCGTCGACCACCTCCCTGACCTCGGCTACGCCCTGGAAACCCAGACCAAGCCCTACTTCGCCGCCGCCCCGGACCAGCGCCTCATCGTCCACGAACTGGCCCACCAGTGGTTCGGCAACTCGGTCACCCCGCGCACCTGGAAAGACATGTGGCTCAACGAGGGCTTCGCCACCTACGCCGAGTGGCTCTGGACCGAACAACACCACGGCCGCACCGCGCAGCAGACCTTCGACGACTTCTACGACGGCACGGACGACGAGAGCAAGGGCATCTGGGCCTTCCCACCCGCCGCCCCGCCCTCCCCCGGCCACGTCTCCGACCCACCCGTCTACGGCCGCGGCGCCATGGCCCTCCACCAACTCCGCCGCGCCGTCGGCGACCCCGCCTTCTTCCGCATCCTCCGCACCTGGCTGAAGACCCACCGCCACGGCAACGCCGACACGAAGCAGTTCATCACCCTGTCCAAACGCCTCTCCGGCAAGCCCCTGGACAAGCTCTTCAAAACCTGGCTCTACGCCAAGGCCAAACCCGCCCGCTGACGGCCCGCCCTCTGGCCCATTCGGGCGGCCTCACCGCGTCCGCCCGGGTGTAGTGGGCGTCCGAACGGCCCACCGGAGTGGCGTCCAGCGGATTCGGTCCGGCCGCGATATCTACCGTCACCAGAGAGCGGAAGCTCGCGTCGGACGATCGCGCGTCATTCCGACTGGGGCGCCCGGACAGTAGGGAGATCGGCGATGACAGCGCAAGCGATGTGGGCTCTCAGTACGAGAAAAGAGATCAGTCGCGCCGTGTCGGTGTGCACTGCCGCCCTGGCATTTCTCGGCGCGAGTTGTCCTCCGGCTCCCGCGACGGATTCCCGGGCGGCCTCGCCCCGCTTGTGCGCGACGAAACCCGCCCCGCCGTCGAGTAGTTCCGGCAGGGCGCACGGTGCGACCACTCCGGAATCGACCACCTCGGGAAGCGAGGTATGGAACTTCGTATCCGCGCCACGCCTCCATCCCATGCGGGTCGGCGTGACCACGCGCAAACCGGGAACGGCCGCCGGGAACATCTTCGTCGCGCCCTACAACACGGGCGCGACGGTCGTCGGCCAGACGGGCTCGCTGATCCTCGACGACTCCGGTGATCCGGTCTGGTTCCGCCCCCTCCCCTCCGCCAGTCTCCAGAACGCCGACTTCAAGGTGCAGACCTACCGCGACCCCCGGAGCGGCCGGACACAGCCGGTGCTCACCTGGTGGCAGGGGTCCATCGCCATCCCGCCGACGTACACGAACCTGCCGGCCGGAGCCCCGGAACCGGGCGGGTGCTATTACATCTACGACCGCCACTACCGTCTCCTCAAGACGGTCTTCGCGCATCACGGTTTCTTCCCGGACGAGCATGAGTTCCTGCTGACCCGCAGGGCCACCGCGCTGTTTCTCGCGTCGAAACCGATCCCCATGGACCTCACCCGTTACGGCGGGCCGAAAGACGGGGCGATTCTCGACAGCCAGATCCAGGAGGTCGACCTCGCCACGGGGAAACTCCTCTTCTCCTGGGACGCGCTGAAGCACCTCGACCCCGCCGATTCCGAGGTGTCGGCCTCCGACGCGTCGTCGTCCGGCGGGGTGTGGGACGCCTACCACCTGAACTCGATCGACGAAGGGCCAAAGGGCCGGCTGCTGGTCTCGTCCCGCAACATGTGGGCCGCGTACGAGATCTCCAAGAACACCGGGAAGATCCGGTGGCAGCTCGGCGGCAAGAAGAGCGACTTCTCCTTCGGCCGGAACGCGGATTTCTTCTGGCAGCACGATGTGCGATACCGGCCGGGGCACGAGATCAGCATGTTCGACGACGGATGCTGCAACCAACCGGTCGGCGCACCCGAGCAGAAGTCCCACGGCTTGATCCTCAAGCTCGACTTCCCCAAGCACCGGGCAACCGTCGCGAGGGCCTACTACCACCATCCGGCGCTGTTCTCGGCGTCCCAGGGAAACACCCAGGGGCTTTCCAACGGGAACGAGTTCATCGGATGGGGGCAGAGCTCTTACTACTCCGAATACGCCGGTGCCGGGAACTCCGAGCACGCCCCCACCCGAAACCTGCTCTACGACGCGAAGATGCCGGGCTCCAACATCTCGTACCGGGCGTTCCGCGACACCTGGGCCGGCACCCCCTACTACCGGCCGCACGCGGCCGCCCGGCGGACCGGACCACACAGCGTCGTCTACGCCTCCTGGAACGGCTCGACGCGAACCAAGGCATGGCAAGTGCTCGCCGGACCGACTCCCCGGTCCCTGTCGGTGGCCGTCGGGCACACCAGGCGAACCGGCTTCGAGACGGCCGTCACGACACCCGCACCGGGCCCGTACTTCCAGGTGCGGGCGCTGGACGCGGCAGGGAAGGTCCTGCGGACATCCAAGGCCGTGAAACTCGGGGGCCGCGCAGCTACACGTTGAAGCGGAACTCCACCGAGTCGGCTACCGAGCCCGCCTGAAGTCCGCGACGGGTGTGGCGCTGTGTTCAGGTGATGCGTGCATCTCAGTAGTGGTAGCGGGCAGCGAGGATCACGATCTCCTTGTCCGTGACCAGGTAGACGAGACGGTGCTCGTCGTCGATCCGCCTGGACCACGCACCGGGCAAGTGGTATTTCAATGGCTCGGGCTTGCCGATCCCCGAGAAAGGGTCTCGCTTGACATCCTCGATGAGCCTGTTGATCCGAGCGAGCATCTTGCGGTCGTTCTTGAGCCAGGACGTGTAGTCCTCCCAGCCCTGATCTTCGAAAACAAGCCTCACGCAGCACCCGCAGCAGGGTCCGCCGCGTCCGGATCGATCAGCTCGCGCTCCGACACGTTGATGTTGCCCAGGGCATTCTCATACGCCTTGAGCAGACGCCGTGCATTCGCAGGCGAGCGCAGCAGGTACGAGCCCTCGCGCAGCGCCGCGTAATCCTCGGCCGAGACGAGCACTGCGTTGCCATGCTTGGAGACGATCTCGATGGCCTCGTGGTCGTCATTGACCTTCTTGATCAGCGGAAAGAGAGCCTTGCGGGCTTCGCTCGCGGTTATGGACATGACCTGACCCCTTCCATCAAGTAGTACTGGATAACGTACCACTCCCGGCCCCCTCCAGAGAGGCCGTGAAGGACCAGGTATCCCAGCGCCATCCCGGAACGGGAAACACCAAGGGGCCGCCTCCCGGAGGAGTCGGCCCCGTCAACCTGCACGTTTGTCGGGTCAGCAACGTGGCGTTGCTTCACCCCGTTCACACGTTGAAGCGGAACCTTCAGTGCACCGCTCCCACCTGCGCAAACATCCGCCAAACTGATCGCATCCAGCCCCGATCCAGCACGTCACGCTGCGGAGGCAGACTCCTCCGAGTTCTCGATCGCCGGGCGCATGGCGTTCTGCATGATGTCTCGACAACGATCCCACACCTCGGGAACCAGGTGGCCGTAGATGTCCACGGTGGCCCTGATCGGACTTGTGGCCGAGCCAGCGCGGGACCTCACGGATCGGCACGCCGTTCGCCAGCGCTGTCTCCCAAACCCCCGACCCCTCGCCTGGCCCGTGCTCGAAACCGTGCACCGCCACCTCATGACCAAGCAGGACATTCACCATCAATCCGCTGACCCCTCCTCGCCCAGCACCGAAGGCCATACCACGCTATGGTTGATGTATGGCTACCAAGAAGGTGACTATCACTCTCGACGAATCCCTGGCCGAAGCCCTGGCCGGAGCCGCCGAGGAAGAAGGCATCCCGCTCTCCCGCCTCGTCGCCGGAGCCGCCGAACGCGAGCTGCGCCTGCGGGCTGGCCGGGCCGTCGTCCAGGAGTGGCAGGCCGAACACGGCGCCTTCACTCCAGAGGAGCTCGCTGCCGCCCGCGCGGACCTGGCCGCTGCCGACGCCGAGTACTTCAGCAGCCCGGGAGCCTCGGCCGCGTGAACATCCCCTACCTGTACGACGCCGGGGTCCTCATCGCCATCGACAACGACGACCGACGCATGTGGGCCCGTCACAGCCTGGCTCTGGAAGACGGCCGGGACATCCACGTCCCGTCCGTCGTCGTCAGCCAGGCATGGCGGGACTCCCGCCGCCAGGTCAGACTCGGCAAGTTTCTCGCCGGGTGCCATGTCGAACCCGTCGGCCTCGAAACCGCCAAAACCGCAGGCATTCTCTGCGGCAAGGCCGGCACCTCCGACATCGTCGACGCCACCGTCGTGACCATGGCAGCCAGCCTCGGCGCCATCATCTGGACCTCGGACCCGGACGACATCCGCACCCTCATCGACGCCCAGGACACCAAACCCGCCTCTGTAATCCGCACCGTCTGACCACCGTTGGTCTCCGACGACCAGCCCGTGCGGGCCCACAGATCACCAGAGCGGCGCGAGGTGCCTCGTCGTCCCAGGCGATCTTCGGTTTGCCCGGGTCCGGTGTAGTCGTGCGCCCGGCAGTGCTCCGTGGCCACCTCCTGGGCGCCGGGGACCTCACGGATCACCCGGCGGATGGCGGAGACGATCTGAGTGACGGTGCCCTGGGTGGCCACCGCGTCATCGAGCACGGTGGAGTCCAAAGCGCGCCGCTGCCTGCCCTTGAGCACACCGGTCGCGGCCACGATTCCCCTGACCTTGGTGAAGATCCGCGTCGGATCGGCCTAGTGGCGAAGATGGCGCCGGAAGTACGTCAGCAGCGACGGGTCGAACGCGGTGTCGTACAAGCCGAGCCCGCAAGCGGCCTTCCAGCGCAGGTCACACCGCAGATCCTGGACCGTCTCGAAGTCCGACAGCCCCTGCAGGCTCTGCAGCACCACCGTCGCGGCCAGCACCTGCGGCGGCAGACTCGGCCGCCCGTTCACCGACGGATACATGTCCGCGAACATCGGCGGCGGAAACAGATCCTCACGGTGCTCGGCCAGGAACGCGAACACACTCCCTACCGGGATCAACTCCCGGCAGGTCTCCCACACATCCGGCCCGACCATCTCCCCGACCCACTCACCCTGCATGCCTACAAGACTGGCCCCGGCCCTGCCGGGCCGAGGCCAGAACCCGCAACATTTTCAGTGATCTCCTAGGCAGTGCCCCAAGGCGTCCAGAGCGCCGAACAAGGGAACAACAGTTCGCGAGCGATAGATTTCTGCCAGCGGCGCGATTGCGAGTGAAGGGAGTTGTCGAGCCGGATATTTGGGGATCTCTGCGTACGGCGGTTTAGGGGGTGCTAGCGTGACGGATTGTGTATCGCGACCTTTCCCACCCGCCTCACTTGCCTGATGAAGGACTGGTTCGCCGCGTCAAGGCGCTGGCTTGCACGGCTCCGTTGCAGGCGTTGGATCAGCGCAAGGCGTCGCTGGATTGGGCGAACGCCAAGGTCTATCACATGGCCGAAATCGCGTTGCACACGATCGATCAGGTCACCATCGCGATGGACTTCGACACCGGAGCCGAGCACGCCAAAGTACTTGAGCAGGTGAAGCACTTCGTCGCGGCTCAGGCGCCCGACAGAGGTGACGCCGAGCACAGCGCGGTGGCCGACTGGGTACTCCAGCGGCTGATCAATGTCGGCACCATCGAACGTGGATTCTCCTGGCCCTACGGGCTCGTCGGCGACGAGGGAACCTACAACCGATTCGAGTTCGACTTCAAGCTGTTGGTGGAACAGTCGACACCCGACGGGTTTTCGCTGCGCGCCACCGACGAGGCCATCAACGTACTCGTCGGCGCATTGGACACGGATGTGGAGTCCGCGCAGATCGCCGCCGAGGTCAAACTCGACAATCTCATCCGACGCGGTCGGCTCGCCGATGCCAAACTCGCCGCCGAACAGGCCAGGTACCGCACGGTCCAATACGGAGAGACCCTACGTCGCTACCTGGACGCCACTCGCCGCGACGTGCGCACTGTGGACTGGGAGCGGGTGGTACCGGACCTGCTTTTGGACGCCCTTGAGCACATCGAGGGGCGCTACACGGCGGAACACGCCATCCTGACCAACATCACCGCCGCGCGGGACGACTCCGACGATCCGCGCCACAAGCAGCGGGCAGCGGAACTCGTGGAGATCGTCCGCGACTGCATCCGCCGTCATATGCAGCTTCAGAAAGCGGTACAGGAAGCGGGGGATCAATTCCGTTCCGAACAGGACCGTCAGCTGTTCTCCGGCGAACCGCAGCGCGCCGCACTGCACTTGCACGGGCAACTGCTGGTACCGCTGCTCGGGCTTCCCGTGGGTAAAGCACTCGGGCCGGTGTACGACTTCTTCCGGGGAGCGGTCGCCCCGGCGCCCCCCGAAGTTCTCACGCTGTCGTCACTTGTAGGACGCCTGCTGCAACCGCCCTCGGAGCCTGAGAGGTTCGCTGGCGAGGTCCGGGAACCGCACCTCGACACCCTGCCGGAACGCGAATTGTTCACTCCCGAACATTTTAGGCTGTCAAGCGAGATCCTCTCCCTGCCTGGTGGCTCCGCGTTGCTGAGTGACTTGCTCGCCCGTGCGCACCGCCATGATCCTCAGGTCGCCCGGCTGGTGATGCATCGGGCGGCACACGCCTTCAATCCGCCCGTCGGTGACGCGGTTCGTGAGCGCGTACCTGAGGTGTTGATCGCCGTACCCACCGGGGATCCGCTGCACGACCCGGAGTTCGGTGGCGACGAACTGTGGCTCACGAAAGTAGGCGTAAAGCCAGTCGTTCCTGGATCAGAAGAGCCCGGTACGGCTCGGCATGAGGAGTTCGGTGATGAGATCTCGCTTCACGGATGACGACGCCGAACAGGCGGCGCAATTACTCGCCTTCGCGATGCGCCCTCGGCTACTGCCAAGTCGCGACAACGCCTACCGAGAGCTGTTGCGCCGTTACCGGCACGACGGCGCGTTCCGAACCCTGACCGGGCGCATCGCCACCGGTCTGGGGCTCAGGGTGCTGGGGGAACACGAGGACATCGGCCTCGCAATCGCCGCGGACGGAGGTTCTCCCTTCGAGACCAGGATAGAAACCTATGCCCGCCGCACCCAGAAGGAAGGCGGCTATGCAGAGCGCTTTCTGCACGGCATCATCCACCTTGCCGTCGCCGCGGTGTCCTTCCCTCGGCCGGACGACCTCGCCAAAGACGAGTACGTCGGCAGGGTCAGTGTCGATGTGGTCGACGCCGTCGTTCGCGAAGCCTGCGACCGGTTGCGGGAGAAAGCGGCGTCCCGGGAGGAGTCGGCTGACGTACCCAGTGACGCACCGGAACTGGAATTGGCCTGGCACGCGTATGCCAACCGGCCCGAGGCATTCCCCACCAAGGACAAGCGTCGAGCGATGAACACCACCAAGGGCATGGTTTCCCGAGCCCTGAACTTCCTCGCGGAGCAAGGCTTCCTGACACCGATGAAGAACGCCGGCGAGGACGTCTTTCAGACCACACGGCGTTACCAGCTTCAGGTGCGCGAACTTGCGGCCACCAGCGCTTTCGAGGAGTTGGTGGCGCTGGGCGTGGTCCTTCCCATGGCTGTGGCGACCGGACCGGGATGCGTGGCGGAGGCCCCGGAGGATGTATGAGCTGTCCCGAGTACTCCTGCAGTCCGTCGGGCCCAAGGCGGCGCGCTACGAGAACGTTCTCCTGGACTTCAGCGGCGTCGGAGATCCCATCGCCGACCGTCCCGCCACCTTGTTCAGCGTCAGGGACGAGCAACCTGTCCGGCGCCCCTCCCCGGCCACGGTGCTCTTCCTTGAGAACGGCGGCGGCAAGTCCGTACTGATCAAGCTGATCTTCTCGGTCCTTCTGCCCGGACGCCGTCAAGTGGTGGGTACTCGTGATCCACGTACGCTGAGCGGATTCGTCCTCGACAACGATGTGGCCCACATCGCGCTGGAGTGGACACACACCCGCAGCGGGCGTCGGCTGGTGACGGGCAAAGTCGCCGAGTGGCGCCACCTCAAGGCGACTCCCGACGCATCCAACTTGATGGAACGCTGGTACCACTTCCGCCCTACACAGGGGACCACACTCGACACCCTCCCCGTGGCCGAGGACGGACGATATCTGCGGCTGGCCGACTTCATCGGCGAACTCGACGAGGCCCAACGGGCTAATCCCGAACTTGAGTTCAATCATTTCCGCGTTCAGTCGGAATGGACGGAACGACTCACAGACCTCGGCTTGGACCCCGAACTCTTTCGCTACCAACGGGCGATGAACGCCGGGGAAGGTGAGGCGGCCGACGTCTTCTCCTTCGCCAGCGACGCCGCCTTCGTGGAGTTCCTGCTGTCGGCCGTGGTGCCCACCGGACCGGCCCAGGATCTCGCCAACCTGCTGAACTCCTACGGCGACAAGCTCGGCAGGCGTGGTGCGCTGACCTTGGAACGGGACTTCGTGGCCAGCGCGCTGGAGTTCCTCGAACCGCTGGCCGGCATCCATACCACCGCTCTCACCGCCCAAGAGGAACAGCGGGACGCGAGGAAGACGCTGGACACCTTTGTCCGGTCTATCAAGGTACGCGCGTTCCGTGAGGCCGAGGCCGCGAAGGCGAGCGAGGACGTTGCCAAACGCCTTGGCGGCGACCTGCGGCGGGCCGTGCTCCATCACGAGAAGCTCGTGGCTGCGGCTCGTGAACTGGGCCGCCTCACAGCCTTGTTGAAGCTGGACGAAGCCCGGGAGGAACAACAGAGGGCCCGCGCCGCCTGGAACCGAGCGCAGGAGACCGAATGCGCCTGGAAGGTTGTACCCCGCCTGGCCAAGAGTCTGGAGGCGATCGCCAACGCGAACCGGTTGCGTGAACTGGTCCGGCGTACTGAGGAAGCCGCCCTTCCGGCACTGCAGGCCCGGGACGCCGCGCTAAAGGTTCTCGTCTGGGCACTGCGCACCATGTCACGACGCCTCACTGAGCAGGCGACGACGGCGCAGCGGCAGGCAGAACGCGAACGCGCGCTGTCCGAGCAGGCTCAGACCGAGCACAACGCGGCCGTTGGCCTGGCTGCCGAGCACCAGGCGCAGGCCAAGGCGCTCGACACCCGTATCCAGGAAGTGCGGGACGCCCTCGCAGGCGCCGTGCGCGACGGTCTGCTGAGCGACGGCGTGACGGCTCGTGACGCCGCGCGGCAAGCCGAGGAGGAGGCCCGTAAGAACGCCGGGGAGATATCCCGGCAGGAGTCCGCCGCCGAGGACGCGGCAGACCTTTACGATGCTTCCCACCGGGCCTGCCGAGCCGCAGAGCAGACTTTGGCCGAGGCCCGGCACTCTCTCGATCTGGCCCGCCGCGACTGGACGAGAGCCGACGAGCGTACTCGTGCCTTGGAAGCGGAGATCCAACCGCTCGCACTCCTGGACATCGACCGTCTCGACCTGGAGGTGGACGCACCCAGGCTGGTGGGCAAGCTCGCTCAGCGACGTGACGCCGCGGATGTAGCGAGGACCGAGATCCGTATCGCCATGGTCCGTGACGAACGGGCCAGGCTCGCGTTGGAGACGAACGAGCTACTGCCGCCCTCCCCCGAGGCCGCGGAAGCGTGCGAGACATTGCGAGAAGCCGGTGTCGATGCCTATACCGGCTGGGACTACCTCGCCGGTCTGCCCCGGGTCGAGCAGCGCCATACGCTCATTGAGCGCGTGCCGCATCTGGTCACGGGCGTGCTCCTGAACGATCCCGAGCAGGCGGCGCGGGCAACGGAGATCCTGGCCTCCCGAAAGCTGTGGCCCAGCACGCTGGTGGCGCTAGGCACCACCACTGACATGCACGAACTCGACGCATCACTCTCCCGGCTGGATTTCGTAGTGCCTCCGCATCCGGCGCTGTACGACGAGCGAGCAGCCTCGGAGGAGCGGCTCGCCCTCGGTCGTCGCCATGACGAACACCGCGCGCGGATCGCCGAGTGGGATGCTCGGCAACGTATGTTCCTCTCGCTGCTCAACCGCCTTGAGGAGTGGCAGGCGGATTTCCCTGAAGGAAGGCTCGCCGAACTGCGCGAGATCGTCACCGCCCGGGTGCAGGCTCACGACGAGGCCCAGGAGGCGCTGACCGAGCAAACCAGGCAGCGTGAGGTTGCAGCCGCCCGTCTCAAGGCCATCCGCGAAGCCATTCCGCCGCTTCGTACGGCGCAGTCGGCACTGGAAACCCGCAAGTCCACGTTGAGTGGGCTGGCCAGCCAGGAGGAGCGGATCCCCGACTGGCAGACCGCAGTGGACCGGGCTCGGACGGCGGAGGTTCGAGCACGGGAGGCCGCTCAACAGGCAGAAACGGCCGCCAAAAGTCACCGGGCCGCCAGCGCCGAGCACGTGCGCACGATGGACCGTCTGACCGGGTCCGCTCACCGCATCACCGCCGAACTGGATGAGCTTCCGGGCGCCGATGCCGTTCCGGAGGGCAGGACGGAGGTTCCGGCGGAACCGCTCCCCGTGCTGCGCCGTGCCTACGAGGCTGCGGCCATCGAATACGAACGGGCATCAGTCGGAGCCGACCTCCTTCTCGACATGCGTCAGGCGGAACAACGCGAGAGGGACGCCGCGCGGGAGCTGGAAAACGATTCGCCCGAAGCACGAGCAACCGCCCGGGCGTTGCTGAACGGTCCTGACGGAGTGGACGGCGCGAGCCGGGCTGCCGCTCAACGCCGTGCCGAACAGGCGCTCCGCGACTGTCAGACCTCACTGGCCGGGGCGGACGCGAGTATCGCGGAACACCGAGCGGTCCTCAAAGACTTTCCGGATCCGCTCACCGACGTGGATCTCGCTCCCTACGGCCCGCCTCAGCACGTCATACACGGTATACGCCTGATCGAGGCGGCGGAGCACGATCGGGATGAAGCCGGACGTATCCGGCGCGAACTCACGTACCACAGCGAGCATGCTGAGAGTACCGCCGTCTCTCTGCTCTCATCCGCGAAAAACTTCACGGACCTGATCACCGTCCTGTCCCGGTCGGGTGAACCCCGCGAAGACGACGTGCCGTACGAGGGCGGTGTCTCGGCCGCCCGAGACCGGCACACTGTGCTGAAGACCGAGTACGACCGAGTCGGCACGAAGGTCGAGACGGCACTCGCCGAAGAACGGACGTTGACCGATCATCTGGTCGGGTTCGCCGCGGACGCCCGATTCGGAGAGTTGTCCTCCCCCAGCCGCACTGTGATCCAGTCCTGTCCTCGTGCCGAACTGCCCGCGCGAGCGGCCGAATGGAGTGACAACCTCCGCGCCAGACTGCGCAGTCTCACCGTGGACCTGGACTCCATCGAACGGCACCGCCGACAGATCGTGCTCCAACTGTGCCAACAAGTGCAGGAGGCGCTGCGGACTTTGAAGCGGGCGCAGTCTCTTTCCCGACTGCCCAAGGGTTTGCAGGAGTGGTCCGAGCAGGAATTCCTGCGGATCCGCTTCACCGAGGTCTCCGAACAGGCGCTGGAGGACCGGCTCGGTACCGTCGTGGACGAGACCGCTGAAGCGGTGATCCGCGGAAAAGAGATCAAACGGGACGGTCTGGCACTGCTGCTACGCGGAGTGACCGAAGCAGTCGCCCCCAAGGGGTTCCGGGTACGGATCCTCAAGCCGGACGCCGTTCTACGGACGGAGCGGGTGCCGGTCTCGGCCATGAAGGACGTCTTCTCGGGCGGCCAGGTGCTGACCGCGGCCATCGTCCTCTACTGCACCATGGCAGCGCTACGCGCGAACGAGAAGGGCAGGGTGCAGCACCGCCGGAACTCGGGCGTGCTGTTCCTGGACAACCCGATCGGTCGGGCCTCGGCCGGCTATCTGCTGAGGCTTCAGCAGTCGGTCGCCCGTGCGCTGGGTGTCCAACTCGTGTACACCACAGGGCTGAACGATTTGGCGGTCCTGGACTCCTTCCCGCTCGTCATCCGCCTGCGCAATGACGCCGATCTGCGCGCACACCGCATGTACCTCAGCGTCGTGGGCGACGGGAGAAAGCATCTTCTTGAGCCTCTTGAGGAGGGCGAGAATCCGGTGATCACATCCATCAAGTACCACGCCCGTAACGATGCGGAGCACAACCACCACCAGGACCGCGAGGAAGAGAGCGTTGACCGATCTGAGTCGCCCCGCGCGTGAGCTGCTGAACGCGCTGTACGAGCACGCCGGTTCGCGGAAGAAGTGGGACGGTACGCGCAAGACCGGCGTCTCTTTGCCGGAGCTGCGCCGCGTCTTCCGTACGGTGCCTCGTCCGAAAGTCGAGGACGAACTGGAGGCGGTGGTTCTGCGCCGTCAGCTGGACGAGCTGTACGGGTACGGGGCCATCGCCGCAATGAAGGGCGACGACGGGGAAAAGGTTCCGTTGCCGAAGGGAGTGTGGGTGCTTCCCACCCACCCGTCGATGAAGAAGGTGCGGGAGCCGCTTCCTCCCTTGCACCCGAGGATGCGCAAGGTGGCCCAGTACTGGGACAGTGCCGCCCCCAGAACGCGGATCGGCTACCGCGCGGTCAACAACTGGTTCCTTTCCGAACCCGACATGACACCTGCACCGAAACGCGAGCGTGCTCTTGACATCTTCGGCAGTCGAACCTACTCGGGATGCTTCGATGCCGAGGAAAAAGCGTTCGACGAGTTGGGCGGCCCGTTCTTCTCGGACCGGGAAGCTCTGTACGAACTGCTACAGATGTACTCAGCACCGCCTCAGATCATCACCGAGAGACTCATCGTGGAGAGCGACGGTTGCTACGGACGCATCGGCGATGGTGACATTCTCCTGGTCGTGGAGAACGTCACCACTTGCTGGTCGTTGATAGAGGCCTTGGACGGGATGGAGGGCCACGCAGTCGGCTACGTGGCCTGTGGGATGGGAAGTGCATTCTTGGCCTCACTCGCCAGTGTCAAGATGCTCCGACGCGGCAAGATCGCGGAGATCCGCTACTTCGGTGACCTCGACCCGACCGGGTTGTCCACCCCGGCTGCGGCTGCGGAGGAGGCCCTCAAGGACAAGGACCTCCCCTCAGTGCTCCCTGCGGTCGGGCTCTATGACGCGCTGCTGGGCATCGGCACTCCATTGCCGCGCAAGGAGAGGCGCCTTACGACACAACAGGCGGCCGGCCCAGTGCGGTGGCTCGATCCCTCGCATCAGGCCATGGTGACCGCGCTGCTGTGCGGCGAAGACCGTCTCGCCCAGGAATGGGTCAACCTGCGGTATCTGAAGGCGAACAGCGAGTGGCTCAGGGGCATGCACAGATGAATGAGAGTTTTGCGCTCCCGCGCCGCGATCCCAGTTTCCTCGGACGGACCGAGTTGGTGGACGACGTACTCCCCGGATATCTGGACCGGGCAGATGACGGCGTACCGGTCGTGCTCAACGGGCGAGTGGGCATCGGGAAGACGGTGATGAGCAGCGAACTGGCGCATCGGCAGCACTCTCGGTACGCGGATGTGAGTTGGATCGATATGGCAACCTCCGGTTCTGGTCAGTCGGCCGAACGGATCGCCTCCTGTCTGACCACCGTCAGCGGAAGATCGGGCCCTCATCTATTGGTGTTGGACGGGGTGTCGGACCCGGAAGACGTCGTCCGGTATCTGCCTCGGGACGAGACCAAGGTCCTGATCACCTCGCGGGCCGACACAGGGATCTGGCACCGGATCGCTCGGGTGATCCAGGTTCCGGTGCTGCCCCGAGAGGAGTCGGTGCGCCTGCTGAGAACACAGGTCCACGGACTCACGGAGGCCGACGCCATGCGTCTGGCCGGCGCGTTGGACGACCTGCCGCTCGCCATGGAGAAAGCAGCGAGTTGGCTGATGAGCGGCATGACACCGGGGCAGGTGCTGGAACAGTTGAAGTCGAGCGCTTCGAGAATCCTCAGTGGGTATCGCTCATCCGATTTTTCGGGATCGCTCGCAGGTAGATTATCGAAGGCCACGAGTGTGCTTGCAGCCGGATCCGAGGAAGACCGGAGGATGCTTCATCTTCTTCACGCAGTGGCCGTTCTCGGCCCCGATCCGTTTCCCACCCGCGCGTTGAGGGGGGACCGATGGGAAGTTTCGGAGTCGGATGCCCAGTATCTCCTGACTATTTGCGACCTGCATCGTAGACTGGGAGGTTTGCGCGATCGAGGGCTGATGATTTTACAAACCGGGGCGGCGAAACTCGATGAAATCAGCGGCGCGGTCATCCGTGACCTACTCGCCGCCTGCCCTGAGGACACGGCTAGCGCCTTCGCGTTGGCGGAACAGTTGTTGGTGGCAGCGGTGCCAGAGCGTGCCGCACCGGAGAGGGCGTGGGGTGACTGGGCGCTGGCCGCCCCATCCGTCCTCGCTGTCGATCCTGCGAATATTCGCACAGAACCTGGGCGAAAAGCGCCACTTGACACATATAACTACTTGGTGGACAGCGGCAGATACAGGGAGGCCATTGACGGTCTTGGCAATCTCCGCATGGCATGGGCGGAGCACTTCGCGCAACATCGCCCCGATGACCTCGTGGCGATGTCACTGCTGGCTCGTGCCCACTTCGGACGTGGGCACTACGAAACAGCCGAGCGACTCAACTTGCAGGTCTACTTGGAAAGGGAGAGAGAGCTGGGCCCGGGCGATCCTAGGACTCTGGCCGCTTCGGCGTATTGCGCGCTCGATCTCGGCGCCAAGGGCCACCACTCCGACGCGCGCCAGCTTGCCCGACAATCCTGGCTGGAACAGTGCAATCTCTTCGGCCAGGAAAGCCGACCAGCGATGCGCACAGGAAGCTATCTGGCACGGCTCGAGACATCGCAGGACCCCGCCCAAGCTTATCAACTGGGCCTGCATATTTACCGCCTACAACGGGACCACCTAGGTATCCGCCACCAGCACACCCTCGACACAGCCCATCATCTGGCGCTCTGTCTCGTCGCTCTGAACGAATTCCGGAAAGCCCTCCCACTGCTGGAGGAGACCCTGAAATATCGGAAGGAGATCTTGCCTCACGGCCATCCGGAAACTCTCTGGACCGCTGCGCATTACTATCTGCTGTCGGCCGACTTGGGTCGTCCGGTGCCCCAGTCGGCCACGCAGTGGACTTTTGATGGCCTTCGCAAGGCTTTCGACAGGGATCAACACGTCGTACGCCGCTTGATGGCAATGGTGAAGTGCTGACCACTCGACATCAAGTCCACCTTGCCTGAAGGGGCATACGAGATGAAAGGACTGCCTCGACAGCGCCGAGCCATACACCTCGGGTCAAATCGTCCCGCTCGCCCAACGACACGAAAGGGGCCGAGTTCTCGAGGAGGCTCGGCCCCAAACCGGCACGCTAAACGAATGACTTGAACGTAGAGTAACGCACCGGTCACACGTTGAAGCGGAACTCCACTACGTCGCCGTCGCGCATGACGTAGTCCTTGCCCTCCATGCGGGCCTTGCCCGCCGAGCGGGCGTCGGCGACGGAGCCCGTCTCGACCAGGTCGTCGAAGGAGATGACCTCGGCCTTGATGAAGCCCTTCTGGAAGTCGGTGTGGATGACACCGGCCGCCTCGGGGGCCGTGGCGCCCTTTTTGATGGTCCAGGCCCGGGATTCCTTGGGGCCGGCCGTGAGGTAGGTCTGGAGGCCGAGGGTGTTGAAGCCGACGTGGGCGAGGGTGGCGAGGCCGGGTTCGGTCTGGCCTACGGACTGGAGGAGTTCGAGGGCCTCCTCGTCGTCCAGTTCGGCGAGGTCCGCTTCGAGCTTGGCGTTGAGGAAGATCGCCTCGGCGGGGGCGACGAGGGAGCGCTGTTCGGCCTTGAAGTCCTCGTCGGTCAGCTCGTCCTCGTCGACGTTGAAGACGTAGAGGAACGGCTTGGTGGTGAGCAGGTGCAGGTCGTGGAGGACGGCGGCGCGGTCGCTGCCCTGGACGATGCCGGCGGAGAAGAGGGTGTGGCCCTCTTCGAGGATGGCCTTGGCCTCTTCGACGGCCTTGACCTGGGCCTGCTTGTCCTTCTGGATGCGGGACTCCTTGACCAGGCGGGGCAGCACCTTTTCGATGGTCTGGAGGTCGGCCAGGATCAGCTCGGTGTTGATCGTCTCGATGTCGCTCTTGGGCGAGATCTTGCCGTCGACGTGGACGACGTTCTCGTCCTTGAAGGCGCGGATGACCTGGCAGATGGCGTCGGACTCGCGGATGTTCGCCAGGAACTTGTTGCCCAGGCCCTCGCCCTCCGAGGCGCCCTTGACGATCCCGGCGATGTCGACGAAGTCGACGGTGGCGGGGAGCTTGCGGGCCGAGCCGAACAGCTCGGCGAGCTTGTCGAGGCGGGGGTCGGGGACGCCGACGACGCCGACGTTGGGCTCGATGGTGGCGAACGGGTAGTTGGCCGCCAGCACGTCGTTCTTGGTCAGGGCGTTGAACATGGTCGACTTGCCGACATTCGGCAGACCGACGATTCCGATCGTGAGCGACACGTTGGCGACTTCCCGTAGCTTCCCGGAGCGGGATCGAATGTAAGGACAGGGGCATGGCCCTCGGGCCGGTCCACCAGTCTACGGGGCCGTCTCCGGTCACCCATCCGGGCTGACCGTCACCCTCCCGGGCTGACAATCAGTCGAACAGACTGCCAAGGTCCCGCGAAGGGCGTGTCCCAGTCCGGATTTCGGCCCTCCGCCCGCCTACGTTGGTCTGGTGGAGCATTACAGGACACGTACGCCCCGCCGGGCGGCCGCTCCCTCGCCCCGCCCGGCGGCGGACGACACGTACCCGGGCAGGAGCGGGGGCCGGAGCAGGAGCGGGGGGCAGGGCGCGGCGCGCGGCGCGCGGCCGGTGGCGCGCCCGGGCGGACGCGCCGGGCGCGACGGGCGCGGCAGACTGCTCGGCGCGGCCGCCGCGCTGCGCGACCGGCCCTTCACCGTGCCCAGCGCCCGGCTCACCGCCCTGGGCGCGGGTCTGCTGACCGCGCTCGCGATGTTCGCCTTCGGCTGTCTGGACGCGTTACTCCTGTCCGGGTCGCCCACCGCGTACGGGGTGTTCTTCCTGCTGGCGTGCGCGGGCTGCGGGATGTGGGTACGGCCCGCCGACCTGTTCCCGGGGGCGATCGGGGTGCCGATCGCCTTCACGGCCGGGCTGCTGCCGATCAACGACGGCAGCGAGGGGTTCGCGGGCCAGGCGCTGGGCGTCTTCACCGCGCTGTCGCTGAACGCGGGCTGGCTCTACGCCGGGACGCTGCTCACCGCGGTGATCGTCCTCGTCCGCAGAATCGCCCTCATGGGGAGGCAGCGGCGGCGCCGTCAGCAGCGTCAGCCGCGGCCATCGCGGCACCCACGATCCCCGCGTTATTCTGCAGCTGCGCCGGAACGATCTCGGCCCTGACGTCCTCGATCAGCGGCAGGAACTTGTGCGCCTTCCGGCTCACCCCGCCGCCGATCACGAACAGCTCGGGCGAGAACAGCATCTCCAGGTGCGCCAGGTACTTCTGCACCCGGTGCGCCCAGTGCGGCCAGCTCAGGTCGTGGTCCTCCCGGACCTTGGTGGAGGCGTGCTTCTCCGCCTCGTGGCCGTCCAGCTCCAGATGGCCCAGCTCGGTGTTGGGAACCAGCCTGCCGCCGGTGAAGACCGCGCTGCCGATGCCGGTGCCGAGAGTGAGCACGATCACGGTGCCCTTGCGGCCCCGGCCCGCGCCGAAGGTCATCTCGGCGACTCCGGCCGCGTCCGCGTCGTTGAGTACGGTGACCGGGGCGCCCAGCCGCTCGCCGAGCACCCCGGCGAGGTCGGTGCCGATCCAGCTCTTGTCGACGTTCGCCGCGGTGAGGGTCGTCCCGTCCGTCACCACGCCCGGGAAGGTGACCCCGATCGGGCGCCCGGCCCAGCCGAAGTGCCCGGCGACCTCCACCACACCGTCCACGACCGCCTCGGGCGTGGACGGATGCGGGGTGAGGACCTTGTGGCGCTCCTCGGCGAGGTCGCCACGGTCCAGGTCCACCGGCGCGCCCTTGATCCCGGACCCGCCGATGTCCACGCCGAACACCCGTGCGGCAGTGCCGCCTCCGTCGGTCACTGCTGTGCGCCGTCGGTACCGGTGGCCGCGGCCGTTCCGGCGGCCGCGGCCTCGGCGCGCAGGTCCCTGCGCAGTTCCTTGGGCAGCGAGAAGGTCATGGTCTCCTGCATGGGCTGCACGACCTCCACGTCCCCGTAGCCGCGCTCGGCCAGCCACTCCAGGACGCCTTCGATCAGCACGTCCGGTACGGAGGCGCCCGAGGTCACGCCGACCGTCGTCACGCCCTCCAGCCAGGCCTCGTCGATCTCGCTCGCGTAGTCGACCAGGTGGCCGTCCTTGGCACCGGCGCCGATCGCGACCTCGACCAGCCGCACCGAGTTGGAGGAGTTCTTGGAGCCGACGACGATGACCAGGTCGGATTCGGCCGCGACCTGCTTGATCGCGATCTGGCGGTTCTGGGTGGCGTAGCAGATGTCGTCGCTGGGCGGGCTGATGAGCTGCGGGAAGCGGTCCTGGAGCGCGTCCACCGTCTCCATGGTCTCGTCGACCGAGAGGGTGGTCTGGGACAGCCAGACGACCTTGGACTCGTCGCGGACCTTGACGTTCTCCACATCGCCCGGGCCGTCGACCAGGGTGACGTGGTCCGGCGCCTCGCCGCTGGTGCCGATGACTTCCTCGTGGCCCTCGTGACCGATCAGGAGGATGTCGTAGTCCTCATTGGCGAACCGGACGGCTTCCTTGTGGACCTTGGTGACCAGCGGGCAGGTCGCGTCGATGGTGGCCAGCTTGCGCTGCGCGGCCTCCTCGTGGACGACCGGCGCGACGCCGTGCGCCGAGAAGATCACGATGGAGCCCTCGGGCACCTCCTCCGTCTCCTCGACGAAGATCGCGCCCTTCTTTTCCAGGGTCTGGACGACGTACTTGTTGTGGACGATCTCCTTGCGCACGTAGATCGGCGCGCCGTACTGCTCCAGGGCCTTTTCGACGGCGATCACGGCACGGTCGACGCCCGCGCAGTAGCCACGCGGGGCAGCGAGCAGGACGCGGCGGGCGGAGGTTGCAGTCATGTCCCCCATGGTAGGGGCGATGACAACAGGCTCTGTCGGTGGTGGCCGATACGCTCGCGGGCATGGCTGTCAACACGTCCGTGGAAGCGCCGATCCCGGTCGGCGAGGTGTCCCGGCTGATCGGGGGATGGATCGACCGGCTCGGGGCGGTGTGGGTCGAGGGGCAGATCACCCAGCTGTCGCGGCGGCCGGGCGCCGGGGTGGTCTTCCTGACACTGCGCGACCCCAGCTACGACATCTCGCTGACCGTCACCTGCTTCCGCGCCGTCTTCGACAAAATCGCGGACACGGTCTCGGAGGGCGCCCGGGTCGTCGTGCACGCCAAACCGGAGTGGTACGCGCCACGCGGCCAGCTGTCGCTGCGGGCCGCCGAGATCCGGCCGGTGGGCGTCGGGGAACTGCTGGCGCGGCTGGAGCAGTTGAAGAAGGCCCTGGCGGCCGAGGGGCTGTTCGCCGCCGAGCGCAAGAAGCCGCTGCCGTTCCTGCCGCAGCTGATAGGGCTGGTCTGCGGCCGCGCCTCGGCCGCCGAGCGCGACGTCCTGGAGAACGCCCGGCTGCGCTGGCCCGCCGTCCGCTTCGAGGTGCGCAACGTCGCGGTGCAGGGGACGCACGCGGTGCCGCAGGTGATCGAAGCGGTCAAGGAGCTGGACGCGCTGCCCGCGGTGGACGTGATCGTGGTCGCGCGGGGCGGCGGCAGCGTGGAGGATCTGCTGCCGTTCTCGGACGAGCAGCTGGTACGGACGGTCGCGGCGTGCCGTACGCCGGTGGTCTCCGCGATCGGGCACGAGCCGGATTCGCCGCTGCTGGATCTGGTCGCCGATCTGCGTGCCTCCACGCCCACGGACGCGGCGAAGAAGACCGTGCCGGACGTGGGTGAGGAGCTGACGCGCATCCAGCAGCTGCGCGAGCGCGCGCTGCGCAGTGTGAACGGGCTGCTGGACCGCGAGGAGCGGGGGCTGGAGGCCGCGCTCGCCCGGCCGTGCCTGCGGCAGCCGCGGCGGATGGTGGAGGAGCGCGAGGAGCAGATCGAGTCGGTGCTCGACCGCGGCCGCCGCTGTCTGGGGCATCTGCTGGACCGGGCGGACTCGGAGCTGGCGCACACCCAGGCCCGGGTGGTGGCCCTCTCCCCCGCCGCGACGCTGCGGCGCGGCTATGCGGTGCTGCAGCATGCCGACGGGTCGGTGGTGCGGGCGGCGGCGGAGGTGTCGGCGGACGAGGAGCTGCGGGCGCGGGTCGCGGAGGGTGAGTTCACGGTGCGGGCGGCTGTCGGACCCGCTGAGGCTGTCGGACCTACTGAATAGGCTGAGGGGCATGGCGAAGACGGACGAGAAGGCCGACGGGACGACCGGCGCGGCGGCAGAGGCGACACTCGGCTATGAGCAGGCGCGGGACGAGCTGGTCGAGGTCGTGCGGCGGCTGGAGGCGGGCGGCACCAGCCTGGAGGAGTCGCTGGCCCTGTGGGAGCGGGGCGAGGAGCTGGCCGGGGTGTGCCGCCGCTGGCTGGAGGGGGCGCGGGCGCGGCTGGACGCGGCGCTGGCGGGGTCGGGGAGCGGTGCCGGTGGTGGCGGCGCGGAGGGGGATGGCGAGGGCTGACGGGGCGGTGGCGCCTGCGGCGGGCGGAGCCCCACCCCGCCCCTTCCCGAACCGGGGCTCCGCCCCGGACCCCGGCTGGGGCTGCGCCCCAGACCCCACTTCGGGGGCTCCGCCCCCGCACCCCCGCCGGGGCTCCGCCCCTGGACCCCGCTCCTCAAACGCCGGTGGGGCTGGGGGTGGGG
>NZ_JBEXVE010000018.1:0-188071 GCF_040629205.1 Streptomyces sp. NPDC005962 | reverse complement strand
GCCCCCCCCCGTAACCGGGGGCGGAGCCCCCGGTTACGGGGAGGGGCGGGGTGGGGGAATCAGCCGGGGTCAGGGGTCGGGTGGGCGGCGGGGGAGGAAGGGGCTCGTTCGGGCTGCGTACGCGGCGAAGCCCGGGCGGTCGGCCATGTGGCGTTCCAGCAGGGCCATGCCGCTGCCCTGGGTGAGGAGGTACGTCATCAGCAGCGGGGAGAGGAGGGAGATGAGGGCGGGCTGCCAGGACTCGGAGGACAGCAGGTACAGGCCCCACCAGACGCAGCAGTCGCCGAAGTAGTTGGGGTGGCGGGTCCACCGCCACAGGCCCTGGTCCATGATCCGGCCCCGGTTGCGCGGGTCGGCGCGGAAGCGGGCGAGCTGGGAGTCGCCGACGGCTTCGAAGGTGAGGCCGAACAGCCAGAGGGCCGCGCCCGCGGCCGCCCCCGGGCCGAGCGGGCCGTCGGCGTACTGGGCGGCCTGGACCGGGAGGGAGACGAGCCAGATCAGGGCGGCTTGGAGGAGGTAGACGGCGCGCAGGGCGTAGAGGTGGCGGTTGCCGGGAGCGCGGGCCAGGAGGCGTTCGTAGCGGGCGTCCTCACCGTGCCCGCACCGCCGTACGCCGATGTGGACGGCGAGCCGCAGCCCCCAGACGGCGGTGAGCACGGTGGCCAGCAGCCGCCGGGTGCCGTCGCCGTGGCCGTCGGAGGAGGCGAAGGTGACGAGGGCGATGGCGGTGAAGCCAAGCCCCCACGCCACGTCGACGATGCGGTGGACGCCCTTGGCGAGGGCGACCAGGAAGGTAAGGAGCATGATCGCCAACGCGGCGAGGGCGCTGTAGAGCAGGCCCGTGCCGAAAGCCGCCCAGGGGAAAGCGGTCACGCGACCTCCAGCGACGGCGCCGGGTACCACGCCGCAGGCGTGTCCGGCATGCCGCTGACCCCGCGCGCGGTGGGCCGTACGGCGAGGATCTGGTCGATGCCCATGCGCCGTTCCTCGAAGGCGAGCGCGCCACCGGCCAGGTAGAGGCGCCACATCCGGGCGGTGTGGTCGCCCGCCAGCAGCCGGAAGGCGTCCCATTGGGACTCCAGCGCCTCGCGCCAGGCGCCGACCGTGCGGACGTAGTGTTCGCGCAGGGATTCGGAGGAGCGCACCTCCAGTCCGGCGGTCTCCAGCAGGCCGATGGTGTCGCCGAGGGGCCGCATATGGAGGTCGGGGGCGACGTAGGTTTCGATGAAGGCGCCGCCGCCGGGGGTGCCCGCGGGGCGGGACATCTGCTGGACGAGGGCGCGGCCGCCGGGCCGCAGCATGCCGTGGAGGGTGCGGGCGAGGCGCGGGTACTGCTCGTGGCCGACGTGTTCGCCCATCTCCACGCACGCCACGGCCTCGTACTGGCCGCCCGGCAGGTCGCGGTAGTCGCTGAGCACGACCTCGACGAATTGACCGAGGCCCAGTTCGTCGACCCGCTCGCGCACGAAGTCGCGTTCCTCGGGTACCAGTGTGACGGCGGTGACCTGCGCCTTGTGGCGGTCGGCCGCGTACAGGGCGAGGGCGCCCCAGCCGCAGCCGAGGTCGAGGAGACGGGCGCCGGGGACCAGTCCGAGCTTGCGGCAGATGGCCTCCAGCTTGTCGCGCTGGGCGTCGGCGAGGCCGTAGGAGGGGTCGTGGCTGGTCCAGTAGGCGCAGGAGTACGCCATGGACGGGTCGAGCAGCCGCTCGTAGAACTCGCTGAGGAAGGCGTGGTGGTGGCTGATGGCGGCGCGGGCCCGGGACCGGGAGTGCGGGCTGCCGCCGAGGCGGGCACGGCCGCCGGGGGCGGGCGGCGGGGGCCCGACGACGCCGAGCCGGGCGACGGCACCGGCGGCCCGGGCGCGGGCGGCGAGGCCGACCCGGGGCGGGGCGCCGGAGGTCTCGCGGAGGGCGTTCCACACGGCGCGCAGCCCGTCGGTGAGGTCTCCTTCGACGTCGAGGTCGCCGCTGATGTACGCCTCGGCGAGGCCGAGTTCGCCGGGCTGCCACAGCAGCCGCAGCACCGCGCGCGGCGAACGCAAGGCGACGCGGGGCGCGTCCGGCGGACCTGCCTCGCTGCCGTCCCAGGCGCACAGCCGCACCGGGAGCGGCCCGCCGAGCAGGCGTTCGGCGATCGGGGCGAGGGTGGGGGCCACGTCGCTCATCGGTCTGCCTCCTGGAGCAGGATCTGCTGGACGTCGAGGTAACGGGCGCGGAAGCCCGCCTCGGAGTAGGCGAGGTAGAAGGTCCACATGCGGCGGAAGGTGGCGTCGAAGCCGAGGGCGGCGACCTCCGCGTCACGGGCGGTGAAACGTTCCCGCCACAGCCGCAGGGTCTGGGCGTAGTGGTCGCCGAAGGAGTCACGGCGGGCCAGATGCAGCCGGGTGTGGCGGGCGGCGCACTGTTCGAGGGCGGTGACGGAGGGCAGGAAGCCGCCGGGAAAGACGTACTTCTGTATCCAGGTGTAGGTGTGGCGGGTGGCGAGCATCCGCTCGTGCGGCATGGTGATGGCCTGGAGGGCTATCCGCCCGCCGGGGGCGAGCAGGTTCTGCAGGGTGCTGAAGTAGCGGGGCCAGTACGCCGCCCCGACGGCCTCGATCATCTCGACGCTGATGACGGCGTCGTACCGGCCCTCCAGCTCGCGGTAGTCGCACAGCAGCAGGCTGATCCGGTCGGTGAGCCCGTCGCGCAGGGCCCGCCGCGCCGCGAGGCGGCGCTGTTCCTCGGAGAGGGTGGCGGTGACCACGCGGGCGCCGCGCAGGGCGGCGCGCAGGGCGAGTTCGCCCCAGCCGGTGCCGATTTCCAGCAGCCGGGTGCCGGGGCCGACCCCGGCGAGGTCGAGCAGCCGGTCGATCTTGCGGTGCTGGGCGTCGGCGAGGTCGTCCCAGGCGGCGGGGAGGCGGTCGAAGAGGGCGGCCGAGTAGCTGAGGGTGGGGTCGAGGAAGAGCCCGAAGAGTTCGTTGGACAGGTCGTAGTGGTGGTGGACGTGTTTGGGGGCCGCCTCCAGGGTGTTGTACTGCCCGACGGGGTGCCGCGGGGCCCACGCGCCGCGCAGCCGCTGCGCCCAGCGGGGCACGATGCTGTCGGCGTGCTCGGCGAACACGGTGAGGACGCCCACCAGGTCCTCCGCGTCCCACTCGTGGGCCAGATACGACTCGCCGAAGCCGACCAGCCCGTACCGGCCGACGCGCCGCATGAAGGCCTCGGGGTCGGCGATCTCCAGCAGCGGACCGGCGGCACCGCGGACGGGCCCGTTCCCGTACCGCACCCGCAGCGGCAGCCGGGCCAGGGCCCGGCGGACCGCCGTCCGGGCCAGGGTGTCGCGGGGCCGGGAGGGGCCGGGCCGGTCGGCGACGGCGGGCCAGCGGGCGGCGTCGACGGCCGGGCGGTGGGCGGCGCCGGTGACGTGGTGCAGTTCGGTCACTCCAGGCCCTCCTGTACGGGGTGGCGGGGGCGCGGCTGGAGGGGCAGTCCGCGCAGGTACAGCCGGATGCCCTGGAGCCGGATGTGCCCGGTGACGGCGGCGGTGGCCCAAGGGTGGCGGACGGCGGCGCGCAGCAGGGCGCGCGGCGAGGCGGGGCGGGCCCTGCCGGTGACGGTCGCGGTGAACGGCCGTGCGCCGTCGCGCTCCAGATGGACGGTGAGGTCGAGGGTTTCGGCGGGGCGCGGCAGCCGCATCCGGTAGTCGCCGTCGACGGGGAAGAACGGCGAGACGTAGAAGTCCTTGGCGGTGTCAGCCCGGCCGTCGTCGTCGGGGCGCAGCAGATAGCAGTGGCGTTCGCCGTAGGTGTTGTGGACCTCGGCGACGACGAGGACGAGGGCCCCGGCGCGGTCGTGGCACCAGTAGAGGGTGAGCGGGTTGAAGACGTGGCCGAGGACGCGGGCGTGGCCGAGCATCAGTACCCGGCCCTCCGGCGGGGTGACGCCCTGGGCGGTGAGCCAGCGGTCGAGGGCGGCGCGGAGGGTGGGGCCGGTGCCCGCGAAGTGGTCGCGCGGGTCGAAGCGGGCCAGCGGGCGCAGCGGCCGGGGCGGGCGCGGGAGGTGGTCGAGGTCGACCAGCCACAGGTAGGTGCGGTGGGTGAAGGCGTGGTGCAGCGGGCGGGTGCGGACGTGGGTGACGACGCTCTCGTAGAGGGCGGGGGTGCGGGTGACGGCGGTTCCGGGCCCGGCGGGGGCGGCGGGATCGTTTCGGTCGGCGCGGGCGGCACGGGCGGCACGGGCCGTGTCGGCGGCACGGGCTACGCGAGCGGCACAAGCCTCGCGGACGGCACGCGCGGCACGGGCGGCACGGCCCGCGCGGGCAGAACGCGCGGCGTGGGTGCGGGCCCGGTCGGCGAGGCGGCGGGGGTGGTTCACCAGCGCACCCCCAGGGCGGCGGCGGCCCGTACGCCGGAGGCGCAGCCGTCCTCGTGGAAGCCCCAGCCGTGGTAGGCCCCGGCGAAGGCGGTGACGCGGTCGTTGAGGGAGAGCAGCCACTGCTGGGCGGCGACCGACTCGGGGGTGTGGACGGGGTGTTCGTACACCATGCGGGCCAGCACCCGGCTCTCGTCCACGCGGCCGCCGCCGTTCAGGGTGACGATGTGGTCGCGGGGGGCGTCGAGCCGCTGGAGCCGGTTCATGTCGTAGCTGATGAGCACCCGGCCGGAGGGGGTGGCGCAGGACGGCATCCGGTAGTTCCAGGCGGCCCGGGCCCGGCGGTTACGGGGCAGCAGGGTGGGGTCGGTGTGCAGGACGGTGTCGTTGCGGGAGTACTGGAAGGCACCGAGGATGTCGCGTTCCTCGTCGGTGGGGCGCTCCAGCAGCCGCAGCGCCTGGTCGGCGTGGACGGCGATCACGACGGCGTCGTACGGGGCGTGTTCACCGTCCTCGGTGACGATGTCGACGCCGTCGGGGTGGCGGACGACGGTGCGCACGGGGGCCGAGGAGTGGACGGCGGAGAGCTGTTTGGCGACGCGTTCGACGTAGGTGCGCGAGCCGCCGGTGACGGTTCTCCAGGGCGGGGCGCCGGTGACCGACAGCATGCCGTGGTGGTCGAGGAAGCGGAACAGGTAGTGGGCGGGGTGGCGCAGCGCGGTCTCGGCGTCGCAGGACCAGACGGCGGAGACCAGCGGGGTGATGAAGTGGGAGACGAAGTAGCGCGACCAGCCGCCGATGGTGAGGAACATGCGCAGGGTGACCGTGTCGTCCGGCTCCCGGTCGAGGAGGCGGCGGGCGGCCCGGTGGAAGGCCGGGACCTCGGTGAGCATGCGCAGATAGCGGCCCCGGACGGCGTTGGAGGGCCGCGCCAGCAGCCCGGGCAGACCGCGTGCGCCCGCGTACCGCAGTCCGCAGCCCTCGCACACCACGGACATGCTCATCTCGGACTCCTGGGTGGAGACGCCGAGTTCGCGGAAGAGCTTCAGCAGCTGCGGGTAGGTGCGCTCGTTGTGGACGATGAACCCGCTGTCGACCGGCCACACCCGGCCGCCGGGGGCCGCCACATGGTGGGTGTGGGCGTGGCCCCCTAACCGGTCGTCCGCCTCGTACAGCGAGACGTCGTGCGTGCGTTGGAGTACGTAGGCCGCGGTCAGCCCCGCCACTCCGCTGCCGACGACGGCGATCCGCTGCCGCTGCCCGCCCATGCCCGCTCCTCCGGTCGACGCCGCCCTCTCATGGGGGTATTCGGAGCCGGTCGGGGAGCGGCTTGGTCAAGAATTCGACGCCGCGGCCTCGATGCGGCGGGCCAGCCCGAAGTCGAGCTCGGTGACCTTGCCGCCGACGCTGTGGGTGTTCACGGTGACGGTGACCTTGTTGTAGCCGAGGGTCAGGTCGGAGTGGTGGCCCAGCTCGTCCTGGATACGGGCGATCTCCGCGACCAGGGCCGCGGCCTGCGGATGCCCGTGGAAGGCGTACGTACGGGAGAGCCGGTCGTCCGCGAACGACCAGCCGGGCAGCCGCTCCAGACGCTCGTCGATCTCCGTGCGGGCCAGCGGTTCGACTGCCATGACGGTGTCCCTTCGTCGTCTCGTCCCTCAGGTGATGGCTCGGCCTCCCACCCTGCCACGGGGGCCGCCGGGCTTC
This sequence comes from Streptomyces sp. NPDC005962, assembly GCF_040629205.1. Lineage (NCBI taxonomy): Bacteria > Bacillati > Actinomycetota > Actinomycetes > Kitasatosporales > Streptomycetaceae > Streptomyces > Streptomyces sp. NPDC005962. The sequence goes on along the minus strand of NZ_JBEXVE010000018.1, from coordinate 182,011 downwards.
CGTTACCTTCGGGACATGACGACTGCCGCGCCGTCCGCGTCCGCCCGTAGTGCCTCCTCCCGCGGGGCCTCCCCCGCCGCGTCCACCGGGGTGGGCCCCCTGCTGCGGGCATGGCGGGACCGGCGGCGGATCAGCCAGCTGGAGCTGGCGCTGCGCGCCGACTCCTCGGCCCGTCACATCAGCTTCATCGAGACCGGCCGGTCCCGGCCGAGCCAGGAGATGGTGCTGCGCCTGGCCGACCACCTCGACATCCCCGTGCGGGAGCGCAACGCGCTGCTGATCGCCGCCGGGTACGCGCCGCACTATCCGGAACGGGCGGTGGACGATCCGTCGATGAGCGCGCTGCGCGAGGGGATGGAGCGGCTGCTGACCGGCTACGAGCCCTACCCGGCGCTGGTGCTGGACGGGACGTACGAGGTGCTGGCGGCCAACCGGGGCATCCAGGCGCTGCTGGAGGGCGTGGCGGACCATCTGCTCACCGCGCCGATGAACGCGATGCGCGTCACCCTCCACCCGGACGGGCTCGCCCCGCGCATCCGCAACCTGCGTGAGTGGCGCGGCCATCTGCTGGACCAGATGGACCGCCAGCTCGCCCTGATGCGCTCCGCGCCGCTGCGCGAGCTGTACGACGAGGTGGCGGGCTATCCGCTGCCCGAGACGGGCGGCCGGGAGTCGGCCACCGGCGGCGGCCACGCGCCGTTCGCGCTGCCGATGATGATCGAGCACGGCGGGCGGGTGCTGTCGTTCATCTCGACGATCGCGACGTTCAACACCCCCATGGACGTGACCGTCTCCGAGCTGGCCATCGAGACGTTCCTCCCGGCCGACCCGGAGACCGCCGCCGCGCTGAAGGCCGTTCCCTACGCGAAGCCGAGGAACTGCTCGTGCGCCACGGCGGTGCCGTAGTCGGTCAGGTCGTCCGCTGGGTCTGCTGGGACTGGGACTCGACCAGGGCGATCGCTTCCTCCTTGGTCGCGACCGCGGGCGGCGAGCCCTCCAGCGGCTGACGGGCCGTCTCCTTCATCACGGCCGAGGCGATGATGCCGACGATCGCCGCGATCATCGTGTAGTACGCGGGCATCAGATCGTCGCCGGTACCGCTGACCAGGGACTCGACGACCAGTGGAGTGGTACCGCCGAAGAGGGACACGGAGATGTTGAAGGCGATCGACAGGGAGCCGTAGCGCACGTCGGTCGGGAAGAGCGCGGGCAGGGAGGCCGACATCACGGCGACGTAGGGCAGCAGACACATGCCGAGCAGCAGCAGGCCCGCGAAGACCGGGAAGATACCGCCCTGCTTGATGAGCAGGAAGGACGGCACCGCGAGGACGAAGAAGCCGATGGACCCGGCCAGCAGCAGCGGCTTGCGGCCGATGCTGTCGGAGAGGCGCCCGACGAAGGTGATGGCCGCCATCAGCACCAGCATCACGATGATGATCGAGACGAGGGCGTTGGTCTCGCTGTAGTGGAGCGTGGACGAGAGGTACGTCGGCATGTACGACAGCAGCATGTAGTCGGTGATGTTGTACGCGGCGACCAGCGCCATGCACAGCACCATCGCGCGCCACTGGGTCCGGAACACCTGCCAGAACGGCAGCGTCGTGCGCTCCTGCGCCCCGGTCTCCTCCTCCAGCTTCTGGAAGGCGGGGGTCTCGTCCAGCTTCAGCCGCAGATAGAGGCCGACGAGGCCGATGGGGGCGGCGGCGAGGAAGGGAATGCGCCAGCCCCAGGAGCCCATCGCGTCGTCGGAGAGCGTCAGGGTCAGGATGGTGACCAGTCCGGCCGCGGCGGTGTAGCCGATGAGCGTGCCGAATTCGAGGAAGCTGCCGAAGAATCCGCGCCGCTTGTCGGGCGCGTATTCGGCGATGAACGTGGACGCACCACCGTATTCACCGCCCGTGGAGAATCCCTGGAGCATCCGGAACAGGATGAGGAGTGCGGGCGCGACGTAACCGATGGAGTGATAGCCCGGGATGAGACCGATGGCGAGCGTGCTCGTCGCCATCATGATCATGGTGAAGGACAGCACCTTCTTCCGCCCGATGCGGTCACCGAGCGGCCCGAAAAACATACCTCCCAGCGGCCGTACGAGAAACGCCACCGCGAACGTCGCGAAGGAGGACAGCACCTGGATCGTGCTGCTCCCGCCAGGGAAGAAGACCTTGCCGATGGTGACCGCGAGATAGCTGTAGATCCCGAAGTCGAACCACTCCATGGCGTTTCCCAGCGCAGCGGCTTTGACCGCCCGGTGAACGTCCTTCTCCTTCGTCACCGTGATGTCACTGCGCCGCAGCGGAGGGTTCTTGCGCCGCCTGATGGCCCGGTGGAGCATGGGGTGCCGGACTGCGGCGGGGGCGTCGGAATCGGATTCGGTCAGGGCAGGCACAACTTTTTCTCTCTCTTCGTCAGTCGGATTCGGGCGCCTACCCAGCAGTTCCTGGATGATGCATATAACGCGAATGCCGGTCAGGGGAGCAGCACGATGCGGCCCGGGCCGCCGGCCCCGCCCTCAAGCCCCTCCAGCACGCGGTGGGCCCGCGCCGCCTCCGTCAGCGGAAGCTCGGCGCGAATTCTTCCGCGCAACCGGCCGCTCACCAGCTCGCGGTTGATGCCCTCGGCGGCGGCCGTGAGGTCCGTCACCGAGGCGTTGCTGATGGCGAAACCATGGAGACTGATCTCACGGGTGTACACGGCGCCGACGGGCAGCACGGCGCGCGTCCGCAGCCCGGCCATCAGGACGACGCGGCCGCCCCGGGCGAGCAGCGGGACCGTGGTCTCGAAGTCATGGCGGCCGGAACAGTCCCACAACACGTCCACCCCGTCCGGGGCAAGGCCGCGGACCGCGGCGGGGACGTCCGGGTCGGCGCGGTCGAGGACGTGAGCCGCCCCACAGTCACGGCACCACTCGGCGTTCTCGGCACGGTCCACGGCGATGACACGCGCCCCGGCCGCGGTGGCGAGCTGGACCACGGCGCTGCCCACGCCGCCGCCCGCGCCCTCGACGAGGACCGTCTCACCCGGCCGGACGCGGGCCTCCCGGAACAGCCCGAGGTGTGCGGTTCCGGCGGTGTGCAGCACGGCCACCGCGCACACCGGGTCGACCCCGGCGGGCAGCGGATAGAGCCGGTCGGCGGGCACGGCGGCGTACTGCGCGAACGAGCCCTGTCTGCCGTCGTGGCCCAGGCTGTTGCACCACACCCGGTCGCCGGGGGCGAAGGGCCCGGCGGGGGTCAGGGCGGTGCCGGTCAGGTCCCGTCCGATGACGAACGGGAAGGACACCCGGGTGGCGTAGGCGCCGGAGCGGACGAAGGTGTCCACATGGTTGGCCGCCACCGCCTCGACCCGGACGAGGGCTTCGCCCGGGCCGGGTACGGGACGGGGCAGCGGCCCGGTCCGGATGTCGTCGGCACCGCCGAAGCAGGTGATGTAGGCCGCTGTCATCTCGCCGTTCATTCCGGCACCGTACGGTCAGCGCCTCAGCGGCACCGGCAATTGCCGGTGCCCATGGGAGATGAACGACTCCAGTGGGCGAACTGGTCCGCCTCGGCGCGGATGTCACCCGCGGCGGGTGCGGCCCGAGTCCGCCCCGGCGTTACGGAGTACCGGCCTCCGCCGTGGCGCCATCCGAGGCGGCCACCGCGTCGCCCGCGCCCTGGGCCTGGCCCTGGCCCTGGCCCTGGGCCTGGCTCTGGCGGCGGGCCGCGATCACCACGTACACCAGCACCCCGGCGAACAGGAACAGCACGCCCTGGTACACCGCCGCGTACCCGGCCCCCGAGACCAGCCAGAAGGAGAAGCCGAAGCTCGCCAGCGCCAGCACCAGGTCCCAGACGAAGCGCCCGGTCCGGACCTCGTCGCGGCGCCCCGCCAGCAGGAAGTACAGCTGCGCACCGGCCGCCAGCAGATACGGGACCGTCGCCGAGAAGGTGGTGATGAGGACGAGGGTCGCGAAGACGCCGTTCGACCCCGAGGTGTAGTTGACCACGGTCAGGACCGACGCCAGGATCACGCCGACGAACACCCCGACCGTCGGCACCCCGCGCCGCTTGGCCGTGAACACGGCCGGGAAGAGCCCGTCCCGCGCGGCCGCGTACGGCGCCTGGGCGCTCATCAGAATCCAGCCGTTGAGCGCGCCGACGATGGACACCACGGCGGCCAGCGCGATCAGCGTGCCGCCCCAGGTGCCGCCGAACATCGCGTCGACCGCGTCGGAGAAGGGGGCGGTGGAGTTCACCAGGTCCTTGTGGGCGACGGTGCCGAACACCGCCACCGTGCCGAGGAGGTAGACCACGGCCGCGCCGATCGTGCCGAGCACGCTCGCCCGCCCCACGTTGCGCTCCGGGTTCTCCATCTCGCCCGCGCTCATCGACGCCGACTCCACGCCCAGGTAGCTGTAGAGCAGGATCGCCGCCGCCGCCGACATCCCGCCGACCGCGCTGCCGCCGCCCGCGTTGAACGGGCCCATGTTGCCGGGGTCGAAGTAGAAGAGCCCGACGACCGCGACGAAGAGCAGGGGGACGAACTTCAGCACCGTCGACACGAGCTGTACGGCACCGACCCAGCGCGTCCCCGCGAGGTTCGCCAGCCCGGGCAGCCACAGCACGAGCAGCGCGATGGTCAGATCCATGCCCTTGGACGCGTGCCCGGGGGCCAGCACATGCACATAGCCGACCGCCGCCACCGCGAGCGCCGCGTTGCTGACCCAGGTCATCGTCCAGTACGACCACGCCGACAGGAATCCCGCGAAGTCGCCGAAGGCGGCGCGGGCGTGCACATACGGCCCGCCCGTGCTCGGGTCGCGCCGCGCGAGCCGCCCGAAGACGAGCGCGAGCGCGATCGCGCCGACCGTCAGGACGGCGAAGGCCAGCAGGCTGAGGGTGCCGTACGGGGCGACGGAGGCGGGGAGCAGGAAGATGCCGCCGCCGATGATGTTGCCCATGACGAGGGCGGTCGCCGTGGGCAGACCGAAGCGGCGCGTGTGGTGCTGGTCGAGCATGTGAACATCGTCATGGACGATGTACGGTGCACCAAATCACCGGGCTTTGTCCGGCAGGACGGGGGCGGCAGCCGGAAATGGTACGGCCGCGGGGCCCGGAACGCGGGATTCCTTCGCGAGACCCTGCGATCCGTCAGACAAGACGCGTTCCGGCAAGACCGGTTCCGACGGCGCATCCTCGCCCTGAATGCGCTCCCCCGGAATCAGCCCCTCCGAAACCCGCTCTCCCGGAATCCGCTCCTCCGGAACCTCCGGTCCGTCCGCCTCCCGCAGCCAGCACCGCAGCACCGTGTGCACCCGCTCCGCCCCCACCAGCTGCTCCCCCGCCGCGACGGGCGCGGAGAGCCGGACCGGCCACAGCAGAAACGGGTGGCCCTGCTCGCCGCCGAGCCCGCCGTGCGAGCCGATCTGCTCCTCGAACGCGTGCACCTCGCCGGTCGCCGCGTCGTAGGCCGAGTTGACCATGATGTCGGGGGTGTTCCGGAAGTGCGCGGTCCGCCGTACGGCATCGGCGGCGCCCGGCCCGAAGAGCGCGAGCGGGCTCTCCTTGATCACGCGGTGGGTGTCGAGATGGTGCTCGGCGCCGTTCGCCCCCAGCACCACCGCGCCCTCCGTCTCGGAGCGCACGAGCAGGAAGCCGACCCCGGGGTGATTGGCGAGGGTCCGCAGCAGCGCGGGATGGCGCCGTTCGATAGCCTCGCGGCTCATCCGGCCGGGGACGTCGGGAAACGAGATCAGCCCCAGGTTCCCGGAGGCGAGCACCACCGGCCGGGCCCCCTGGGGCCCGTCGTCGTCCTTCTCGGGCCCCTCTTCGTCCTTCTCGGGGCGGTGCAGCGCCGCCCGCGCCGCCTCGCGCGCCTCCGCGCCGCTCGCCGTACGCCCCACCGCCTTCGGCACCGGCAGCCCGCACCCGGCGCGCACCAGGTGCTCCAGCGTCAGCCCGTACGCCCCCGCGAAGGTGTCCCCCGGGCTCTGGCCGTGGTCGGAGAGCAGCACGATCCGGTAGTCGCGCGGCGCCCGCTCCGCGACCTTGGCGATCAGCGCGATCGACCGGTCCAGCCGGGCCAGCACCTGCTGTGCGTCGCGACTGCGCGGCCCGGAGTGGTGCGCCACCTCGTCGTACGCGACCAGGTCGGCGTAGATCGCGGTACGGCCCGCCAGGACGTCCCCGCTCACCGCCGCCACCACCACGTCCCGCTCGACGACCGTCGCGAACGCCCGGATGAAGGGGTACAGCCCGCCGCGCCCCACCCGCGGCGTCTCCCGGCGCAGCTTGGCGCGGGTGGACTGGCAGAGCTCCCGGACCACCTCGGCCACGAACGAGGCCGCGGTGCGGGTGGCGTTGGCGGGGTCGGAGAAGTACGCGAAGTAGCCGCTGCGGGAGCGGTTGCGCTTGCTGCGCCGCGCCGCCACGGAGAGGACGAGCGCCAGTTCGTCGGCGCCCCCGGTGAACAGGTTGCCCCGGCTCGCCCCGTCCACCGTCAGCAGCCCCTCGTGCCCGGCGCGGGCGGCGGCGCGACGCTGCAACACGGCCGCGCTCGTCGGCCGGTTGCTCACCATCACCTCACCGCTCTTCTTCTCGTACCAGCGGAAGGCGGGCACGTCCTCGTTGGAACCGTGCAGGATGCCGAGCTGGCTGGCGCCGGTCTGGCTGGACCAGTCGGTGCGCCACGGCGTGACGGTGTGGGTGCCGCCGACCCACGCCGAGACGGTCTCCATGACCGGCGCCCTGTTGTCGCGCGGGCGCAGCGCGTCCCGCAGCACGGCGTGCCCCACCCCGTCGAGCTGGAGGAACACCGTCCCCGGCGGCCGCTCCCGGCCGCCGTCCTTGCCGCTGACGCGCCGTTCGCGGTCCGCGAGCCGTGCCAGCCTGCGCCGGTAGGCCCCGTCGTCCCGCACGGTCAGGAACGTGCTGGTCGCCGAGGACGCGGCCGACATCACCGCCGCCACCACGACCGCCGTCTCCGGTTCCACCGCGCCCCGCCCGTCGGGGATCAGGCTGATCGCGACGAGCAGCATCGAGCCGTTCAGCACGAACACCAGCAGCCCCAGTACCAACGCGGGCATCAGCAGCAACGCCCGTACCAGCAGCGGCCACACCAGCGCGCTCAGCACGCCGAACACACCGGCGCCGCTGGCGGCGGTGACCGCGATCCTCGTCGCGCTGTCGCCGTCAGCGGCCTGCAAGCGGAAATCGGGCAGGATGCCCGCGAGTGCCAGCATGGTGAGCGTCGACACCGCCCACACGGCCGTCACCCGGAGCAGGGCACCCCCCACGGTCTTCCATCGGGGTTTCTGCACGCCGTGGCCTCACTTCGCATTCCGGTCCGCGCTGGGCGCGCGGACCGGCTCCCAGCGTTACACAGCGCGGGGGCGTCGCGGCGGGCACGAGGTGACAAGGAGTGGACCGTTCCGCTTACTCCACGGTCACGGCGGCGGCCGCCATGCCATGGCAGAGTCATGCGCATGCCGACCTTAGTGCGGGAGCGGTGCGGACCCCTCGTCGCGACCGCCCTCCTCGTGTGCGCAGCCCTGTCCCTGACCGCCTGCGGCGAGCAGCGCGTCACGGCAGGCGATGCCCCGAACACACCCTCGACGCCCAGCTCCCCCGCGACCCCTTATGTCGAACCCGGAGCCCACGACGGCGCCCCGCACTACCGCGAGAACAACGCCTTCCGCCGGCCCGGCGAGATGTCCCCCGCCAGTGCGAAGGACGCGCGGAGGGAAGCCGACCGCATCGAGCCCGTGCTCAAGAGGCTGTGGGAACAGAAGAAGTGGGACCCCAAGACCGTGCGCGCGGCCCTGCTCAAGCTCGGCTACGAGGAGGAGCGCACCGGGCGGAGGGGAGAGCGGCTCGGCGGGAAGCTCACCGTCACGGGCATGACCGCACGCTTCGAGACCGACCACTACATCACACCCGAGGGCGCCCGGGTCGGCCTTCGCGTCCACGACGACGCGTGCGTCACGGCGTTCACGCAGAAGACCAACTACCAGGTCAGCACGAACGGGCCCTACCTGGAGCACGGCTGCTTCGAGCCGCCCTCCGGCCACTGAGACGGCCCTACGCCACGGTGACGCCCGGATCGTCCAGCCACACCCGATGCCCGTCCGGCGTCACGGTCAGCCCGAACCGCGTGTGGTCCGGCGCTCCCTGGCCCACCCACCACCGGTACGCGCCCTCCACCTCGTTCCACAGTCGCCGCGGCCCCGCCTGCCAGACGCGCGTCCTGTCCTCCCGGAACACCACACAAGCCCAGGACCGGTCCCCCACCCCGTAGAACCACACGGCCCGTTCCCCGTCGTACTCCCTGTCCGCCACGACCTGGACGCACTGCCGTACGCGGAGCCCCAGCACAAAGGGGAGGGCGCTGTACTGCCCGGTGACGAATTCCGCCTCGGTCAGATCGGTGACGGAGGTGTCGGCGCCGTCGGTCGGGTCGTACGCACCGTGATCGGGCGGCGCCGACCGCTGCGCCCGCAGCTTCATGAACTCGGCGGGCCGGGTGAAGCACCCCGTCGCCGTCCCCTTGTGCACCGTCAGGCGCGCCACGGCGTCGGCGTGGGTGAAGTGCGTGCCCCACGGCGCGACGATGAGCCCGCCGGGGCGGGTCTGCTCGATCCACGCCCCGGGGATCGCACGGACCCCGACGGTGGCCAGGACACGGTCGTACGGCGCGCGGTCCGCGTGCCCCCGCGCTCCGTCGCCCACGACAACGGCCGCATCCCACCCGGCGGCGCCGAGCCGTTGCTGTGCCTGCCGGGATACGTCGGGGTCCACCTCGACGGTGGTGACCCTGTCGCCGCCGCAGCGGTGGGAGAGGGCCGCCGCCGTCTCGCCGGTGCCGGTGCCGACGTCCAGCACCGCCATGCCGTCGTCCACGGCGAGGTCCCGGAGCAACGCGTAGACGACAGACGGCATGGAGGAGCTGCTCGTGGACACCCGTCCGGGTTCGGCGCCGGTGTGCTCACCGTCGTCCCACTGCGTCACGATCGGCGCGTCACGGTCGACGGCGGCGTACCAGTCGTCGGGTGCCTCGGCCTTGTGGACGGCGGTGGCGTGGCGGGTGCGGGTGTCGAACGGCCACATGAGGTCCGGCAGAAACGCGGCCCGGTCGACGGCGGCGAAGGTAGCCACCCAGTCCGCCCCCATCATCCGCCCATCCACCAGAACCCGCCCCAACGCCTCCCGCCCGGGGCGCATCACGGAGTCCATCGCCTTCTGCGGCATCGGCGCTCTCTCCTCCGTACGACCGGTCCCCGGGCAGCAGCATAGAAATCACCGCTGGAGCCGGACTCGAACCACGGATAATGGGCGCATGGCCCCCAGGCCAATGGCTGCTCCAGCAGCCGGTCGGTCCCGAGGTGGTTGCGAGGGGTGAGGGCCGCCCCAGCCGGGAGTACCTCACCCCTCTGAGGCTCAGATGCCGCCCCCACCGCTCCCGGGTGCGGCAGTCATGTCAGGCGCCGCTTCCGGCGCGCGCGGCGAGGAGCTGCGTCTCCCAGGCGAAGGCCACAGCGGAGGCGCCGCCGTGCTGCGCCTGGACCTCGACGGCGCCCGGCACGGTCTTCTCGCGGGCCCAGTCGCGCTGCCACTCGCCCAACACGACCTGCCAGGTGATCGGAACCACGCCCGCCTGGGTCATGCGGCGCACGGCCATGTCGTGCCCCTCCTTCGAGCCACTGCCCGAGGCGTCGGTGACAACAAAGACCTCGAAGCCCTCGCCCGCCGCCTGTATGGCCGGCATCGCCACACAGATCTCCGTCCAGAGGCCAGCGATGATCAGCTTCTTGCGCCCGGTCGCCTTGACGGCATCCACGACGCGCTCGTCCTGCCAGGTGTTGATGAAGGTCCTGTCGATCGGCGTCTGCTCCGGGAACACGTCCCGCAGCCCCTGGATGAGGTAGCCGCCGCGCTCCTCCAGCACGGTCGTCAGGATGGTCGGCACGTCGAACACCTTGGCGGTCTTGGCGAGTCCAACGACGTTGTTCACGACCATCGTCGGTTCGTGGCTGTTCAGGTTGGCGAACTGGAACGGCTGGTGGTCGATCAGTACGAGCACGCTCTCCTCGGGCGTCAGCAGGGCGTCGAGTCCGGCCTTGTTCTCGGTGCTCATGGGATTCCCCTTCTGGAGCTTCACGTCCGTCATTTGGTTGACGTGACAACTAAGCTAGGGGCAAGTAGTTGATACGTCAACTGGCCGCCATGGGAGGCGACTTCGGGGTACGTGCCGGGTGGGCGGATACGCGTCCGAGCCGCGCCGTTACGCTCCCCCCATGAACGCAACGCCTCACTGGCTGACGTCGGAGCAACAGGCCGCCTGGGACGGCTTCATCCACCTGCAGGAGAAGCTGATCGGACGGCTTTCCCGCCGAGTCCAGGCCGACTCCGGGATGTCCGCCTCCGACTACATCGTGTTGGCCAAACTCACCGAAACCGGCAGCGGGCGGATGCGCTTCATGGACCTGGTGAAGCTGGTGGAGTGGGAAAAGAGTCGCATGTCTCACCAGGTCAGGCGGATGACGACGCGCGGGCTGGTGACCAAGGAAGACTGTCCCGACGACGGGCGCGGAGCGTTCATCGTCGCCACCGCGGCGGGCCACAAGGCGATCGAGGACGCCGCGCCCGTGCACGTCGAGCACGTTCGCCGACTGTTCATCGACGCCCTCCCCCCTGAAGACCTCGCCGCGCTCGCCCGGATCTCGAACCGTGTCCTCGCGCATATGGAGAAGCAGCCCGACTGACGACGCCGCCCGCCCTAGATGCGCACGCGAGCCCACACGGTCTTGCCGACGATGCGCTCCCGCACGCCCCACGCCTCGGCGAACGCCTCCACGATCGCCAGCCCGCGCCCGCGCTCGGCGTCCGGCGACGCCTCGCCGACCACCGGTAGCCCCTCGCGAGGGTCGGACACCTCGATGCCGACCAACTTCTCTGCGTCGTATGCGATACGCACCTCGTAGTACCTCCCCGGTACGCGGCCATGCCGTACCGCGTTGGTCGCCAGCTCCGAGAGGACGAGCATCACCAACGGGAGTGAGGCCGGGGCCACGCCCCACCCGCACAATGCGGCCTCGGCGGCGTGGCGTGCGCGGTGGACGGATGGGGGCCTGGGGGCGAACCTCCGCATCCAGCCATGGATGGGGTTTACGCCGTGACTTTCTGCATTCATGGCTCAACTGTCAGTGCACCTCGCTACCGTGCGCTAGTAGCAGAGAGTCAACGGCGCAGCTCAGCAACTCTGGTCGAACAGCCGTTGATTGGCGTTGAGTCACGTTGAGAGAGGTGGCCGGGGTGACCCAGCCGAAGAAGAAGGTCTCGACAGCACCGACTGTGCAGTACTTCGCCGCTGTGCTGCGGCTACTGCGCGTCCAGGCGGGGCTGACCCCGGACGACGCGACCCTCGCCTATCTGGAGGGACAAGGGAAGAGCATGCTGCTTTCCAAGCCGGACGAGGTCGGCGTCCTGGCCCGCCGCTATGCCATGATCAGGTCCCAGGCTCTCGGGCCAGAAGAATCCGTGCACTTCATCGAGCAGTTGATGGGTGAGCTATGAGCAGACTCGTGTGGTTCAAGAGCAGCTACAGCGACTCCAGCGGAGGCCAATGCGTCGAGGTCGCTCTCGACTGGCACAAGTCGAGCTACAGCGACAACACCGGCGGCCAGTGCGTCGAGGTGGCCCAGTCCCCCGCCACCGTCCACGTCCGGGACTCCAAGGTCCCGGACGGGGCGAACCTTCACATACCCGCCGACGCCTGGTCGGCCTTCCTGGGCGACCTCACGAATCCCAGGTAACCGGCAGGTGCCGCACGCCGCGCGTGGATACGCCCACCTTCCACTCCACGTCCCGCTCGGCATCGGCGAACCGAAGTCCCGGCAGCCGCTCCAACAGCGTGCGCAGGGCGATCTGCAGCTCCATCCGGGCCAGTGGAGCGCCGAGGCAGTGGTGCGGGCCGTGGCCGAAGCCGAGGTGGGTGGCCGCGCGGCGGCGCAGGTCGAGTTGGTCGGAGTCGGTGTAAACCAACTCGTCCCGGTTGGCCGAGTTGATGGCGACGACGACCGGCTCACCGGCCCGTACGGTCACCCCGCCCAGCTCGATGTCTTCGAGCGCGTACCGGGGCTGCATGCTGCCGGAGCCGAGCGGGGTGAAGCGCAGCAGCTCCTCGACCGCCTGCGGGACCTGGTCGAGGTCCGCGCGCAGGGCGGCGAGGTGGTCGGGCTGGGTGAGCAGGACGTAGAAGAAGTTCCCGAGCTGCGTGGCGGTGGTTTCGTGACCGGCGATGAGGATCGCCTCGGACAGCGAGAGCAGCTCGTCCTCGGAGAGCCGGTCGTCGTTCTCGCGCGCGGCGACGAGGGAGCTGAGCAGATCTTCCCGTGGTGCGGTGCGCCGCTGTTCGGCGAGACCGGCCATGTAGTCGCGCAGCAGGGTCCGGTAGCCCTTGATCTCTTCGAGGGTGTACTTCGTGGTGGAGAGGAACGCCTCGGACCACAGGCGGAAGTCGGCCCGGTCCTCGAACGGCACGCCCAGCAGCTCGCAGATGACCGTGATCGGCAGGGGCAGGGCGAAGTCCTCGACCAGGTCAGCGGGGGCGCCTTGCGCCCGTATCTCGTCGACCAGGTCGTCGGCTATCCGCTGGGCGCGTGACCGCATGCGGTCGATCTGGCGCACGGTGAACGCCTTCGTCACCAGGCGGCGCAACCGGCTGTGCTCCGGCGGGTCGAACGTGCTGATCGTGCCGGGGCCCGGCGCGTACGGCCGTACGCGCGGCGCGTCACGGCCGACGGCGGCCGCCCGGCTGAACCGCGGGTCGCCGAGGACGAGCCGGGCGTCCTCGTAGCGCGTGGCCAGCCACCCGGGTTCGCCGTACGGGAGTTGGACGCGCGCGAGCGGCTCCTCGTGACGCAACTGGGCGTACATCGGGGCCAGGTTCAGCTTCTCGGCCGCGAACGGGTAGGTCAGGGGCTCGGCGGGCTGGGCGGACGTCATACATCCTCCTTGGCGGTCCGTGTGGGGGGGGTGAGTGGGGCCACCACGGACCGCATTGTCCACGCCGGACATCAAGGAGATCATTAGAGATTCCGCGGAGGGGTCTCACCGTCTGAGGCGGGCGCGGCCGCTCTCCAGCTCCTCGCGGGCCACCTCCATGAACACCTCGCGCCGTTCGCGCTTGACCGGCGACCGCCCCCGGTCGTCGGGGGTGCGCATCAACGTGTGCAGCAGCGTGGTGTAGTCGTGGGCGGCCTGGGAGACCTCGGTGGAACACACCAGCTCGACCGCCTTCTTCGCCAGCCACAGTTCATGCAGCTTCTCGTCCTCGGGGTCGTCGAGGGTCGGCATTCCGAGCTTTCGGCGGTCAAGGACCAACTCGACCCGCTGGACCGCCTTTAAGAACCCCGATATGGCCTCCTTGCGCTCCGCCCGCGCCACGTCCGCGCGGTGCCGATGGCCGCGCTGCACCTCGACGCGATTCGCCAGGTGCTGCCCGATGAGGGTCCCCGCCGTCCCGAGCAGAACGCCGATCAGGGCGAGAACCGTGCCGTCCGCAACTCCGTCCACGACACCTAGCTTTGATCATGACCCCGCCGGTCCGCCAGGGCATAGGGCAACTCCCTCTGCCGATAGGCTACTCTGAAACCGAACTAGTCGTGGATCGCGAGTAATTCGCCAGGAGGGTAGATGACACGGGCGGACGCCTCGGCCGGATGGCTGCGCGGAACCTTGCAGTTGAGCGTGGCCGCGGTGCTGGCCGAAGCCGACCGGCATGGGTACGCGCTGGTCCAGCGGCTCGCCGAGCACGGTCTCGGGACGGTGCGGGGCGGGGCGCTGTATCCCGTACTCGGCCGGATGGAAACCGACGGCCTGGTCGCATCGCGCTGGGAGCCGGGCGAGGGCGGACCGGGGCGCAAGGTCTACCGGCTCACCGACGCCGGACGCGCCCGGCTGCGCGAGGAGATCGCGCAGTGGCAGGACTTCTCCGCCGCGATGGACGGGCTGATGAAGCGAACCGAGCAGGAGTGGTGATGAGCGAATCCGCAGACATGTGGGAGTTCCGGGCCCGGTTCGCTCTCGCCGAGCGTTCCGTGGGAAATGACGTGTGCGACAGCGTGCTGGCGGAAGTGGCCGCACACTGCGCGGAGAGCGGGGAACGCCCGGAGGACGCCTTCGGGCTCCCGGACGACTTCGCCGAAACCGTGGCGGCCGAGCGGCTCCCCGCCGACGTACGGGCCGGAGCCGACCCCGACGCGTGGACGACCGCCGACTACGCCGTGGTCGTGACCGCGCAGTGGGGCTGGATGACCTTTCTGGTCGGGGCAGGCGAGTTCGTGATGAACGGCCTCATGACCGACCTCACCGCCGCCGCCCTCGTCGGGGGCGTCTTCATCGCCGCCGCCGTAGGCGCCCTGCACGGCGCGCAGTTCGCCCTGCACGCCGGGTCCCGCAACCGCGCGGCCGCTTACGGACTGGCCACCTTCGTCGCCATCGTCCTCACCGTGGTCGCGTTCGCGGAGACGCCCGACACCGTTCTCGCGCACGTGCCCACCCCCGCCATCTGCGTCGTGGGCATCCTGCTCCCCGCATGGGCGCTGTTCTACAACCCGCCGACCGCCCCCGCGCAGGAGCGGCTGCCGTCCGAGGCGTGGCTGCGCAAGCTGCCGCAACTCCTGGAAGGACGCCACGCCCTGCCCCGGGCACGCGCGGCCGAACTCACCCGGGAGGCGAGGCGCCACGCCGAGGAATCCGGGTGCGAGCCCGAGGAGGAGTTCGGGCCCGTGACGACCTACGCGCGACAGCTCGCCAAGACGGAAGCGCCCCGTCGGCACTGGTGGCAGCGGAACGACGTGCGCTCCGGGGCCGGGACCGTGTTCTTCGGCATCTACCTGGTGAACAACCTGCGCAGCCATGGCGCGGTATGGCTGTCAGCGGTGGCCGCCCTCGGCGCGTACGCCAGCGCGGCCCGGCTCATCGGCGACCTGCGCCAAAACGCCAAACCCGACCGACGAGCCGCCGCCTGAGCCAGTCACATCCCTGAACGGGGTCGGGGAAAGTAAAGAAACTTGTTCATTGATATGGACACGCCATCGCCCCTCCCTTACGTTGCGCTGGTCCGGACCATGACGACTGGAGGTGGGCAGATGCCCGCGTTACGCATGCGGGTCAGGGTGGGCGTCGCCGTCGGCGCGCTCATGGCCGCGCTGACGGGGACGGCGACGACCGCGCACGGGGCGGAGGCGGCGGCCGATCCGACGGACGGCTGGACGCAGAAGTCGTACACGTACAGCATGCAGAAGCCGTACAACCTGGATCTCAGCGAGCGCTACAGCTACAACTCCGGCACCAAGACCCACACCATGTGGGTGAACTCCACGGACGAGCCGTTCGAGGAGGGCAGTTCGACCAATCCGCGCACCGAGATGCGCTGGAAGAACGACTACACCTCGGGCAAGCAGATGTGGGACGCCGATGTGTACATCCCGTCCGGCACCAACGGCGCGGACATCATGCAGATCCTGCGCACCAAGCGCCCTTCCGGGACCCCCGCCACCGACATCATGTTCCGGGCGTCCAGCGCGAACGGCGGCACGCTCAAGCGCTACACGAACGAGACCATCAAGACCGGGATCTACAACACCTGGTGGAACTTGAAGGTCGCCCACGACGCGAGCGCCGGAACGATCCAGGTGTACGCCGACGACAAGCTGGTGCTCACCGCCGACGACCGTGGCCCGGCCACGCGCTACTTCAAGAACGGCGTCTACCACCACGGTTCGGGGCGCGCCGAGGCCCGCTTCCGCAACGTGCAGTACTGGGTCAAGTAGAGGGAGGACGACGTGCCGAAGAGGACGCGCCGCCGGACGTTCCGCCTCGTCGCCGGGGTCTCGGCGGCCTGCGGGCTGCTGCTGACCGCGCCGAACGCCGCGCACGCCGAGGTCGAACCGGGCGGCTGGACCGCCGAGTCCCCCGGGTTCAAGGTGCAGGAGCGCGGCTGCGGTGAGGTCGACGACCTCACGTTCAAGCTGACCTGTTCCACCGCGAGCGGCGACCAGCGGGCCGAGCGGCGGTACGACACGTACAAGGGCGGAACCCACCAGTTCGAGGGGTCCTTCCGCATCACCAGCATGAGCGGCACCCGCGTCAGCCTGAAGCAGACGTTCAACGACACGGACGGCAGCGCGGGGCCGTACTTCATGCTGGCCGTCGAGCGTGGCGGGCGGCTGTACGCGGTGCACGGCGGCGACACGATCTCGAACGCCGGGACGGTCGGCGCGACGGTCCGCGTCAACACCGTGCACCAGGTGGGCAAGGAGCACCGTACGTACATCAACGGTTCGCTGAAGCACACCGTGGACAGCCCCGGCGGGAGCTTCTACGACAAGTTCGGCGCCTACCGGACGGGCAGCGGCAACGGCCCGGCCACGGTGGTGTGGAGCAACGTCAAGTTCTGGCGCAAGTAGTGCGCGGATCGGTGCGGGCCCTGGCGGCGGCGGTCCTCGCCGCCGCCGGGCTGACCGGGTGCGCGTCGTCGCCGTCCAGCGGTCACGCCCCGCCCCCGGGGATCCGGCTCACCGCCACCCTGGACTCCCCCGTCGACATCACGCTGCGCTGGCACGGCAGGGCGCCGGGCGGTGCGGCGGGGCGGATCGTGGAGTACGCGACCGCGCCCGAGGGGCCCTGGACGATCCTCCAGTACGTACCGCTGGGCCAGACCTCGTACCGGCATCCGGACCTGATGCCGAAGACCCCATTCCACTACCGGGTACGGCCCTACTACGGCCCCGCGTCCCGGGCCGTCGACGTCCGGCTGCCGAAGGGGCGGTTCGGCGCGGCGGAGCAGAAGAAGGACCACCGCTGGGCGGCGCCCGTGGCCCGCCCGCAGCCGGGGGTGCGTACCCACCCCGTCACCGCGCCATCCGCCGCGCCGAGCGGGCTGCGCGCGACCGTCATGGAGGCCAACGGCATCCGCTTCACCTGGACCGATCACGCCTCCGACGAGCGGGGCCAGCTGCTGGAGGACCGCCCGCGCGGGAGCCGGTGGTTCCGGCCGGTCGCGGTGCTGGACCCGGGCATCACCTCGTTCGGCCTGGTCACCCTGGCGGACGAGAAGCACGCGTCGTACCGGGTGCGCGCCTTCCGCTACGGGTCCGCGTCCAATGTGGTGCGCCTGACGACGGGCCAGGCGCCCGACATGCGATAGCTGTTGACCGTCCATCAGGGACGTGGGGCTCGCTCGCCGTGTACGGCTGTGTATTCGGCCGCGAGCCAGGGGCCGAGGTCGTCGATGAGCATCCCGAGCACCGCCGGGTCGGCCGAGGGGGCGCGGCCGGTGGCCGCGGCGATCCGCATCTGCTCGACACGCTCGGGGTAGTAGCGGCCGAAGAGCTCGGCGGACCGGTCGAGGTCACTGGTCCAGCCACTCCACCGGGGCATGATCAACGTGAACCCCGTACGGACGGTACGACGGCCGACGCCACGGCTGAGGGCCCGTCGATCGGCGTCCGTCGCGGCTTCGGCCGCTCTGGCCCGCCAGCGCGGAAGCAGACGGGCGAGGTCACCGTTGGTCTCCCGCGCGAGGAGGGCCGTGGGGCGGTAACGGGGCAGTTGTTCTGCCAGGTCAGGGCCCAGCAACGGGGTGCAGAGGCAGGCGATGAAGAATCCGGCGTCGTGCCGTTCGATATCGCTGAGCAGAAACCGGGCGCTGCTCAGCAGGACCCCGACCCCATCGACCTGCGGCAACGCACGGTCGAGCACGGCCTCGATCGCCGTGGCGTCGGCGCGGTCGGCTTCGGTGGGCTCGTCGTGGAGGGCGAGCTGAAGGTCGAGGTCGGAGACTCCGGGGGTGGCGGTGCCACGGGGGATGCTGCCGTAGAGGTACGCGCTGTGCAGACGCGTGCCGCCGAACGTCCCGGTGAGCTGAGCGCGGGCGGCATCGACGACGGGGACGAACGCCGCAGGCACCCGGTCAAGCGCGCCTTCGCGTGCGATCGTTCCGTCGCGGTCGAGCCCTCGTTCATCCATGGGGCCACTGTGCCGGGTGCTGCCGTGTGCTGCCGTGTGCTGCCGTGTGATGCCGTGTGCTGCGCCGTGCTGCCGAACGTCTTTCGCTCGGCGGGGCTTCCCGGTTGGTCCGGGAGGCCCCGCCGGGCGGGGGCGGACCGGTTCAGGTCAGCCAGTCGGTGTAGTGGGTGGGGGCGAGGTGGGCGTTGCCCTTGGTGGTGAGGGCGTCGCCGCGGACGGCGCCGAACATGCCCGCGGTGTCGTCGAGGACGACGGTGCGGCTGTCGGAGCGCGCGTCCAGGGTGACCCGGCCGAGTTCGTCGAGGGTGAAGACATCGGGCCCGCCGATGTCGCGGGTGCCGTTCAGCGGGGTGCCGACGGCGGTTTCGGCGACGGCGTCGGCGACGTCCTGCGCGGCGATCGGCTGGATCGGGGTGGCGGGCAGCCGGACGGTGTCGCCGTCGGTGGTCCAGGACAGGACCGCGTCCATGAATTCCATGAACTGGGTGGCGCGGACGATCGAATACGGGACCGACCCGGCCTTGAGGATGTCTTCCTGGAGGACCTTGGCCTGGTAGTAATCCAGCTCGGGCACCAGTTCCGCGCCGACGATCGACAGAATGACGAGGTGCCGCACCCCGCCCTTCTGTGCGGCGGCCAGAAGGTTGTCCATCGAGGTCTGGAAGAACGCCGCCGAGGTGTCGTCGAAGGCCGGGGAATTCGTCAGGTTGATGACGACGTCGGCACCGGCCACCGCCTCTTCCAATCCCTTTCCGGTGATGATGTCGACCCCGGTGGAGGGCGAGCACGCCACCGCCTCGTGGCCTCCCGCCTTCAGATTCTTCACGACCTTCGATCCGATGAGGCCGGTACCGCCGATAACTGCGAGCTTCATGGTCACCTTCACTTCCGCGGAGCGCGTCGGTCCTTGCGCCTGGCCAGTTCCTCGTCGTCGACCAGGGTCAGCATGGGCTGCCCCGGCGCGCACATCATCGTCACGAGGAAACGGCTCCAGGAATCCGTTCGATTGTTCCCGTCCTGATAGTGAATGACGTCGCCACCGGGCTCCCAGAACGTCTCCCCCGCCCGGATCACACGCTCCGGCTCGCCTTCGAGTTCGAAAAGCATCTCCCCTTCGAGCATGTATCCGAACGCCGGACCGGAATGCCGGTGCGGAGGGGCGCCCGGGTCACCCGGGGGGTATTCGACGAGGACGGTCATCGCCTCGGCTCCGTCCGGGATGAACGGCGGATTCGCCGTCTGCAGCGTGGTCAGCGCCGTCTTCCACGTTTCGGACCGCGCATTGCTGGGCTCATTGCTCGGCATGAGTCATAAGTAAAGACCGCGGTGGCCTCCTGGTCGACACGACCCGCGCGAGCATTTTCCCGGTGCAGACTGAGGGCATGAGCGGAACCAGGGTGCGACTGCGTGCGGTGAACCGGGACGACCTCGCCGTCTTCTTCGACTACCACCGGGACACGGAGGCCAACCGGATGGCGGCCTTCACCGCCGAGAACCCGGACGACCGGGGAGCCTTCGACGACCGCTGGGACCGGATTCTCGGCGATGACACCGTGGTCAAGCGGACGGTGCTGTACGACGGGCGGGTCGCCGGGAACGTGCTGGGGTTCGAGCAGTACGGCGACCCGTCCGTCGGCTACTGGATCGGACGCGAGCACTGGGGCAGGGGAATCGCCACCCGCGCCCTGGCCGCCTTCCTGGAAGAGGTGTCGCTGCGCCCGCTGTACGCCCGGGTCGCCGCGGACAACGCCGGTTCGCTGCGGGTGCTGGAGAAGTGCGGGTTCCGGGTGACCCGGGAGGAGCGGGCGTTCGCGGCGGCACGGGGACAGGAGATCGGCGAGCTGGTGCTGGTCCTGAGCTGACTGCCGTCGGGGGCCATCGGAGTGAGAGGATCGGACCCGACGGGGTGGTACGTGCACGACGGGAGGCACCGCGTGTCGGTGGAGATCACCTGGTGGGGGCATGCCACCGCGACCGTGCGCGACTCCGGCGTACGAGTGCTGACCGACCCCCTCTTCGTACGGCGGCTCGCCCATCTGCGCCGCCGCCGCGGACCCGTGCCGCCGCCGGACGCGGCGGTGGCGGACGTCGCGCTCGTCTCGCATCTGCACGCCGACCATCTGCACCTCGGCTCGCTGGCCCGGCTGTGGCCCGGCACCCGGCTGATCGTGCCGTACGGCGCCGGGCGGGCCGTGCCGGGGCTGCGGCGGGTCGCCGCGGCGGGCGATCTGCAGGTCACGGAGGTCCGGCCGGGCGACGAGGTGACGGTCGGCGAGGTACGCGTCCGGGCCGTGCCCGCCGCCCACGACGGCCGCCGTCTGCCGTTCGGGCCGCACCGGGCGCCCGCGCTCGGGTACGTGCTGCGCGGCGAGGCCACCACGTACTTCGCGGGCGACACCGGGCTGTTCGACGCGATGGCCGACGCGGTCGGCCCGTGCGACGTGGCGCTGCTGCCGGTCGGCGGCTGGGGCCCATACCTGGGCCACGGCCACCTCGACGCGGGCCGCGCGGCCGAGGCGCTGGCCCGGCTGGGCGCGCGCAGCGCGGTGCCGGTGCACTACGGGACGTACTGGCCGATCGGCCTGGACGCCGTGCGGCCGCACGAATTCCACGCGCCGGGGGACGACTTCGTCCGCCACGCGGGGCGGCTGGCCCCCGACGCCTCGGTGCACCGGCTGCGGCACGGGGAGTGCGTGCGGCTGGAGCCCGCCAGGTGATAGGCGAACTGGCGCGACTGCCCGCCGAGTCCACGCAGCAGGCCGTGGGCTACCCGTCGCTGTTCCTGCTGGTGGTGCTGGGTTCGCTGGTGCCGGTGGTGCCGACCGGGGCGGTGGTCAGCTCGGCGGCCGTGGTCTCGGTGCACCAGTCCTCGCCGTTCTCGCTGCTGTTCGTCTTCTGTGTCGGCGCGCTGGCCGCGTTCCTCGGGGACCTCGCGCTGTACTGGCTGGGGCGGCGCGGTGTGCGGTCCAAGAACGGTTCACGGTGGCTGGAGCGCATCCACGACCACGCGGCGCCGGAGCGGCTGGACCAGGCGCGGACGAAGCTCACCGAGCACGGGGTGGCGGTGCTGGTCCTGTCCCGGCTGATCCCGGCGGGCCGTATCCCGGTGATGCTGGCCTGCCTGCTGGCCAGCTGGCCGCTACGGAGGTTCGCGCGCGGCGCGGCCCCGGCGGCGCTGGCCTGGGCCGGGACGTACGAGCTGATCGGCCTGCTCGGCGGCTCGCTCTTCCGCGAACCGTGGCAGGGGGTGGCGGCGGCCGTGCTCCTGACGGTGGCGGTCAGCGTGACCCCTGGGGTGTGGCGCCGGGTGCGGCGCTAGTTTGCGGGGGCTCCGCCCCCGCGCCCCCGGTCTTCAAGCGCCGGACGGGCTGGTTTGGGTGCAGATCCGCCCTCGGCCTCCGGTTCCGGGGGCTCATCACCGAGCCCCCGGAACCAGCCGGGGCGCCGTCAGCTGCCGAGACTCAACACCTCCCGCAGGACCTCCGTCAGCAGGGCGTGGGGGTCGGACGCGGCGCGTTCCGCGCGCCAGGCTACGAAGCCGTCGGGGCGGACCAGGACGGCGCCGTCGGGGGCGGTGCCGTGGAGTTCGGCCCAGTCGGTGCCCTGCTCGGGGGCCAGTTCGTGGTCCGGTTCGGTGCCGACGCGGTAGCAGTCGAGGGGGACGCCGAGGGCGTCGGCGGCGCGGCGGCCCGCCTCGTGCCAGGCGGCGCCGCCCGGGCCGGTGAGCAGCACGCAGGTGCGCTCGTACAGGTCGAGGGTGGAGAGCCGGACGCCGCAGCGGTGGACCCACATGTGGGGGGCGCGGCCGCCGGGTTCGGCGGAGATCTCGAAGCGGTCGGGTACGGCGGGGGCGGCGGGGTCGGCGCCGAGGACCGCGCCGTTCGCGTAGCGGTAGCCCATGGCGACGGCCATGACGTTGCTCTGCGGGCCCGCGGTGGGCGGGGCGGAGTAGCCGGGGTGGCTGTGCTCGGCGGAGCGGGAGGCGGCGCGGGCGCTGGTGGCCCGGGCGACGGGCTGCCGCTCGGCGCCGTACGTCTCCAGCAGGCCGGGGCCCGCCCAGCCGCCGAGGACGGCGGCGAGCTTCCAGGCGAGGTTGTGGGCGTCCTGGATGCCGGTGTTGGAGCCGAAGGCGCCGGTGGGGGACATCTCGTGGGCGGAGTCCCCGGCGAGGAAGACGCGGCCGGAGCCGTACACGTCGGCCACCCGCTCGGCCGCGTGCCAGGGCGCCTTTCCGGTGATCTCGACCTCCAGGTCGGGCATGCCGACGGCGGTGCGGATGTGCTGGGCGCAGCGTTCGTCGGTGAACGCCTCCAGCGGCTCGCCGCGCTCGGGGTGCCAGGGGGCGTGGAAGACCCACTGCTCCTGGTTGTCGACGGGCAGCAGCGCCCCGTCGGCCTCGGGGTTGGTGAGGTAGCAGGCGATGAAGCGGCGGTCGCCGACCGCGTCGGCGAGCCGCTTGGCGCGGAAGGTGATGGACACGTTGTGGAACAGCTCGCCGTGTCCGCTCTGGCCGATGCCGAGCGCCTCGCGGACCGGGCTGCGGGGTCCGTCGGCGGCGATGAGGTAGTCGGCCCGGATGGTGGAGCGGACCTCGGTGCGGCGGTCGAGGAGGACGGCGGTGACCCCGTCGGCGTCCTGCTCGAAGGAGAGCAGTTCGGTGCCGAAGCGGAGGTCGCCGCCGAGGTCCTGGGCGGCCTTGAGGAGGACGGGTTCAAGGTCGTTCTGGCTGCACAGGCACCAGGCGGAGGGGCTGATCCGGGCGGCCTTGCCGCCGGGGTCGATGTCCCGGAAGAGCCAGTTGTGCTCGGTTCCGGCGAGCGACGGGGTCTGCATGATGCCGTGGTTGTCGGCCAGGACGGCCGCCGCCTCGCGGATCGCGGACTCCACTCCGGCGGTGCGGTACAGCTCCATCGTGCGGATGTTGTTGCCCCGCCCGCGCGGGTGGTGGGAGGTCCGCGGGTGTTTCTCGACGAGCAGGTGGCCGATCTCCAGACGGCCCAGGAACAGTGAGGCGGACAGGCCCACCAGGGAGCCTCCCGCGATGAGGACGGGCACGCGTGTCGCAGTGTCGGCAAGACGGTTCATCTTGCTGCTATGCCCGGTGTTTCCAGGCCCGTTCGGGGCTCTGACCAGGCGTTCCCTCAGATGGCTCACAAATCTCGCGCCATACGTGGGAGCGCCCCACGATCGGTCTGACGGGCGGCGCATCCAAGGAAGGACGCATCCCCCTAGGAGGAGTGGAATATGAGCACCCTGCCCCAGACTCCACAGCCCACCACGACACCATCCATGACCACGCGGTCCTCGCAGTCCTCATTGGCCGATTCGCGGCTGCGCGTGGTGCTGCTGCTGGATGTGCGCAGCGGTGCCGAGGAGCGTTTTCTGCGTGCGTATGACGAGCTGTGCCAGCAGGTGGCCTCGGTTCCGGGGCATCTCAGCGACCAGTTGTGCCAGTCGATCGAGGACCCCTCCAAGTGGCTGATCACCAGCGAGTGGGAGAGCGCCCCGCCCTTCCTGGCCTGGGTGGACAGCGAGGCGCACCGGGAGATGGTCAAGCCGATGCACGGCTGTGTGGAGGACACCCGGTCGCTGCGGTTCGGCATCCTGCGGGAGACCGAGAACCGGGGCCGGGCGACGGTGACCACCCGTGGGCGGCTGCAGGCGGCGCCGCGGATCGGCGACGGGCTGGTCCGGCACGGTATTACGTTCACCGTCAAGCCCGGTTCGGAGAAGGACGTGGCGGCGATCCTGGCCGACTACGCCTCGCCGGAGACGCGGGTGGACGACACCACCCAGCTGTGCCGGACGTCGCTGTTCATGACCGGCAATCGGGTGGTCCGGACCGTCGAGGTCAAGGGCGACCTGGTGGCGGCGCTGCGCCATGTGTCCCGGCAGCCCGAGGTGCGTGCGGTGGAGGCGGCCGTCAACCCGCATCTGGAGGAGCCGCGCGACCTGGACGACCCGGACGCGACGCGGGAGTTCTTCTTCCGGGCCGCGCTTCCGGTGGTGCACCACCTGACGGCGGTCAACGGGCCGGGCGGCGGCGCGCCCGCGGGCCCGGTGCGGCGGCACGCCCTGAGCTATCCGGTCCGGGCGGGTTCCGGCACGGCCGTGGCCCGGCTGCTGGCCCGCCAGGACGAACTGGCGATGAACTCCGGCACGACGCCCCTGGTGAGCAGCACGATCTTCCAGCAAGAGGACATCGTCGTCCGGATGGTGGACATGAGGGCGCCACTGGACCAGAACCCCGCCCTGGCGGTGGGTGTCGGCGGCAAGCGTGCCGCGGCCGTGCTGAGCCGTCTCATCGATGGCGGCCAGGACCGGGATCTGTCCCACGAGGAAGGGCTGCGGCGCTTCCTCGCGGACTGCGACATGGAGCCGGTCACCGACCGCCGGGCGGCGGACTACTGACCTTCCCCTCCCTTTCCTTACGGCCTTCACGCCCTTTAAGACCCCCTGTCACGTCCCATGTCCGGAGGCACCGATCATGACCACGCAGTCCCCCCACATCGTCGACCTCGCCGATGTCGCTCACAACACGCGGCGCGGCGGCGATCTGCGCGCCATGCTCACCCCGAGCACGGTGGGCGCCACCAGCGGCTTCATGGGCCTGGCCCTGATGCGGCCGGGCGAGCGCATCGGTGAGCACTACCACCCGTACTCCGAGGAGTTCGTGTTCGTCGTCTGCGGCGAGCTGGAGGTGGACCTGGACGGGACCGCGCACCAGCTGCGCCCCGACCAGGGCCTGCTGATCCCCCGCGACATGCGGCACCGCTTCCGCAACGTCGGCGACACCGAGGCCCGGATGGTCTTCCATCTGGGCCCGCTGGCTCCCCGTCCCGAGCTGGGACACGTGGACACGGAGGCCACCGAACCTGCCGAGGCGTCATCGTGACGCGACGGGTGGCGATCACCGGGCTCGGCGTGGTCGCACCGGGGGGCGTGGGGGTTCCGGCCTTCTGGGACATGCTCACCGCCGGGCGTACGGCGACGCGCGCTATCACGCTCTTCGACCCCGCGGGCTTCCGCTCGCGGATCGCCGCCGAATGCGACTTCGACCCGGTGGCCGCCGGGCTGTCCGCGGAGCAGATCGAACGCTCCGACCGGTATGTGCAGTTCGCGCTGGCGGCCTCCAAGGAGGCCGTGCGGGACGCGGGTCTGGAGACCGGCGGCGAGGACCGGTGGCGGATGGGGGTGTCGCTGGGCACCGCGGTGGGCGGCACCACCCGGCTGGAGCACGACTACGTCAAGGTCAGCAACAAGGGCGAGTCGTGGAACGTGGACCACCGGCGGGCCGGGCCGCATCTGCACCGGGCGTTCTCGCCCAGCGCGCTGGCCTCCGGGGTGGCGGAGCTGATCGGGGCGCAGGGACCGGTGCAGACCGTCTCGACGGGCTGCACCTCCGGTCTCGACGCGATCGGGTACGGCTTCCAGGCCATCGAGGAGAACCGGGCCGACGTGTGCGTCGCGGGCGCGGCGGACTCGCCGATCTCCCCCATCACGGTGGCCTGTTTCGACGCGATCAAGGCGACCTCGGCCAACAACGACGACCCCGAGCACGCGTCTCGGCCGTTCGACGCGCGCCGGGACGGCTTCGTGCTGGGCGAGGGCGCGGCGGTGCTGATCCTGGAGGAGCTGGAGCACGCCCGCGCCCGCGGCGCCCGGATCTACTGCGAGATCAGAGGGTTCGCCACCTACGGCAACGCGTACCACATGACCGGGCTGACCCGGGAGGGCCTGGAGATGTCCGAGGCCATCGACCACGCCCTCGGCCACGCCCGGATCGACAGCTCCGACATCGACTACGTCAACGCGCACGGCTCCGGCACCCAGCAGAACGACCGCCACGAGACGGCGGCCGTCAAGCGCTCGCTGGGCGATCACGCGTACCGGACGCCGATGAGTTCGATCAAATCCATGGTGGGGCATTCGCTGGGCGCCATCGGGGCCATCGAGATCGTGGCCTGCACCCTGGCCCTGGCGCACGGCGTGGTGCCGCCCACGGCCAATTACGAGAATCCCGACCCGGAGTGCGATCTGGACTACGTACCGCGCACCGCCCGCTCCCTGCCGCTGCGCCATGTGCTCTCGGTGGGCAGCGGGTTCGGCGGCTTCCAGTCCGCGGTCGTGCTCAGTCATGGGGGTACGTCATGAACGCGACCGCACAGACGACCAGGAATACGGCGGCACACAAGCACGTCCGGGGCGCGGCGATCACCGGAATGGGGATCGTGGCGCCCAACGGCGTGGGCACGGACGCCTTCTGGAAGGGCGTACGGGAGGGGATCGCCTTCCTCGACCAGCTCACCCGCGAGGGCTGCGAGGACTCCCCGCTGCGGATCGCGGGCCAGGTCCGCGGCTTCGATCCGGGCTCGGTGATCGAGGAGCGGTATCTCGTCCAGACCGACCGCTTCACCCACTTCGCGATGGCCGCGGCCGAGCTGGCGCTGGACGACGCGAGGCTGCCGCGCCGCGACATGTCGCCGTACGCGGTGGGCGTGGTGACCGCGTCCGGCTCCGGTGGCGGCGAGTTCGGCCAGCGCGAGCTGCAGCAGCTGTGGGGCAAGGGGCCGCGCTATGTGGGCCCGTACCAGTCCATCGCCTGGTTCTACGCGGCGAGCACCGGCCAGATCTCCATCCGCGGCGGATTCAAGGGCCCGTGCGGGGTGGTGGCCAACGACGAGGCGGGCGGCCTGGACGCGCTCGCGCACGCCTGCCGGTCGATCCGGCACGGGGCGGACGCGATCGTGGTGGGCGCCGCCGAGGCGCCGCTCGCCCCCTACTCGGTGGTCTGCCAGCAGGGGTACGAGGAGATGAGCCTGGCCCGGGACGCGGGCCGGGCCTATCTGCCGTTCACCGCCGACGCCTGCGGCTTCGCGCCGGGCGAGGGCGGGGCGATGCTCGTCGTCGAGGAGGAGGGCGCGGCGCTGCGCCGCGGGGCCCGGGTCCGGGGCCGCATCCTCGGCCACGGCGCGACGTTCACCGGCCCGTCGAACTGGGAGCGGTCCCGGGAGGGGCTCGCGCAGGCCATCCGCGTCGCGCTGGCCGAGGCCGGGTGCGCCCCGGAGGAGGTCGACGTGGTGTTCGCGGACGCCGTCGGCACACCGGAGGCGGACCGCGCCGAGGCGCTGGCGATCACCGACGCGCTCGGCGCGCACGGTCGCCGGGTGCCGGTGACCGCCCCCAAGACCGGCTTCGGCCGGGCGTACTGCGCGGCGCCGGTGCTGGACGTGGCGGCCGCGGTGCTCGCCATGGAACACCGCGTCGTGCCGCCCACCCCGTACGTCACCGACGTCTGCCACGACCTCGACCTCGTCACCGGCAGTTCCCGGCCCGGGCGGCCGCGGACCGCGCTGGTGCTCAGCCGGGGGCTCATGGGTTGCAACGCGGCGCTCGTGCTCCGCGGCCCGGAAGGAGATATCTGATGCCCAGTCAACTGTCCTACGAAGATCTGGCCTCGCTCATGAAGGGCTGCGCCGGACTGACCGTCGACCCGGAGCGGATGCGCACCCGGCCGGACTCCACGTTCGACGAGTACGGACTCGACTCGCTCGGCCTGCTCGCGATCGTCGGTGAGCTGGAGAACCGGTACGGCACCCCGATCGAGCCCGGTGCCGAGAGCGCCAAGACACCCGGCGACTTCCTCGACGCCATCAACACCTCACTCACCACGGGAGCATGAGATGACCGGCCACACCGACAACGAGATCCTGATCAAGGCCCCTCTGGACCTCGTCTGGGACATGACGAACGACCTGGAGAACTGGCCGGACCTGTTCAGCGAGTACGCGTCGCTGGAGGTGCTCCAGCGGAACGGCGACACCACCACCTTCCGGCTGACCATGCACCCCGACGAGAACGGCAAGGTCTGGAGCTGGGTCTCCGAGCGCGAGACGGCCCGCGACGTGCGCACGGTCTGGGCGCGCCGGGTGGAGACCGGGCCGTTCGCCTTCATGAACATCCGCTGGGAGTACGAGGAGGAGTCGGATGGCACCCGGATGCGCTGGACCCAGGACTTCGAGATGAAGCCGGACGCACCGGTCGACGACGCCGGAATGACCGAGCACATCAACCGAAACTCCAAAATCCAGATGGAGTTGATCCGGGACAAGATCGAGCAGCGCGCACGCGCGCGGGTGGGGGCGTGAGGAAATGCACCGTGAACTGATCGTGGCCCGGATGAAGGAGAACGCGGCGCAGGACATAGCCGCCGTCTTCGACGCGTCCGACCGCCATGGGGAACTGCCGCATCTGATAGGTGTGCGCGGCCGGAGTCTGTTCCAGTTCGGCGATGTGTATCTGCATCTGATCGAGGCCGACAATCCGCCGGGGCCCGAGGTCGCGCGGGTGGTCGGCCATCCGGAGTTCCGCACCATCAGCGAGCGGCTGTCGGCGTACGTGGAGGCCTACGACCCGGCGACCTGGCGTGAGCCGAAGGACGCCATGGCGAACGAGTTCTACCGCTGGGAGCGCTAGGAACCGGGCCGGGCAAGGGCCCGGCCCGCTTATCGACAGGCTGATTTCGAACCGGCTGCCGCACATCGCGGAAGCCGGTTCCGGCGTTTCGGGAGAGGCCCCCGAAGGTTTTGGGAAAAGGTCCCCGAAGGCGTCAAAATGCCTGTCGGCCAATCAGATGAATGACCATCAGCCCATTCGCGCGGCAACGGAGTGATCCAGAGGCCGAACTCCACTCGGAAAGCTTACATCCGTCAGATTTGCTGGCCGCGTCAGGTGGCAGCGGGGCTCCTCTTCGCTGACGGTGGTTAAGACGCCGACGCGATCCCTTTGTCTGGCAAATGGTCAGTAATCGCGCCGGTGCCGGAAGGAATGACTCATGCGATCTACTCGCGCACTCTTCGCCGGGGCGGCGATTGCCGCCACCCTGACCCTGGGCGCCCCCGCCGCCGCCGCTTTCGCTGCCGACGTCTCGGACCCGGGTGGTCACGGCGGGTACTCGAGCAGCCAGGAGTCCTCCGAGGACGGCTACGGTCAGAGCGGAAGCTCCTGGAAGGACAAGGACAAGGAGCAGAAGGAAGACCACGGCAAGGAAGAGCAGGGCAAGGAAGAGCACGGCAAGGAAGAGATGAAGGGCAAGGACGAGGGCCCCCGCGAGCACGACTGGTCCAGCGACCCCAGCAAGGGCAAGGACGAGGAGCCCCGCGAGCACGACTGGTCCAGCGACCCCAGCAAGGGCAAGGACGAGGAGCCCCGCGAGCACGACTGGTCGGGCAAGAAGGGCGGCGACTGGGACGGCGGGTCCTGGAAGAGCCACGAGAAGCCCAAGGGCGGCGTCCACACCGGTGGCGGCGGCATGGCCTCCACGGGCAGCGGCATGGCCGCCGGTTCGGTTCTGCTCCTCGGTGGTCTCGGCGCCGGCGCCTACGCCCTGCGTCGCCGCAAGCCGTCCGGCACCGCTATCTGAGCCTGACGCTTCTGAAAGAACCCGTGCTGCCGTGGCACCACCGCTCGCTTCGGCGGAGGTGCCACGGCAGCGCCACGGACGGGCGCTGTGAGAAAGGCGAACACCCGCATGGGCAAAAAGGACAAGCAGGGCGGTAATGACGGCAACACCCGCACGCTCCGATGGGCCGCGGCGTCGGCTCTCATCGGTGTCTTCCTGATCTACAACTCGGTCGACGCGTCCTCCCAGTCCTCCCCGGTGGCACCGGCCACGCCCTCGGTCACCGCCTCCGACGCGGATACGCAGCCGGAGACGGCGGAGGTGCCCCCGGAGGAGCGGCCCGACGCGCAGGCACCGGCGGCCAAGCCCGCCTCCCGGCCCGGGCCCGCGCTGCCGCCGTCGACCCCGAACCAGCTGGATATCCCCTCCATCGGCGTGAGCGCCCCGTTCACCGCGCTGGCGCTCAACCCGCAGGGAACGCTGATCCCGCCGCCCGACACCGACAACAACCTCGTCGGCTGGTACAAGGCCGGCCCCTCCCCCGGTGAGCGCGGCAACGCCATCGTGGCCGGGCACGTGGACACCAAGACCGGCCCCGCGGTGTTCTCGATGCTCAGCTCCCTGAAGGCGGGCGGCAAGGTGACCATCACCCGCGACGACGGCATCCTCGCCACGTTCGTCGTCGACAAGGTGCGGACCTACAAGAAGAAGGACTTCCCGGACCGGCAGGTGTACGGGGACACCAACGACGCCCAGCTGCGCGTGATCACCTGCGGCGGCGCCTACGACCACACCGCTAAGGACTACACGGCGAACGTGGTGGCGTTCGCCCACCTCAGCTCGTTCCGCTGGGCCTGAGCCGCCCACGGACGCGGCGACCTCACGAAGCGCCGAAACCACGAAGGTGCCCGCGGGTGCGGGCACCTTCGTCGCGTTGCGTCGCGCACCGGCGGCTAGCCGGGCACCGTGCTGTCGATGGCGTGCAGATACGAGTTGACGGGACGGCTCTCGGTGACGTTCAGCCCGGCCTCGGTCATCCGCGCCACCAGGCTGTCCGTGGTGTGCTTGCGGCCGCCCACGTTGAGCAGCAGGAACAGGTCCATGGCCGTGGTGAACGAGGAGCGGCTGTTGTCGATGAGGTTCTCGATGACGAGGACCCGGGCGCCCGGCCGCGCGGCCGCGACCACGTTGGCCAGGGTGCGGCGGGTGTTCTCGTCGTTCCACTCCAGGATGTTCTTGATGATGTAGAGGTCGGCCCGCACCGGGATCTCCCGGCGGCAGTCGCCCGGCACCAGTGTGGCCCGGTCCGCGAGCGCGCCGCCGTCCCGCAGCCGGGGGTCGGCGCCCGCCACCACCTGCGGCAGGTCCAGCAGGGTGCCGCGCAGATCGGGGTGCCGTTCCAGGAGGCTGGCCAGCACATGGCCCTGGCCGCCGCCGATGTCGGCGACCTCCTTGATCCCGTCGAGGTCGGCGAAGGCCGCGACATCGGCCGCGGACTGCCGGCTGGAGGTGGTCATGGCCCGGTCGAAGACCACGGCCGACTCGGGCGCGTCCTCGTGCAGATAGGTGAAGAAGTCCTTGCCGTAGAGGTCGTTGAAGATGATGCCGCCGGAGCGCACCGCCCGGTCGAGCCGCGGCCAGGCCTCCCAGGTCCACGGCTCGGTGCACCACAGGGAGATGTACCGCAGGCTGTGCGGGGCGTCCTCGCGCAGCAGCCGTGACATCTCGGTGTGGACGAAGCGGCCGTCGTCGGTCTCGGCGAAGATCCCGCAGCAGGCCAGGGCGCGCAGCAGGCGGCACAGCGGGTCGGGTTCGGCGTCCACCGCGGCGGCGAGTTCACCGACGGAGGTGGGCTGCTCCCCCAGCGCGTCGGCGACGCGCAGCCGGGCGGCGGCGCGTACGGCGGCGGCCCGGGCGGCGCCGAAGGCGATCTCCCGCAGCTGCATGGCCGCCGCCTGGGGCGCGGCCGCCGGGGTGTCGGGGGCCCCGCCCTCGGGCGCCGGGGCGCCGGGGGCCGGAGTGGCAGTGGTGGTCATGACGCCGCCTCTCAGCAACGGCCGGTGGGCACGGACAGGG
This sequence comes from Streptomyces sp. NPDC005962, assembly GCF_040629205.1. Classification (NCBI taxonomy): domain Bacteria; kingdom Bacillati; phylum Actinomycetota; class Actinomycetes; order Kitasatosporales; family Streptomycetaceae; genus Streptomyces; species Streptomyces sp. NPDC005962. Next base: position 150,526 of record NZ_JBEXVE010000018.1, on the reverse strand, counting down.
TGCAGACGTTGCCGGTGAAGACGTTGCCGGGGCCCTTGTCCCGGTCGGCCATGTCGGCGGGCTTGTTGCCGGTGAGCACGTTGCGGCTGATGGCGTTCTTGCTGTTGGCGATGCCGACGACGCTCTTGAACAGCACGATCCCGCCGGACATGGGCGAGGTGCCGACGTTGTCGTGCACCTGGTTGCCGGTCACCCGGGTGGTCTCGGCGCCGGTGAGCACGATGCCCGCGCCCTGGATGAACGGCAGCCGGGCGTTGGGCGCGCAGTAGGAGTTGTTCGCCTGGACGGCGTTGTGGGCGATCGTCAGGTCCCCGGCGCGCGGCTTGGACTCGTCGCCCACGACGAACACCCCGCCGCAGTTGCCGGCCGCGGTGTTCTGCTCGACGGTCAGGTTCCGCAGCCGGCGCACCACGACGCCGATCCGGTTGCCGGTGAGCCGGTTCTCGGCGACCCGGGTGCCCTTGGCGTCGGTGGCGCCGCCCTCGGCGTCGACGGTGTTCGCCAGGAAGATGCCCGACTCCTTGTTGTTGCGGGAGACGTTGCGGACGAAGACGCCGCGGGTGGACAGCTGCTGGCCGATGCCCTGCTGCCCGTTCTTCTCGGCGAGGGTGTCGCGTACGTCCATCCGGACGGTGCGGGAGCCCCAGATGCCGTTCTTGGGGAAGCCGCTGACGGTCAGCGAGCGGATGCGGACATTCCTGACGGGGTGTTGGGCCGTACCGGTGACGCAGACGCCGTGTCCGGCCTTGCCGCAGGCGTTGGCCGACGCCGTGTCGGGGGCGGTGAGGACGGTCGTCCGGCCCGCGCCGCGCAGGGTCAGGGTCTTGGTGATCTGGACGTTCTCCCGGTAGACCCCGGCCCGCAGCCGGATGGTGTCCCCGGGCAAGGCCGCCTTCACCGCGGCCTGGATCGACTGGCCCGGCTTGACGGTGTGCACGGTGGGGGCCGGGGCGGCGTGGGCGCCCGGCAGCTGGGTGAGTTCGATGGCGAGCGCGGCCGTGAGGCCCGCGACGTAGCGAAGCTTTCGTGTGCGCATGAACAGGAAGTTATGGGTGGTATGCACTACTCGCCACTTATCGCACCTCTTGCCCTGCACGCCCTTTGGGGCCCGGTGTGCCCGCTATTCGAGCACCCGGGAGCCGCCGACCGGCAGGTCCCACAGCTCCTCGCGGGGACGGCCCGTCGCCTCGAAGGCGGCGCGGACCCGGTGCAGGGGCTCCAGCGGCGGTTCGGCGGAGAGCAGGAACGTCGACCAGTGCATGGGGACGAGCGTGCGCGCCCCGAGGTCCTGATACGCCCGTACGGCCTCGTCGGGATCGGTGTGCACCGGGCGGAGCATCCAGCGCGGTTCGTACGCGCCGATCGGCAGCAGCGCCAGGTCGATGCCCGGGTAGCGGCGGCCGATCTCCCGGAACCAGTGGCCGTAGCCGGTGTCGCCCGCGAAGTACACCCGCTGCCCGCCGGGCGCGGTGACGACCCATCCGCCCCACAGCGAGCGGCAGGTGTCGGTCAGGGTGCGCTTGCTCCAGTGGTGCGCGGGGACGAAGTCGAAGCGGACCGGGCCGCCCTCGCCCGGCAGTTCGGCCGCCTCCCACCAGTCCAGCTCGGTCACCCGGGTGAACCGGCGCGCCCGGAACCACCCGCCCAGCCCGGCCGGGACGAACAGCGGCGTGGCCCGGGGCAGCCGCTTGAGGGTGGGGGCGTCGAGGTGGTCGTAGTGGTTGTGGCTGATGACCACCGCGTCGACCGGCGGCAGATCCTCCCAGCGCACCCCCGGCGGGGTGACCCGGGCCGGGGTGCCGAGGATTCGGCGGGCCCAGACCGGGTCGGTGAGCACGGTCAGTCCGCCGGTCCGCAGTACCCAACTCGCATGCCCCGCCCAGGTCAGCGCCGTCTGTGCCGGGCCGATCGGCGGCAGCGGCTCGGGGGCGAAGGGGAGGTCCGGGATCTGGCGCAGCGACTCCACCGGCGGCCGCAGCCGCCCCTCGCGGGCCAGCCGGGCGAGGGCGCGCACCCCGGGCAGCGGGGAGGTGAGCCGGTGGAGATACGACCGCGGCCAGGTGCGGACCTCGCCGAGCGGCCGCGGGGCGGGCAGCGGCGGGGTCGGGGGCAGGGGCGCGACGGGAGTCAGCGGGCCCGCGCGGGGCGGCCGGGGCGGGAGGGGCGCGCCCCGGCCCTCGTCCGCTTCGGTGGGTTCGGCCTGGTCGGTCATGGAGGCGCTCCCTTCACGGTCGGCCGGTCACGGCGCCCCGGCCCGGACGAGGTCCCGGAACGCCGCCTCGAAGGCGGCCAACTCCTCCGCCACCGAGGGGAGTTCGAGCGGGTCCGGGGCGGCCAGCGCGGCGAGCCGCAGCTCGTCCGACGCCCCGAGCAGCGGCAGCGTCGCCAGCCGGACCCGCAGGGTGTGCGGCGGGTCGCCGAACCGGTGGCCACCGGCCACCGCCGGGCCCAGCCGCCGGGCCAGTTCGCGTTCCAACTCCACCGAATCGGTGAGGGAGCGGGCGGCCAGCACCCCGCGCAGCTCGTCGAGGTCCGCGTACAGCTGACGGCCTGCCCGCGGCGGGCGGCAGAGCGCGCCGACGGCGGTCAGCGCCCGGTACGCCGCGGCCGCCACCGCCCCGTGCGCGCGGGCGGCGGCGGCCATCCGGCCGCGGACCGGCTCGGGCTCGGTGAGCGCGTACGCGGCGGCCACCGAGACGGGCGCGGGCAGCCCGCCCCGTACGGCGGTGAGCGTGGACAGCACCCGGGCGCGCAGCTCGTCCCCGCGCTCGGTGGCCGGGAAGCGGGCCACCGCGGCGGGCCAGCCGACCGGGGTGAAGGCGCCTGCGAGGTCGGTGAGCACGACCACGTCCTCAGGTGCCATCTCGGCCGGGCTCAGCAGCACCGTGCCGTGCCGATGGTGCACGGTGTCCCGCCACGTCTCGTCGCTCACGATCAGCAGCCCCTCGGCCACCGCCGCCTCGCACACCTCGTGCAGCAGCTCGGGCGGGGCCACGGTGCCGGTCGGGTCGTCGGCGACGGACAGCAGCAGGATGCGCGGCACCCCGCCCTCGGCCCGGACCCGGCGGACGGTCTCCAGCAGCGCGAACGGATCGGGCAGCCCGCCGCACTCGGCCGGTACCGGGGCGTGGTGGCCGCGCCGGTCCACCAGCCGCACCAGCGGCTCGTACCAGGCGGCGCAGGGGCGGGGCAGCAGGACATCGCCGCCGGGGGCCGAGGCGAGCAGCGCGAGCAGCAGCGGTTCGGCGCCGGGGGCGGCCACGACATGCGCCGGGTCGGTCCACAGCCCGCGCCGCGCCCAGTAGCCGCAGGCGGCCGTGCGCAGGTCGGCGGAGCCGCCGACCGGCTCCGGCGCGACCCGGTCCGCGGCCGCCGCGAAGCAGGCGGCCAGCTCCGGGAGGACCGGCAGCCCGCCGTCGTCCCGGTCGGCCGGGGCCGGTGCGGTCCACTGCCGTTGCATGCGTCCACACCTTTCGTCATGTGTGCACGTGTGTGCCGACCTGTCCACCTTCGCAGATCCGCGGTGGCGGCGGCGGGGGACGACACTCAGCCGTCGGGACGATCACGAACGGAGGGGCCGGCTAGGAGGCGCCGTCCTGGTCCAGGGCGATCAGCTGGCGCTCCAGGCCGCGGCCGCGGGTCCGTACGACCGTCTCGGCCAGCTCCACCAGCTTGCGGTTCGTCCGCTGCGAGGTCCGGCGCAGCAGGTCGAAGGCGCGGTCGGCGTCGCACCCCAGCACGTACATCACGATCCCGGACGCCTGGTCGACGACCGGGCGTGACCGCAGCGCGGCGTCCAGCTGATCCACCTGGACGAGGGCGGCCTGGTACAGGCGGTCCCGGGCCAGGCTCTCGGTGGTGAGGTCGCCGAGCAGCTCGGTGGCGCCCTGGGCCGCCTTCTCCAGGGAGCCGGGCCGCAGACCGTAGAGGGAGATCGTCACCGACAGCCCGTCGCATTCGAACGGCAGCGTCGCGCTGGACCGCACCCCCGCGTCCAGCGCCCGGGCCCGGAAGCGCGGCCAGCGCACATCGTGCAGCAGATCGTCGGCGCCCGCCGGGCGGCCGGTGTCCAGGGCGGCCAGGATCGGGCCCTCGCCCGACATCATCTGCACCGACACCAGCGCCGACAGGTCGGGGTGGGTGGCGGCGGTCGTGCGGTCGTCCTCCACGCCGAGGGACGCGTCCTGGGGAAGGAGCGCCGTGGCGGTGGCCCCGCAGCTGGCCGGAGTGCACGAGGCGGCCTGTTCCGCGAGCTCCGCGAGGCCCCGGCCGAGCGACGGGGCGTCGGTCTGGCACTGCGGACGGCTGTACGAGCGTTCCGGCATCGCCGATTCCGGTCCTTTCCCTCGGTAGGGCAGCAGGGGTCCTGTTTCGTTCGGCTTCCCGCTGCCTTGCGCGGAAAACAACACCCGGCCGGTGCCCCATAGCCGGTCCCGCTACGGTGTGCGCATGTCCCGGGCGCAGGATTTTGGTGCGGATCTCACGGATTTCCGCAGACGTGTCGATGAACTGAGAACGGCGAGGGCACTTCCCTCGCAAGAGCGGCTGTCCGTACTGGACGCCGCTCTTTTCGAGCTTCAGCACGTGGTGGACGTGCTGTGGCCACGCTACGAGGAGCTGGCCGCGGCCAGCCGCGTCCCCCCTGGAGGCCGGGCCGACCCGCATGAACAGCAGCTGCTGCGCGCTCTGTTCCAGCGCCTGCCGATCCCCGTCGTCTTACTCGACCGGGAGTCCGTCGTACGGCGTATGAACTTCGCCGCGACCCAGCTGTTCAACACCCGCGCCGGGTACGCCACCGGCCGCCCGCTGACGTCGTCGCTGCGCCGGGACGGGCAGGCGGCGCTGCGTTCGCAGGTCGCGGCGGTGGCGCGTGGGGAGGGCGGGCGCAGTCTGACGGTGCGTCTGTCGCAGCCGGGGTGGGACGGTTCGCTGCGGGTGACACTGGCGGCCCTGCGGCCGCCGGGCGAGCCGCAGCCCGCGGTGCTGGCCGCCTTCCAGCCCGACCGCGGCGCCCCGGTGGCCGCCTCCTCGGCCACGCTCCCGGTGCCGAGGACCGCGGAACAGGACAGCAGGGACGGCAGGGACCCCCTGGACGGGGCGTTCGCGCAACCGGATCTGGCCGAGGTGACGCGCCACGCCGAACTGCTGGACCTGGTCGACGACATGGCGACCGCCCTGCTGCGGGTCACCCTCGCGGGCAGCGGCCCGGAGGAGGTGCTCGGGCGGGCGGCGGAGCTGCTGCACGCCCGGTTCGCGGACTGGGTGATCGCCGACCTGGCCACGGACGCCACCGGAGCGCCGCACCGGATGGTGGTGCTCGGCCCGGCCGAGGCGGCCGGGGAGCGTACGGCGTCGCTGGCCGGCCAGGACCCGGCCGACTGCCCGCTGGTGGCCGACGCGCTGGACGACGGGGTCTCGGCCCTGCGGGTGAGCCCGCCCGACGCGAACGCCTTCGGCCGGGACTCCACGGGCGCGCCCGTGCTCGTCCGGGAGGAGGTCACCTCGCTGCTCTGCATCCCGCTGCGGGTCTCGCCCACGTCCCCGGTGGTCGGCGCGCTCACGCTGTTCCGTACGGGCGGGCGGAGCGCCTTCGAGATGGCGGAGGCGGGGGCGGCGGACCGCCTCTCCCGCCACATCGCGCTCGCCCTCACCCGCCCCCGGGTCCGGGACGCCTGAGCGGCGGACGGCGTCAGGCGGCTTCCGCGTCGGCCTGTGCGGCCTGTGCGGCCTGGTCGACTTCGTCGGCCTGTGCGGCCTGGTCATCATCGTCAACCTGGTCGACATCGTCGACCTCGTCGCACAGGCGCTCGCAGGTGCGGCTGATCAGCCGGGAGACATGCATCTGGGAGATGCCCATCCGGTCGGCGATGCGGCCCTGCGTCTCGTCGCAGAAGAACCGCAGGTAGAGGATGCGCCGTTCGCGTTCGGGCAGGGCCGCCAGGCACGGCTTGAGCGCCTCGCGCTGGACGACGCGGTCGTAGGAGGGCTCGGCCGAGCCGAGGGTGTCGACGAGCGCGTATCCGTCGTCGGCGCCGCGCAGTTCGGCGTCCAGGGACAGCGTGCTGTAGCTCTCCAGCGCCTCCATCCCGGCCCGGACGTCGTCCTCGCTCATCCCGGTGTGCGCGGCGACCTCCGCGACGCCCGGCGTGCGGCCGTCCGGGGTGCGGGTCAGCTCCTGGACTGCCGTACGGACCCGGTTGCGCAGTTCCTGGACCCGGCGCGGGACGTGCAGGCCCCACAGGTGGTCGCGGAAGTGGCGCTTGACCTCGCCGACCACCGTCGGCACGGCGTAGCTCTCGAAGGCCGTGCCGCGGTCCGGGTCGTACCCCTTGACTGCCTTGACCAGGCCGAGCATGGCGACCTGGCGCAGATCCTCGGCGGCCTCGCCGCGGTTGCGGAACTGCCCGGCCAGCCGTTCGGCCATCGGCATCCACGCGCGGACGACGTCCTGGCGCAGGGCTTCCTTCGACGGGCCGTCCGGCAGGGCGGCGATGCGGCGGAACCGGTCGGTGGTGTCGGGGGCGTCGCCGTGCGCGTGCCTGGGCTTGCGGGAATGTGCCTGGCGGGGGTGTACCTGCCGCGGGTGTGTCTGCCGCGGGTGCGTTCGTACGGCTGTCATGCGCCCGTGCCTCCCTTGGGCTAAGGTGTGTCACCGTGGGAGCAAAACGGGCAAATGGGGCGACACTGAGGACACGCCCCGCGCAGCCGTGCTGCTCCCGTGGCGTGCCTCCGGTCCGAAGCACTGATTGATCGCGTGCCCGTCCGAGACCCTGCCAAACAAGGCCGACCAAGCCTTCCCGCTGTGTTTTCTTCCCTGCGCGCCGGTTACCCGTGGCTTCGCATCCGCGCTCAAGGAGGGTCCGATGACCGAGTACGGCTATTTCCTGGCCGCCGAGGAACACGGTCCCGCCGAGCTGATCGAGCAGGCGCGGATGGCGGAACAGGCGGGGTTCACCTCGCTGTGGATCTCCGACCACTACCACCCCTGGAACGAGGCGCAGGGGCAGTGTTCGTTCGTCTGGTCGGTGATCGGCGCGCTGGCCCAGGCCACCTCGCTGCCCGTGCAGACGGCCGTCACCTGCCCGACGTTCCGCATCCACCCCGCCATCGTCGCCCAGGCGGCGGCCACCAGCGCGGTCCTGCTGGAGGGCCGGTTCCGGCTGGGCGTGGGCAGCGGTGAGGCCCTCAACGAGCATGTGCTCGGCGACCGCTGGCCCCCGGCCCCGATCCGGCTGGAGATGCTGGAAGAGGCCGTGATGGTGATGCGTCAGCTGTTCGAGGGGCGCCGGGTCGACCACCACGGCAAGCACTACACGGTGGAGAACGCCCGGCTGTTCACCGTTCCCGACGAGCCGGTGCCCATCGACATCGCCGCGTCCGGGGAGGCCGCCGGCGCGCTGGCCGGGCGGGTCGGCGACGGCTTCATCACCATGTCCCCCGACGCGGAGCTGGTGGAGCGGTTCCGGCGCGGCAGCGGTGCGAGCGGCAACCACAAACCCGTACGCGGCGGTCTGAAGGTGTGCTGGGGCCCGGACGCCGGCGAGGCGCTGCGCACCGCACACCGGCTGTGGGCGGTCGAGTCGCTGCCCGGCCGGCTGCTGACGACGCTGCCCACCCCGGCCCACTTCGAGCAGGCCGCCGAACTCGTCACGCCCGAGCGGACGGCGTCCAAGGTGACCTGCGGCGACGACGTGGACGCCCATATCGGCGCGCTGTCCGCGTTCGCCGAGGCCGGATTCGACACCGTCTACGTCAACCAGATCGGCCCCGACCAGCGCGGCTTCTTCGACTTCTACCGCACCAAGGTGCTGCCGCAGCTGGCCGGTTGACCCCCTGAGCCATCCCCCGGGGGGCGTCCCGCGCCCCCCGGGCACGCCACATCCCCGAGCCACCCCACAGGAGTGAGTGACCGACATGACCACCACAGTCGCCGACTACGTCCTCGCCCGGCTGCGCGAGTGGGGCGTCGAGCATGTCTACGGGTACCCCGGCGACGGCATCAACGGACTGCTCGCCGCCTGGGGGCGGGCGGAGAACGAACCCCGCTTCATCCAGGCCCGGCACGAGGAGATGGCCGCGTTCCAGGCGGTCGGCTACGCCAAGTTCAGCGGCCGCCTCGGCGTCTGCGCGGCGACCTCGGGACCGGGCGCCATCCACCTGCTGAACGGGCTCTACGACGCCAAGCTGGACCACGTCCCCGTGGTGGCGCTGGTCGGCCAGACCCACCGCAGCGCGATGGGCGGTTCGTACCAGCAGGAAGTCGACCTGCACAGCCTGTACAAGGACGTCGCCTCCGACTTCCTGGAGACCGTCACCGTCCCCGAGCAGCTGCCGAACGTCCTGGACCGGGCCATCCGCACCGCCTACGCCCGGCGCGCCCCCACCGCCGTGATCATCCCGGCGGATGTCCAGGAGCTGGAGTACACCCCGCCCACCCACGAGTTCAAGATGGTGCCCTCCAGCCTGGACCGCAGCGGCTGGTCCGCGGTGCCCTCCAGCAGCGCGCTGGAGCGCGCCGCCGAGGTGCTGAACGCGGGCGAGCGGGTCGCCATCCTGGTCGGCCAGGGCGCCGCCGGGGCGCGCGCCGAGGTACGGCAGGTGGCCGACACGCTCGGCGCGGGCATCGCCAAGGCGCTCCTCGGGCTGGATGTGCTCAGCGACGACCTGCCGTATGTCACCGGGCCCATCGGGCTGCTGGGCACCCGCCCCTCGTACGAGCTGATGCGCGACTGCGACACCCTGCTGACGATCGGCTCCAGCTTCCCCTACGCCCAGTTCCTGCCGGAGTTCGGCAAGGTCCGCGGGGTGCAGGTCGACCTCGACCCGCACATGATCGGGATGCGCTACCCGTACGAGGTCAACCTGGTCGGCGACGCGCGCGAGACGCTGCTGCGGCTGCTGCCCATGCTGCGCCGCAAGGAGTCCCGCGACTGGCAGGACAAGATCACGGCGGGTGTACGGCGCTGGGACGAGGTGATGGAGCGGCGCGCCGAAGTGTCCGCCGAGCCCATCAACCCCGAGTACGTGGCCCACTGCCTGAGCCCGCTGCTGCCCGACGACGCGATCCTCACCTGCGACTCCGGCTCCGTCGCCAACTGGTACGCCCGCCATGTGCGGATGCGCGGCCGGATGCGCGGCTCCCTGTCCGGGACGCTGGCCACCATGGGCAGCGGGGTGCCGTACGCGATCGGCGCCAAGTTCGCGCAGCCGGACCGGCCCGTGGTGGCGCTCGTCGGGGACGGCGCGATGCAGATGAACGGCATGGCGGAGCTGATCACCGCGGCCAAGTACCGCCACGCGTGGGACGATCCGCGGCTGATAGTCGCCGTCTGGAACAACCAGGACCTCAACCAGGTGACCTGGGAGATGCGGGCGATGGGCGGCGCACCCCAGTTCCTGCCCTCGCAGGAGATCCCCGACGTGTCCTCGGCGCGGTTCGCCGAATCGCTCGGCCTGCGGGGCATCCGGGTGGAGAAGCCCGAACAGGTCGAGCCGGCGTGGCGCGAGGCGCTGGCCGCGGACGGCCCGGTGTGTATCGAGTTCCTGACCGACCCGGCCGTGCCGCCGATCCCGCCGCACGCGACCTGGGAGCAGATGGAGGCCACGCTCGAATCGATGGTCAAGGGCGACCCGGACCGCGCCGGCATGGTGCGCCAGGGGCTGAAGGCGAAGGTGCAGGAGTACCTGCCGCACCGGGGCAAGAAGACCGGCGGCGACCACACATGAGTGCGGGCACACCGTGAAGGCGGACACAGGGTGAAAGTCGACCGGCTGGACGTCACGGCCTACACGGTGCCGACCGACGCCCCCGAGGCGGACGGCACGTACGCCTGGGACGAGACCACCGTCGTGGTGGTCGAGGCGCGCAGCGGGACGACCACCGGCCTCGGCTGGACGTACGCCCCGGCCGGCGCCGGGTCGGTGGTCCGGGACCTGCTGCGCGACCATGTCCTGGGCCGCTCCCCCATGGATATCGCGGGAACGAACGAGACCATGGGCCGCGCCGTGCGCAACGCGGGGCGGCCGGGGCTGGTGTCCTGCGCGATCTCCGCGGTGGACATCGCGCTGTGGGACCTCAAGGCGCGGCTGCTGGAGCTGCCGCTGACGCGGCTGATCGGCGCGGTGCACGAGACCGTACCGGTCTACGGCTCCGGCGGCTTCACCACGTACCACGACACCCATCTGGCCACCCAGCTGACCGGCTGGGTGCACGGCCAGGGCATCGAACGCGTCAAGATCAAGATCGGCGAGGCCTGGGGCCGGGCCTTCGAACGCGACCTCGCCCGGGTGCGCCACGCACGCGACGCGATCGGCCCGCACGCCGAGCTGTACGTGGACGCGAACGGCGCCTACAACCGCAAGCAGGCGGTGCGGATGGGCCACGCGCTCGCCGAGAGTGGCGTGGGCTGGTTCGAGGAGCCGGTCTCCTCCGACGACCCGGACGGCCTGCGGATCGTCCGTGACCTGGTGGTCTGCGATGTCACGGCGGGCGAGTACGGCTACCTGCTGCCGTACTTCGCGCGGCTGGCACCGGTCGTGGACTGCCTCCAGGCCGACGCCACCCGCTGCGGCGGGCTCACCGTCTGGCTACGCGCCGCCGCCCTCGCCGAGGCCATGGGGCTGGAGATCTCCGCGCACGGCGCGCCGCACGCCCACGCACACGCGGGCGCGTGCGTACCGAACCTGCGCCACCTCGAATGGTTCCACGACCACGCGCGCATCGAGTCCACCCTCTTCACCGGCGCCCTCGACCCCACCGGCGGCGCGGTGCGGCCCGGGGTGAGCGGCGCCCCGGGACACGGCATGTCGTTCCGCCATGAGACGGCGACGCCGTACCGGGTGCTGTGAGCGGTTTCGGTGCCGTCCTGCTGGCTACCCGCCGGGCGGACCGCGGCGTCCGGCCGCATCCAGGCCAGCCGTGAACCGGACGACCTCAAGGCGTTCGACGAGGCCTTTGTGGAGGAGTTCGCGAAGGCCGCGGGCTCGGCGCGGAAGGGAGCGGCGTGATGACGGAACAGCCGGACCGCAAGGAGCGGCAGCGCGAGGCGCACCTGGCCCCCGACCCCGCCGAAGGGCCGCTGACCACCGACCAGGGGGTAGCGGTCGACCACACCGACGACTCCCTCACGGCGGGCGAGCGCGGGCCCACGCTGATGGAGGACTTCCACTTCCGCGAGAAGCTCACGCACTTCGACCATGAGCGCATCCCGGAGCGGGTGGTGCACGCTCGCGGCGCGGGGGCGTACGGGTACTTCGAGCCGTACGAGTCCTGCGCGGAGTTCACCAAGGCCGCCTTCCTCCAGGACCCCTCCGTGCGCACCCCTGTCTTCGTACGGTTCTCCACCGTGCAGGGGCCGCGCGGCTCGGCCGACACCGTGCGCGACGTACGCGGCTTCGCCACGAAGTTCTACACCTCGGAGGGGAACTACGACCTGGTCGGCAACAACATGCCGGTGTTCTTCATCCAGGACGGCGTCAAGTTCCCCGACTTCGTGCACGCGGTCAAGCCCGAGCCGCAGAACGACATCCCCACCGGCGCCTCCGCGCACGACACCCTGTGGGACTTCGTCTCGCTCCAGCCCGAGACCATGCACATGATGATGTGGCTGATGTCGGACCGGGCGATCCCGCGCAGCTACCGGATGATGCAGGGCTTCGGCGTGCACACCTTCCGCTTCGTGGACGCGCGCGGCAAGGGCACCTTCGTGAAGTTCCACTGGAAGCCCAAGCTCGGCGTCCACTCCCTGGTGTGGGACGAGGCCCAGGAGTGCCAGGGCCGGGACCCCGACTTCAACCGGCGCGACCTGTGGGACGCGATCGAGGCAGGCGAGTACCCCGAGTGGGAGCTCGGCGTCCAACTGGTACCGGAGGAAGATGAGTTCAACTTCGACTTCGACCTGCTCGACGCCACGAAGCTCATCCCGGAGGAGCAGGTGCCCGTCCGGCCCATCGGCCGCATGGTCCTGGACCGCAACCCGCACAACTACTTCGCCGAGACCGAGCAGGTCGCCTTCCACACCGCCAACGTCGTCCCCGGCATCGACTTCACCAACGACCCGCTGCTCCAGGCCCGTAACTTCTCCTACCTGGACACCCAGCTGATCCGGCTCGGCGGCCCCAACTTCGCCCACATCCCGGTCAACCGGCCCGTCGCCCCCGTCCGCACCAACCACCGCGACGGCTACCACCAGAGCGAGATCCACACCGGCACCAACTACTCCCCCAACTCGCTCGGCGGCGGCTGCCCCGCCATCGCCGGAGCGGACGGCTACGCCTACTCGCACTACGCGGAACGCGTCGACGGCGACAAGATCCGCAAGCGCAGCCCCAGCTTCAAGGACTTCTACACCCAGGCCGCCATGTTCTGGAACAGCATGAGCGAGTGGGAGCGGGGGCACATCGTCGACGCCTTCCGCTTCGAGCTGGGCAAGGTCGGCGCGGTGCGGGTGCGGGAGCGTACGGTCGGCGAGCTGGCCCACATCGACTACGAACTGGCCACCGCGGTCGCCCAGGGCATAGGCGTCGCCAACCCGGCGCCGCCCGGCGGCAACCACAAACCCGTCGCCTCCCCCGCCCTCAGCCTGGACAACCTGGGCGGCGACCACTCCATCCGCACCCGCACCGTCGCGGTGCTCGTCACGGACGGCGTGGACGTCGAACAGCTCACCCAGGCCCAGGAGGCGCTGACCGCCGAGGGCGCCGTCGTCGAGGCGCTCGCGGGCCACGACGGCAAGGTGCGCGGCAGCGACGGCAACGGCTACCCGGTCACCCGCGCCCTGCCGACCGTCGCGTCCGTCCTGTACGACGCCGTCCTGCTGCCCGGCGGGCCCCCCGGCACCCCCGACCTGGCCTCCAGCGAGGCCGCCATGCGCTTCGTCCGCGACGCCTACCGCCACGGCAAGCCCATCGGCGCCCTCGGCTCCGGCGTCGGCCTCCTCACCGCCCTCGCCCCCGACGGCCTGCACCTGTCCGCCGGGCACGGGCACGTGTGCGCGGACCGGGGCGTCGTCACGGATACGACGACGGGCGCGGCGAGCGAGGAGTTCACCCGGGCGTTCACCGAAGCGATAGCCGCCCACCGCCACCAAGCCCGCCCTCCGGCCCGCCCCTGACCAGGGGTTGTCCCTACCGATGCCGATCCCGGGAGAGACGGACCGTCTCTCCCGGGATCGGTAAGGCCGCTCAGGCGCCGCAGGCCATTCGGGAGCTCACCCGAGGAAGGCCCGTACGGCGGCGGCTTCCTCGTCGGAGAGGGTGATGCGGAAGCCGTCGCGCAGCTCCTCCACCGCCTGGTCCGCGGTGAGATCGTATGCGTCGGTGGAGCCGTCCGGATGCTGTATGCGCAGCGTGCGGTCACGGAGGACGTGGCGGGACTTGTCGTCGCCACGCTGGGCCACGATGTGGCCGGTGAAGACGGACTTGGGGTGGGTGGCCGTGTAGTGGAAGGACGCCACGAAGTCGCTCGGGGCCTGGGTTTCCAGTCCGAAGGCGTAGACGTCGAACCAGCTCTCCACCTGGAGCGAGCGGAGCACCCAGGTCTCCTCGCACTCGCTGACCAGCTGCCACGTCCAGTCGCCGACGGTGGTCCGGCCCCCGTGCGCGAAGGGGACGGGGTGGAGCGGCCCCGCGTCCCCGAAGCCGACGTCCACGAGGTAGGTGCGCCCCTCGGCCTCCGCGGTCAGCATGGTGTGGGAGCGGAAGCGGACGTCCGTGGTGTTGCCGCGGCGGACGCGGCCCAGGTGCCGGTGAACGGTGAAGCCCAGGGTCTCCAGGACGGCCGCGAACAGCAGATTGTGTTCCAGGCACATGCCTCCTCGGCCACGGTGGACGAGCTTGTCCTGGATGCCCGCGACGCTGGTCGGTATGGGTATGTCGAGCCCCACGTCGATCGACTCGAAGCAGATGGTGCCGACATGGCGCCGGTGCAGTTCGGTGAGTGTCGCCAGGGTCGCCTCGCGCGGGCCGGAGTAGCCGATCCGGGCGAAGTAGGCGTCCAGGTCCGGGGTTTCGTCCTCCCACAGCGATCGCGGAGCGGTGCTGCCGGAGGTGGGGAGAGAGACGGTCATCGCAGATCTCCTCGACGTTCGGTGACGTGACTCAGCTGTGCTGGGTGACAGGTTCGGCCTTTTCGCTGGGCACCCCGCGTGCCGCGACCTTGTCCTTGTGCGGCCGGGCGCCGGTCGGTCCGAGCAGGGTGACGACGAGGGCCGCGACCAGGTACGCCGCGGCGAGGCACAGGGCTGTGGGGACGAATTCCCCGAAGAGCGCCGGTACTTGCGCGCCCAGCCCGGCGCACAGGTTCAGCACGAAGCTGAAGACGGCGAGCCCGGTACCGGCGGCAGCCCCTGCCGCCGCACCGGTCGACTGCACCAGGGCCGGAGTGGCGCTGGACGAGGCGAGCATGGTGACGAACATGGCGGCGCCCATGCCGACCACGCTGTCGTTCAGGAGCGCGGCGGTGCCCAGACCGATACCGCAGATCGTGAGGGCCCCGGCGGCACGCCACTTGGGGACGATGCGGGCGAGCACGGGCGACAGCACCACCGAGAGGACCAGGGCGGGCAGGGCGCTGGCGCGCAGTCCCAGCATGGCGTCGTGATCACCGGCCAGGCCGGAGGGTCCGTACAGCTGGATCGCGGTGTAGGCGGAGGTGATACCGCCGAGCGAGATCACGCCGCCCACCAGGAAGGGGACGATGCGCAGCAGACCGGAGCGAGGCGCGGGGGCCGACTGTTCGGCCTTCTGGGGCGAGCCCTTGGCGGTGGTGGGGCTGGGGAGGTCGGGCAGCATCACCTTGTGCACCGCGACGGCCGACAGGGCCAGCAGCGGGCCGGAGATCCAGAAGAGCGACCGCCAGCCGAAGGTCGGCTCCAGCAGCTGGGCGGCGACCTGTCCGACGACCAGGCAACCGCCCAGGGAACAGGAGATGATGGTGATCGCCGTGGCGAGCCGGGAGGCGGGCAGCCGCTGGCCGAAGTAGGCGTAGACCACAGGTGAGAAGACGCCTGCCGCGACGCCCTGCACCGCTCGGACCAGCGATCCGGACAGCAGCGATTCCGTGAACGGAACCAGCATCGTGATCACGGCCATCGCGGAGATCGACCACACCAGGGCGCCCCTCCGGCCGAGCCGGTGACTGAGCGGCGCGGCAAGCAGCGAGCCGAAGGCGAAGGCAATGGCGAAGGACGTGGTGGCCCAGGCGGCTCCCTCGTCGCTGGTATGCCAGGCCGAGGCGAAGTTGGGGATGAGCGAGATCGTGGCGTACGCCTGGCTGGCCAGGATGATCGCGATCGGGGCCAGCGTCCCCACGGTACGGGCGAACGGCGCTTCGAGCGCTTTCGTCCCGGTGTCGGTTGTCATGATGGTCGGGCCTCTCCGGGGGCAGTGGTGGTGATTTTCACGAGGGGCAGTGCGATCAGGCCTCCTGCAGTCGGTCCCCCCGCAGTCGGCCGACGGGCGGGACGGCGCTGATGACCGCCCGGCGCAGCTGCACCGCGATCTCGGGGTCGTCGGCGGGGTGGGTGTCGGCGAAGCGCTGCTGAGTTCCGCCCACGGCGACTCCCTCGCCAGGGATCACCTGGGCCCCGGCGACACCGAGCGCCTTGCTGACCTCTTCCTGGGCCCATACGCCGCCGAACTGGCCGTACGTCGCGCTCAGTACGACCGTCGGCTTGCCGGACAGGGCGCTCGCCCCGTACGGGCGGGAGAGCCAGTCGACGGCGTTCTTCAAAACGGCCGAGGTCGTGCCGTTGTACTCCGGTGTGAAGAGCATGAGGGCGTCCGCCTCGCCGACGGTCCGGCGCACGGCGACGGCCTGGCGCGGGGCGACGCCGTCGAGGTCGATGTCCTCGTCGTAGTAGGGAAGTTCGGTCAGCCCTTCGACGATCTCGATGGTCACGCCGTCAGGGCTCACCCTGGCCGCGGCTTCGGCGAGTTGTCGGTTGAACGAACCGGTTCTGAGGCTGCCGACGAGAGCGAGTATGCGCACAGGCATGACGAAGTGACTCCAAAACTGGGGTGAAAGAGTGTTCGTGAAATTGATGTGGACATGACATCTCGATTTCGGTCAGGTGCACGTCAAGCCGACGGGGGGCGGGGGTGGGCGGGACTTCACCGGCGTTGACGCCACACGCCTGGATGGCGCAAAACCACGTAAGCAGATTCAAGCCATCGACGTCAAACAATTCATCGTCGAAGTGTCGGTCGCCACGGCGGGCCCTCGAAGCCGTTAACCCGCTTCTCACCTGCGCGGCGCGCGTGCGCCGCCGCACTTTGTGCGACTTTCGGACGGTCGTCCACGTTGCGTTTGAACGGGCTGTAAAGTTTTCTGAATATTTGGCGTCGAACGATTCGACCTCGAAGCCGAGGCCCGGTCGATCAAGGAGCGGAGGGCAGCCGACGCGTGACGGACGAACGACAGGCAGCCGACGGCAAGTTGGCCACCATGATCCTGGCCACCATGAACAAGGAGGCCACGGCAGGCGAGCCCTCCGAACCGCCAGGCGTGACCGATACCGTCGACGTGATCCTTCAGCAGTGGGAGCGTGTCCGGCCGGACCTCGACGCCTCCCCGATGGGTGTGATCGGGCGCCTGTCCCGTGCCGCCCGGCTGACCGGTCAGCGTGTCGACGATTACCTGCGCTCCGAGGGGCTGGAGAGCTGGGAATTCGACGTCCTGGCAACACTGCGACGAGCCGGTGCGCCGTACACCCTCAGCTCCAAGGAACTGGCCTCTGCCAGCATGATCGGAGCCGCGGCGATGACCAATCGCGTCGCCCGGCTCCTGGACCGGGGCCTGCTCACTCGCGAGACGGACGCCCAGAACCGGCGCAAGGTGAAAATCGCCCTGACGGCCGAGGGCATGGACCTGGTCGACCGGGTCGTCGAAGGACACATCGCCAACGAACGCACACTCATGGAAGGCATGACTCCGGAACAGCGGGACCACCTTGCCCACCTGCTACGCCTTCTCCTCGTCTCCCTCGGGGACGAGAAGAAGGCCGACACCGGTGAGCGATGTCCGGCCCACTGTCCGGTGCCTGCCGGTAGTTGACGCCGAGGGGCGCCTCGCCCGGTTGCCCCCTCGCCGCTACGCCTCGCCGCTACGCCTCGCGGCCCAGGAGGGCCAGGAGCTTCGTCTGGGCGTCGGCGTCGGGCGGAGGGTCTACCGGGGCCGCGAAGAGGCCGCTCTTTTCGAGGTCCGCCGCGTACGGGGCCACCTCCCGCACGGAGAAGTCGACCAGCGGCTTCGGGAGCCGCTCGTCGGCGCCGATGGCGCGGGAGAGATCCCACGCGTGGACCGTCGCGTCGGCGGTCATCTGGGCGCAGTATTCGGTGGCGGGACTCGCGCCGTAGGAGAGGGCGACGGTGCGTTCCAGGGCGCCCGGCTCCTGAAAGGCGGTGCGGGCGACGGCCGCGGCCGCGTCCCAGGTGGCGATGGGGTCGTCGCCGAGCTGATCGCCGGAGAGGACGGCGCCCGGACCACCCGCGCTCGCGCCCTCCCGGAGCAGCGCCGGTACCCACATCTGCTCGACCGCCAAGTGGTTCACCAGGGCCCGCACGCTCCACTCGGTGCAGGGCGTGGGGGCGTCCCACTGGTCGGGCCGTACGGCGTGCACCCGCTCGGTGAACAGGTCCAGCGCCTCACCGTGTCTGGCCAGCAGCGGATTGTCCGCCGTCGAGTTCGCGGAGGTGTCAGTCATGCGCGCCGGGTACCCGCGCCACGAGGCGTTAACAACACACGCGGAGGCGCCGGGCACGGGCCCCTGATCTCCCGTGCCCGGCGCCGCCCTCACACTCCCTGCGGGCCGCTCGGCCACGCGACGGGTCCCCGGGCCGGGACGCCTCAAACCTGGCCCCGAAATCTTCCGGACGCCAGCCGTCCGGTCCGTGTCGATGGCGTGGTGACGGGTACGCGGGAGGGACGAAACACCCGGACCGCCGGGAGGGAGTACATGCGACTCGGATTTCTGAATCCGCTGTTCGAACGCCCAGGCCCCTGGGCAACCGTCTACGTCGACACCTCGCACCCCCACCAGTCCTCGGCCGAGGACCACGAGCGTTCCGCCCGTGAGGCATGCCGCAGGCTGGAGCAGCAGGGCGCCGACGCGCGCACCTGCCGTGCGGTGTACGACGAGCTGGCCACGGTGACACCGGCGACCGAGCCGGTGGGCCGGGCCGTCTTCGCCTCGCGCGGCGAGGTGGTGCTCGACCCGTCGCTGACGGCGCCGCCACAGAGCGCGCCCAAGGCCTGCTGGTCGGCGCTGCCGCATGTGGGGCCGCTGGTGGAGCTGACGGGCGATGACCCGTCGTGCCTGGTGGCGTACATCAGCCGCACCGGCGCGGACTTCGAGCTGCGCGGCGCGCACGGCGACCGGGCCGTGGGGCAGGCGCACCGCACCGCGACGGCCGACTGGCCGGAGCGCCGTTTCCAGCTGCGGACGGAGAACACCTGGGAGCACAACGCCGGGCTGATCGCGGACGAGCTGCGGACCCGCCAGGAACAGACACAGGCCGATCTGGTGCTGCTGGTGGGGGACGCGCGCGAGCGGCACGCCGTTCACGAACGGCTGCCGGAGCAGCTGCGCGGCCGGGCCGCGGAGACCGCGCACGGCGGCCGGGCCGCCGGTTCGGCCTCGCCCGGCACCCACGCCGCCCGGCTGCTGGACCACGACGTCGACGAGGTGCGGGCCCGGCACGTCCACGGCCACACCGAGGAGGCGATGGAACGGTTCCGGGCCGGGCGCGTGCCCATGGAGGGCCGGGTGACGGCGGCGGAAGGCGTTCCGGGGCTGGTCGACGCGGCGCGCGAGCACCGCATCGGCACGCTGCTGATCCGGCCGGACGGCACCGACCTGTACCGCGACGTATGGGCGGGCGCCGAGCCGGACCAGGTGGCGATGCGCCGTAGCGACCTCCAGTATCTGGGCGACGCCCGGCCCGTCGCGGTGCGCGCCGACGACGCGCTGATCCGCTCGGCGGCGGCCACCGGCGCCGAGGTGCTGACGGTGCCGCCCGGCGGCGGGGCGGACGACACGAACGGAGCCCCGGTCGGAGGACTGGGCGCCCTGCTGCGCTGGCCGTACGAGGGCGGCGCGGCGCAGTGAATCTCGGGGACACGACCATCCCACGAGCCAACCGGACCCATGAGGGAAGGGGACCGACATGCAGCGAGGCAGCAGCCGGCTGAGCGCCCACCGGGACGAGGAGATGAAGCAGGAGCTTCAGGGCCTGATCCGTTCCGGCCATCCGACCCGGGTCGAGGAGTGGCACGACCCGGAGCCCGCCGCCGACGACGACCCGGAGGTGACGACCGGTCCGGTCCCCTCCCCGGGGGCGACCGGCCGGGCGGAGGCGCTCCGCTTCGAGTTCGCCCGCCATCTGGGCCGTACGACGTTCCCGGCGGGGCGGAGCGCCGTGCTGCGCGTACTGCACGAGCGGCACGCGCCGGACCGGCTGATCGCGCTGGCCCAGGAGCTGCCCGACGACGAGACGTTCCGCACCGTGCAGGAGGTGGTCTCCGCGCTCGGACTGCGCCCCGAGGCGTAGCGGCTCCCCGCACTCCGAATCCTTTCGAAGAAGGCGAGTGACATGCCGCAGTACGTGAAAGACGTCATGACGCCGACGGTCACGTCGGTGCGTCCCGATGCCTCGCTGGTGGAAGCGGCGCAGCTGATGCGCGCGCAGAACATCGGCGGCGTGCTGGTGGCGCTCGACGGTGAGCTGCTGGGCGTCCTCACCGACCGCGACATCACGCTGCGCGCGGTCGCGGACGGCGTCGATCCGCTGACGGTCAGCTGCCATCTGGTGTGCACCCCGGACCCGGTGACCATCGGCCCCGACGAGGAGATCGCCGAGGCGGCCGCGCTGATGCGAGCGCATGAGGTGCGGCGGCTGCCGGTGGTCCGGGCGGGGCGGCCGGTGGGTGTGGTGAGCACGGGGGATCTGGAGCGGTGGCGGGAGCCCGCCTGAGGGGTTCCGGAGACGCCAACCGGGCGGCGGGGAACGGGAGATGCCGGTTCCCGCCGCCCTTTCCGCACCCACCAGCTGCCCACATAGCGAGACAACTCTTCTCGTGATGCGAGACAGCGGCGTAGGGTTCCGTCATGTCGAACGACGCCGTTTACACCCACGGGCACCACGAGTCGGTGCTGCGCTCCCACACCTGGCGCACGGCCGCCAACTCGGCGGCCTATCTGACCGGGCACCTCGAACCCCCCATGCGCATCCTGGACATCGGCTGCGGCCCCGGCACCATCACCGCCGACCTGGCCGAACTCGTACCCCAAGGCGAGGTCGTCGGCGTCGACACGGAGCCCGCCATCCTGGAGCGGGCGCGGTCTACCGCCGATGAGCGCGGGCTGGCCAACACCCGCTTCGCGGTCGCCGACGTCCACGACTTGGACTTCCCCGACGACTCCTTCTGCGTCGTCCACGCCCACCAAGTGCTCCAGCACGTCGGCGACCCGGTGCGGGCGCTGCGCGAGATGCGGCGGGTGTGCAAGCCGGGCGGCATCGTCGCGGCCCGCGACAGCGACTACGCCGCCATGACCTGGCATCCGCACATTCCCGGGCTGGACGCCTGGCTGGACCTCTACCGCCGGGTCGCCCGCGCCAACGGCGGCGAGCCGGACGCGGGGCGCAGGCTGCGGTCCTGGGCCCTGGAGGCGGGCCTCCCCGCCTCCGCCATCACCTCGACTGCCAGTGCCTGGTGCTACGCCACCCCCGAGGAGCGGGCGTGGTGGAGCGGGCTGTGGGCGGACCGCACGGTGGCCTCGTCGTACGCCCGGCGCGCGATGGAGGGCGGCCACGCCACGGAGGCCGAGCTGCGGGACGTAGCGAGCGCCTGGCGGGAGTGGGGCAGCCGGGACGACGGCTGGTTCGCCGTCCTCCACGGAGAGGTCCTGTGCCGCGTCTGACATGCGGTTCAACTAGGCTCGCCCGCATGGACATCATGGGGACTTCACTGCGGGTCTGCGTCGAGGATCTGGACTCCGCGATCAGCGTCTACGAACGACTCACCGGCGCCGAGGCGTCCCGCTCCCAGCGCGGCGGCGTCTCGGTCGCGGCGGTCGGCTGCTTCTTCCTGATGAGCGGTCCGGAGTCGGAGATGGAGATCCTCCGCAAGATCGCGGCGACGATCGCGGTGAAGGACGTGGACGAGGCGATCGCCGATCTGACGGCGGTCGGCGCGCAGATCGTCGCGGGCCCGATCCCCGCCCCCACCGGCCGCATGCTGGTGGCCCGCCACCCGGACGGGTCGATCTTCGAGTACGTGGACCGCAACCCGGGCGCGTGAGCTCCCCTTGCGGCACTCCCTTGTGAGGCGCCCCCGGTCGGGTCAGGCCGGGGGCGCCTTGTGCTCGGTGGCCGCGGACGTCACTCGGGGGCCAGCATGTCGCAGGTGATGGCCCAGCGGTCGTGGTCGCGCCACGCACCCTCGATATGGAGGAAGTCGGGCGAGAAGCCCTCCAGCCGGAAGCCGTGCCGCTTCACGAGCGCGGTCGACGCCTCGTTGCCGGGCTGGATGTTGACCTCGATCCGGTGCAGCCCGAGCGGCCCGAAGGCCTGCCGAAGCACCAGCCCGAGCCCCTCGGACATATAGCCGCGCCCGGCGGCGGGCGGGAAGGCGCCGTAGCCGATCGCGCCGCACTGGAACGCGCCGCGCACGATGTTGTTGACGTTGACGAATCCGGCGAGCGCACCGGTCTCCCGTACGCAGACCAGGTAACCGCTCCGGTCCTCCCGCTCCAGCTGACCGATGAAGCCCTCGTAGGCCTCTTCGGTGGTGGGCAGCGTCAGCCAGGGGCTGTGGAAGGAGGCACTCTGCCGGGCGAGCCGGACGAATTCGGCGCCGTCCGTACGCCGATGGAGCCGGATGGCCGCGCGGGCCCCCTCGGCGAGATACGCATGATCAGGCATGGGTCGATGATGGTACGGAGGCCGCGCCTCCGCCACCGCTTTCGATGGCACCGGACCGATCTGGTCATATCCATGAACGTCATTCATGAAGCACCCTCTTGACTTTTCGGGTCCGACGAAGACCTGAAGGCCAGGTCAGCGCTGCGGAATAAGTGCTTCACAAGCCATTGACCGAGTGCATACAGGACCGTATGGTCCTGCGCACCACTCAATGACTGTTCACAGGGATGAACATATCGCCAGGAGAGCACCATGGCACAGCAGGGACCCCCCGGCCAGGACGCGGCGCCCGCCCCGGAACTGGTCGACCGGGCGGTGAGCAAGTTCTTGCGGCGCGTCATGCCGATGCTGGTGTTGATGCTGATCGTCAATCAGATGGACCGCACCAACGTCGGTTTCGTCCAGGACGACCTCAGTGCCGACATCGGAGTCGGCGCCGCCGCCTATGGACTGGGCGCCGGGCTGTTCTTCATCAGCTACGCCATCTTCGAAGTGCCGAGCAACATGCTCATGGAGCGCTTCGGCGCCCGCGTCTGGCTGACCCGCATCATGATCAGCTGGGGTGCGGTGACGGTCGCCATGTGCTTCATGCACGGCGCCACCTCGTTCTACGCGCTGCGATTCCTGCTCGGCATCGCGGAGGCGGGGTTCTTCCCGGGCGTCATGTACTACTTCACCACCTGGCTGCCCGACTCCTACCGGGGCAGGGCCAGCGCCATCTTCCTCGGCGGCTCCGCGACCGCCTACATCGTCACCGGCCCGATCAGCGGCGCGCTCCTCGAAATGCACGGCCTCGGCGGCTTCGCCGGGTGGCGCTGGATGTTCGCGATGGAAGGCGCCATCTCGATCGTGGTGGGCCTCGTCGCCGCGTTCTTCCTGGTCTCCCGGATCACCGACGCCCGCTGGCTCACCGCCGAGGAGCGGACGGCCCTGAGCACGGCGGTCGCCCGCGACCGGGACAGCCGCAGCCGCGAGCCCAAGGTGTCCCGGCTGCGCCTGGTACTCCAACCGCAGGTCGCGCTGCTCACCCTCGTCTTCTTCGCCATGGCGCTGACCGGCTACGCCATCACCTTCTGGCTGCCGAGCCTGGTCGACGACATCGGCGGGCTGTCGCCCTTCCAGGTCGGGCTGCTCTCGGCGGTCCCGTGGATCTGCGCCGTGATCACCATGTACACCATGAGCCGCTACACCGACCGCATGCCCGACCGGCGCCCGTACCTGGCCATCGTGCTGGTGCTGTCGGCCGTCGGCACCTTCCTCGCCACGCTCGGCTCCCCGTGGTTCGGCCTCGCGGCCATCACCCTGGCCGCCGTCGGCAGCAAGTGCGGCGCCAACCTCTTCTGGCCGCTGGCCCAGTCCAGCCTCGACGTCAAGGTCACGGCCTCCGGGCTCGCCGTGATCAACTCCCTCGGCAACCTGGGCGGCTTCGTCGCCCCGACGCTCTTCGGCTACCTGGAGGAGACCACGGGCGGCACCAACGGCGGGCTCTACGCGCTCTCCGCCGCCTCCCTGGTCGCCGTCATCGGCGTCTACCTGCTGCGCCGCCCGGCGGCCGGGACCGGCACCAGTGCCGACACCGAGGCGCCCGCCCCGGTGCCCGCACCCTCCGCCCCCTGATCTCCTGGCGTGACCCCCGGCCGGGCTACCCGTTCCGGCCGGGGTCGCGCAGGGCCATGGCGGCCGCGTAACCGGACTCCACCGGTACGTCGATCAGCGCCCACGGACCCACCGGCACCGGCTCCCGGCCGGTGCCGACGTAGTCCTTCGCCGGGTCCTGGGACAGCCCGGTGCCGATGCCCTTGAGATACGCCTCCTTGCGCGTCCAGCAGCGGCCGAAGGCGGCGGGCCGCTCCGGCTCGGGCAGCGCGTCCAGCTCGGCGCGCTCCCTGGGGTGCAGGCTCTGGGCCACCTGCGCCACCACGGAGGCGGGCTGGAGCTTCTCCACATCGGCCCCGACCGGAGTCCCGGCGAAGGCGAACAGCACCAGGTCACCGGCGTGCGACATGTTGAAGTGGAGCGGGGTGCCGACCACCGCCGGGCGGCCGTGCGGACCGCCGCAGCCGGGGCAGTCCTCCCGGGTGAACGGCACGGCGGCCGGGTCGACGCCCAGATAGCCGCCGAGCAGCTGCCGCAGCCCCATATGGGCCGCCGTGTACCGCTCCCGGTCCTCGGCGCGCAGGAACCTCCCGGCCCGCTCCCGCTCCTCGGCGTCGAGGATCTTGCCGGGGGCGGCGGTGTCCAGAGTGGCGGTGAATCCCGAGACGCTGAGCAGCCAGGTCTCGGGCTCGCCGCCCTGCGGCCACCCACCGGTCAGGGCGGTGGGCTGCGGCTCACGGCCGACGAGGCGCGGGGCCCGTGCGGGTGTCAACTGGCTCCTCCAGTAGGCATGATGGCGAAACAGTTCGCATATCGGGTTAACGTGCCGCTCACGCTACCGCTGCCCTCCGACAACCGGCAGCGCGCCCCGGCCCGGACAACTCAGCGCTCATGTGCGCAGCTCCAGGGCGGGCAGCCCGGCCACCGGCAGGCCGAAGGCCCGTGCGTACAGGGCGAGCTCGGCCTCCAGGGCGCGGACCATGGTGCCGGCGCGGCGGAAGCCGTGCCCCTCGCCCTCGAAGGCGAGATACGCGTGCGGCACCCCGCGCCCCGCCATCGCCGCGAGGAACCGCTCGCACTGCGCGGGCGGGCAGATCGTGTCGTCCAGCCCCTGGAGCAGCAGGAACGGCGCGGTGATCCGGTCGGCCCGGTGCAGCGGCGACCGCTCCCGGTAGCGGTCCGGGACCTCGGTGACCGGGCCGATCAGCGACTCGGTGTACCGCGATTCGAAGTCGTGGGTCTCGCCGGTGGCCCAGGCGGCGGGGTCGAGGATCGGGTAGATGACCGTGCCGCACGCGTACAGCCGGGTGGCGGTGAGCGACACGGCCGCCGTCCAGCCGCCCGCGCTGCCCCCGCGGATCGCCAGCCGGGCCCGGTCGGCGACGCCCTCGTCGGCGAGCGCCCCGGCGACTTCGGCGCAGTCCTCTACGTCGGCCACGCCCCACCGCTCGCGCAGCCGGTCGCGGTAGGCGCGGCCGTAGCCGGTGGACCCGCCGTAGTTGACCTCGGCGACGCCGATGCCGCGCGAGGTGAAGTAGGCGATCTCCAGATCGAGGACGAGCGGCGCCCGGCCGGTGGGCCCGCCGTGCGCCCACACCACATAGGGCGGCAGCTCGCCGGGCGGGCCTGTGTGGCCGGGGTTGTGGGGCGGGTAGAGCTGGGCGTGGATCTCGCGGCCGTCCGCCCCGGTGAAGGTGCGGACCTGGGGCTCCGGGTAGTACGCGGGGTCGACGGGGTCGGTGTGGGCGTTGCCGATGACGCGGGCGTGGCCGGTACGGGTGTCCAGCTCCACGACCTCATGCCCGCCGCACGGGCTCGCGGCGACGCCGACGACCCGCTCGCCGTCCACCGCGAGTGTCGGCTCCCACTCGGTCCACGGCCCGGCGACATCGGCCAGCTCCCCGGTCGCGGGGTCCAGAATCCCGAGCCGCTGCGCCCCCCGCCCGTGCAAGACGGCGATCAGCCCACCGTCCAACGCCGCGAACCACCGGTGCCCCAGCTTCCACAAGGGCCCCCCGAACTCCTCCTCCCGGGGACACAGTTCCCGAAGCCCGGCGTCCGCCCCGGGCGCGGTATCTGCCCCGGAACCGGCGTCTGCCCCGATCCGGACATCTGCCCCCGGTTCGGCGGCCGACCCGGGCACGGCACCTCCCCTGCCCCCGGCGGCTGGCCCAGCCCCAGCGGCAGCTCCGGGTCCGGCGGCGGCCACGGACCCAGCGGCCCGCCCGAGAGGGACACTTGTCCCAAGCCCGGCGTCCGCCCCAGGCGCGGCGGCCTCGTCCGTGGCCGGGGGCCGACCCGGTCCCGCGAGTGGGCCGGAACCGGCAGCTGGACCGGCGGCGGCCGGGCCCGGCCCGGTGGGCGGGGCGAATCTCGCCGCCGCGGGGACTCGCGGCGGCAGACGGTGGAGGTTCCACCAGCCGGTGCGGTCGGTGGTGGCGAGGAGCGCGCCGTCGGGGGCCCAGTCGATCTGGGCGATGGACTCCTCCGGTCCGCCCAGCACCGTGCGGGCGTCCCGGAAGGGGCCGTGGGGCAGCGCCTCGGCGACCATCACCACCGTGCCGTCCCAGGGCATCCGCGGGTGGTCCCAGGCGAGCCACGCGACCCGGCGGCCGTCGGGCGAGAGCCGGGGCGCGGTGACGAAGTCGTGGCGGGCGTCGGTCAGTTCGCGCACCACCGCGCGGTCCTCGGCGGCCGAGCCGTCCAGCGGTACGGCGGCGATCACCCGCCGTACGTCGGTCGGCCGCTCGCCCGTGAACTCCTCCAGGACGCACCACACTTCGCCGCGGTCCACCTGAAGCCGCAGGTCCGCCCAGCGCAGCCCCTCGCCCACCGGGGACAGGGGGGTCAGGGGGCGCGGCGGGGCGCTCGCGGGGGCGTCCGGCTCGTAGGCGTACAGCCGCTGGTCGGCGAAGTGAACGAACACCACCAGCGGGCCGCCGGTCGGGCGCGGGGCGGCGGCCCAGGGGGTGCCGCCGTAGCCCATGACCGTGCTGCGCACGTTCCACGGCGGAGGCAGCACCGGCTCCTCGGCGGCGCCCGCGACCCGCTGCCGGATCAGCGCGCGGCGGCCGCCCTCGGCGGGCCGGGGCGCGGTCCACCACACCTCGGACCCGACCGTGCCCACGTACTCGGGGTGGCCGTCGCGGGAGGCCGCGAGGGCGGCGTCGACCGGGGAGGGCCAGGTCCCGTACGGGGCCGTGACCGTGACCTGCTGCACCACGCGCTCACGCCCTCTGCAGGAAGTCGTCGAGCACCCGGACACCGAAGTGGAGGGCGTCGACCGGCACCCGCTCGTCCACGCCGTGGTAGAGCGCCTGGTAGTCGAAGCCCTCGGGCAGCCGCAGCGGCGAGAAGCCGTAGCCGCGGATGCCGAGCCGGGAGAACTGCTTGGCGTCGGTGCCGCCCGACATGCAGTACGGCACGGCGTGGCCGCCCGGGTCGAAGCGCTGGACGGCGGCGCGCATCGCCTCGTACGTGGGCGCCTCGGGCCCGACCGGGGCCTGGAGCGGGACCTCGCGGTGGTGGAACTCCCAGTCGACGTGCGGGCCGGTGAGCCGGTCGAGGGTCTCCTGGAACTCCACCTCGCCGCCGGGCAGCATCCGCCCGTCGACATAGGCGGTGGCGCTGCCGGGGATCACGTTGATCTTGTAACCGGCCTCCAGGACCGTCGGGTTGGCGCTGTTGCGCACGGTCGGCTCGATGAGGGCGGCGGCCGGGCCGAGCTTGGCGAGCAGTTCGTCGACGTCGAAGCCCGGCGCGTCGACGTCGGCCGGGATGTCCTGGAGCGCGGCGATCTCGGTGAGCGCCGCCTTGACGGTGGGCGTCAGCCGGACCGGCCAGCGGTGGTCGCCGATGCGGGCGATGGCGGCGGCCAGACGGCTGACCGCGTTGGCCCGGTTGACCTTCGAGCCGTGACCGGCCCGGCCACGCGCGGTGAGCTTGAGCCAGGCCGTGCCGCGCTCCCCCGCCGCGATGGGGTAGAGCCGCAGCCCGAGCCCGGCGTGGAAGGTGAAGGCGCCGGACTCGCTGATGCCCTCGGTGCAGCCCTCGAACAGCTCCGGGTGCCGGTCGGCGAGATAGCCGGAGCCCCAGGCGGCGCTGTCCTCCTCGTCGGCGGTGAAGGCCAGCACGATGTCCCGCCGGGGCCGCACCCCGGCCCGCGCCCAGGCCCGGACGACCGCGAGAACCATCGCGTTCATGTTCTTCATGTCGATGGCGCCCCGGCCCCACACCACCCCGTCGCGCACCTCCCCGGAGAAGGGGTGCACGGTCCAGTCGGCGGGCTCGGCGGGCACCACGTCCAGATGGCCATGGACGAGCAGCGCGGGCGCGGCGGGTTCGGTGCCCTCGATCCGGGCGACCACATTGGTACGCCCCGGGGACCGCTCCAGCAGCGTGGGGTCGATGTCCACGTCGCTGAGCATCTCCGCCACGTACTCGGCGGCGGGGCGCTCCGAACACTCCCCTCCGCCACGGTTGGTGGTGTCGATCGCGATCAGCTCGGAGGTGAACCGCACCACCTCCTCCAGCGCCTGGGCGTCGATCGCCTCGGGACGGATCGGGTGGGACGTGTCAGCCATATTGCTCCTCCACCGCGGCCGATACGACGGTCGTGACCGCCTTGAAGCAGCGAATCCCCTCGTACATGGTCGGTGAGGTGTAGGCGACGCGCCGCTCTCCGCTGCGCTCCACGCCCGGTACGACGCTCGCCGCCCCCACCAGATGCGCGGCGTCGAACTCCAGCTCGATCGTGAACGGCCCGCGGTGCGGGGGGTCGTGGCGCACCGCCAGCACGGCGGCCTCCCGCGCCGCCTCCCGGATGTCGGCGGCGGTACGGGCGGGGGCGCGGCACACCGCCGCGTACCGCGAGACATAGTCCTTGACGGCTACGCACCGGGCATCCGGCGCATAGCCCTTGGCGTCCACGCAGGTCTTGTCGTCCCCGGTGACGAGCACCACCGGTACGCCGTACTCGGCGACCACGAGGGCGTTGAGCAGGCCCTCGCTCGCCCGGGCGCCGTTCGCCCAGACGCCGGTCACGGAGTTGGGGAGATAGGTGTGCGCGAGGACGCCCTCGGTGCCCGCGCCGGTGTGGTAGCCGATGAACGCCACCCCGTCCACATCGCCGTGCTGCACCCCCTCGACCATGCTCAGCGTCTTGTGCCGCCCGGTGATCAGCTGCGCCCGCTGGTCCAGCTCCTCCAGCAGCAGATTGCGCATGGACCAGTGGGCCTCGTTGATGAGCACCTCGTCCGCACCGCCGTCGAAGAATCCCAGCACCGCCGCGTTCACATCCGAGGTGAACGGGTGCCGGAAGCGCTCCCACTGCGGGGTGCCGGGCAGGACGTCGCCCGGCCAAGTCACCCCGGTAGCGCCCTCCATGTCGGCGCTGATCAGGATCTTCATGGTTCGTTACGTTACGCGCTGTGCGGGGGCCGAACCACCCCTGTGGATAACCGTCCCCCGCCCTCCGGAGCCCGTCCGACCACGAACCACCGGGCCGGGAGCTCCACCCGCGAACCGTCGGCCCATTGCTCCGTCTGGGCCAGTGCCGTGGGGCCCTCGGCCAGAATCCGCAGTCCCGCCGCCGCCAGCAGCTCCCGGACCTCGATGTCCCCCGCGTCGGCGGGCCTGAGGTCGTGGTCGAAGACGCGGCGGAGCTTGAGGGGCGGGCCGCCGGGGCTCTCGGCCAGGCGGGCCAGGGTCGTCTTGGACTCCTCGGTCAGCTCCGCGACGAAGCCCCGGCCACGGCGGCCGACCAGGGTGGCCACCGCCTCGGCGACCGGCCGGCGGTCGGGGGCATCGCTCTGGTGGATGACGGCGCGCATGTAGACATTGACGTCGCCCAGGCGCTCGTGCAGCTCCTGTACGGCCGCCGGGTCGGTGAGGCTCAGCTGCCGGAACTCGGCGACGGCCCCGGCCGTATCGGCGCGGCGCGCGTGCTCGACCGCCGCGTGGGACAGGTCGACGCCCAGGGCGCGGCCGAAGCGGGTGGCCAGATAGCGGGTCTGGGTGCCGTTTCCGCAGCCCAGGTCGACGATGGGTAGGGAGGCGTCGGTGTGCGGGGCCAGGCGGTCGGCGTCCCGGGCGGCGCTCAGCGACGGGTCGGCGTCCCAGATGGCCTCCCCCGGCGCGTCCGAGGTGGCCCGCCAGTAGCTCTCCCATGCTTCCCGGTAACGCTCCGACACACCGCTCATCGCCGCTCCCCGTGTCCGTTCCCCGGTCCGTTCCCGCGTCCGTTCCTGTGTCCGTTCCTCCGTCCGTTCTCAGGTCCGTCGCCGTGTCCGTTCCCAGGTCCGTCTGCCCGGGGCAGGGCCTGCTCGAACCAGACGGTCTTGCCCCGCCGCGTCCGGCTCGTTCCCCACTCCCTGGCCAGCTCGCTGATGACCCGCAACCCGCGCCCGTACTCGTCCTCGGGACCGGCGCTCAGCAGGGCGGGCAGTTCGTGGTCGTCGTCCGAGACCTCGCACAGCAGCGCCTCGGCGCGGACCAGACGCAGCACCACATGGTGGGTGTGGGCATGCCGCACCGCATTGGTCACGGCCTCGCTGACCAGCAGCTCCGCGGTGTCCACGGCGTGCGGCAGGCCCCAGCGCAGCAGCCGCTCCCGGACCAGGCGGCGGGCCCGGCCGACCTCGCCCGGGTCGAGGGCCAGCCGCCACCGGGCGACGTCGTCGGAGGGGATGCCGTTCAGCCGGGCCATCAGCAGCGCCACGTCGTCCTTGCGGCCGCCACGTTGGTTGAGCGCGCGGATGACGGTGTCGCACGCGTCGTCCATCGACGCCGCCGGATGGGCGGCGGACTCGCACAGCGCCGCGAGACCGGCGCCGATGTCCTGGCCGCGCACCTCGACCAGACCGTCCGTGCACAGGATGAGGCGGTCGCCGGGCGCGACCCGCACCGTGGCCGTCTCGAAGGGCACCCCGCCCACGCCGATCGGCGCCCCGGTCGGCAGGTCCAGCAGCGTGCTACGGCCGTCCTGGGCGCGGACCAGCACGGGCGGGATGTGGCCCGCGTTGGCGATCAGCAGCTCGGAGCGGATCGGGTCGTAGACCGCGTACAGACAGGTGGCGAGATAGTGCTCGCCGAGCCGCTGCGCCAAGTCGTCGAGGTTGCGCAGCAGCTGCGCGGGCGGCAGGTCGAGGGCGGCCATGGTCTGGACGGCGGTGCGCAGCTGGCCCATCATCGCGGCCGAGTTCAGCCCGTGCCCCATGACGTCGCCGACGACGAGCGCGGTACGCGAACCGGACAGCTTGATGGCGTCGAACCAGTCGCCGCCGACCCGGCCGAGCCGGGTGCCGGGCAGATAGCGGGTGGCGGTGTCACAGCCCGCCATGCGCGGCGCCACCTGGGGCAGCATGCTGTCCTGGAGGGTCTCGGCCACGTTCTCCTGGTACGTGTACATCCGGGCGTTGTCGAGCACGAGCCCGGCGCGGGCGGCGAGTTCGGCCCCGGTCGTCCGGTCCATGTCGTCGAACACCTCGCGGCCCTCGCGGCGCAGCAGCACCATGAAGCCGAGCACCACGTTGCGCGCCTTGAGCGGCACGATGAGGATCGACCGGCCGTTGATCAGCGGGCGCAGGTCGCGCTTCTCGAACTGTCCGGCGATCCGGTCGCCCAACTCGTCGCCGATGTACGGGATGAGGACGGGCTCGCCGGTGACCATGCACTGGAAGAACGGGGTGTGCTCGGGGAACGCGATGCTCTCCCCGACCGGCACCGTGTCGTCCCAGCGCCCCGGTTCGTCGTTGTGCTCGACCCAGACCCGGTGCCAGACGGTGGTGACGTCGGGCGGGCCGTCAGGGAAGCCCTCGCCCGCGAGGACCTGGGCGCGCAGATGCGTCCCCGCGAAGTCCGCGAAGCGGGGGACGGCGGCGCTGGTCACCTCACGGATGGTGCGGGCCAGGTCGAGGGAGCTGCCGATGCGGCCGCTGACCTCGTTCAGGAACTCCAGGCGCTCGCGGACGGCGGCGTATTCGAGGTCTTCGGGGTCTTGGAGGTCTTGGAGGTCTTCACGCGCTTCGAGGGCATCGGGGGCGGGCGGCGGACCGGCCGGGGCGGCGGGACCGGCCGCGCGGCGCAGGGCCGCCCGCCGCGCCTGGCGCTCGCGGTAGCGGGGCATGCCCCAGTCCGGGGTGACCGGGACCCGCTGGTGGTGGCTGATCTCCAGGACGGGGTAGCCGAGTTCGAGGACCTGGGCGACGATCCGGCCGCCGGTGGCCGGGCCCATGTTCGGCAGGATGTCCGGCAGCCGGATGGCCAGCAGCTCGGCGCCGGGGAACTCGGTGTGCAGCGCGAACCCCGGCGCGAAGCGCTCGTCCGGGGCGCCCCCGGTGAGCCCTGTGGCGTCCGCCGCCAGTACGAGCAGCCGCTCGGGGCCCGGTCCGACGAGGGGATACGCCCACCACAGGACGTCGACCTGGGCGGTGTCCTGGACGCCGGCCTGGGCGGCGTTACGGGCGGTGTCGGCCGGGACGCTCATCCGGGCGCGGCCCGCGGTGGGGTAGTGGCGCGGGCCGCCGAGGGCGTCGTCCGGCGCCCAGGTCCGTATCCGGTCGGCCGCGTCCGGCAGGTCCGCGCCGCGCAGGGCGCCCGAGACCGGCATCAGATCGACGGCGGGTGCGCCGATGGCCTGCTCGCGGGTGCGTCCGAAGAGCTTGCGGGCGCCGGAACTCCAGTGCGTGACCAGCCCCTGGGCATCGACGACGACCACCGCGAGGGGAATCCGGCCGGACACCTCCGTGCCTTGCTCCATGGGCGGAAGACTCCTTCGCACGCAAGATCTGCGACACCGCCTTCAACGGTACGGCGGGGGCGGCTCACGGCGTGGGCCAATACCCGAATAGGTGTCATCTTGTGCGAGGTCGCGGGCACGCGTGCGACCTTCGACCGGTATGTCTCCGCCCCGGACCCCGGCGGAAGGCGGGGTCCGGGGCGGGGCGTCCGGTGGTCAGTCCTCGTGGCCCAGGTGCAGATCGCGTTCCGTGCGGCCGCCGCCCGCCACCTGGAGCACCGTCGCCACCGGGGGGTAGCCCGCGGCGATCACTGTGTACTCCCCCGCCGACAGGTCGATGAAGCGGAAGGCCCCGTCCGCGCCGGTCGTCGCGGTGTCGACGACGTTTCCGGCCGCGTCCAGCAGCGTGACCCGGGCGTCCTCGACGATACGGCCGCCACTGGCCCGGACGACACCGCGCAGCACGGCGCCCCCGGCCAGTTCGATGTCCTGGTGGGTCTCGCGGGCGGCCTGCACGGTGACGGGGAGCGCGGCGGGGCGGAAGGCGGGCGCGCTGGCGGCCAGGGTGTACTCCCCGGCGACCAACTCGTTCATCACATAGCCCCCTTCGCGTCCGCTGCGCGTGGAGGCGACCACCTCGCCGCGTACGTCGGTGAGGGTGACCGTCGCGTCCCGTACAGGCGTGCCGTCCGCCGTGAGCACCGACCCGGCGAGGCGGCCCGCGCCGCCCAGCACGACGTCCAGCTCGACCGGGCGGTCGCCGACGGTGACGCTGACCGCCCGCGGCTGGTGGCCGCTCGCCGCCGCGATGAGGACGTACGCCCCGGTGCCGGGCGTGCTGAGCGCGTACCGGCCGTCCTCGCCGGTGGCGCCGCGCCCGATCTGGCGGCCGCTGACGTCGATGAGGGTGAGCGCGGCCCGCGGGACCGAGGTCCCGTCGTGGTGCTGGACGGTGCCGCAGACCGGGATGCCCGCGACGGGCGGCGGCGGAGGGGGCGAGGCGGCGTGCCGGGGCACCGAACGCGCCGCCGGTACGACGGGGTCCGGCTGGGCGCCGGAGTCTGGCTGGACGCCGGGGTCCGGCTGGACGGCGTAGTCGGTGTGGGACACCAGAGGTTTCTCCTTCAGCAGGAAGGCGAGCAGGAAGCCCAGGACGAGCACCGGCACGAGGTAGAGGAAGATCCGCGGTATGGCGTCGGCGTACGCCGTGATGTAGCCGTCGCGCAGGGCGCGCGGCATCGCGTGCACGATCTGCGGGGTGACGGAGTCGGGGTCGGGCAGCTGCGGTCCACCGGCGGCCCGGACGCCCGCCGCCCTGGTCCCCTCGGCCCCCCGGGGGAACTCCTCGGCGAGGCGGTCGGCGAGCCGATGGGCGAAGAGGGTGCCGAAGATGGCCGCCCCGACGCTGCCGCCGATCTGCCGGAAGTAGTTGTTGGCGCTGGTGGCCGAGCCGAGGTCGTCGGGAGAGACGGAGTTCTGCACGGAGAGGATCAGCACCGGCAGGACGAGCCCGATGCCGAACCCGAGGACGCCCATCCAGAGGCTGTAGTCCTGGCGGGAGGTGTCCTCCTCCAGCCGGGAGAGCAGCCACATGCCGCCGGCCGAGATGAGGCCGCCGACGACGGGGAAGACCTTGTAGCGGCCGGTGGCGCTGATGAGCTGGCCGGAGATGATCGAGGACAGCACCATGCCGCCCATCATCGGCACCATCAGCAGCCCCGACTCGGTGGCGGAGACGCCGTCGACCATCTGCAGGAAAGTGGGCAGATAGCTGGCGGCGCCGAACAGCGCGACGCCGATCACCGCGCCGATGAGCCCGGAGACGCAGAAGACCGGATCGCGGAACATCCGCATCGGCATGAGCGGTTCGGACACGACGCACTCGACGACGACGAAGAGGATCGCGGAGCCCGCCGCGCCCAGGGCGAGCCCGAGGATGACGCGCGAGTGCCAGCTGTACTCCGTACCGCCCCAACTCGTCAGCAGCACCGTGCAGGTGGAGAACATGGTGAGGAACAGGGCGCCCAGGAAGTCGAAGCGCGGCCGCCGGAGCGGTTCGGGCACCTTGAGGACGGCGGCCACGACGGCGAGCGTGACCAGGCCGAAGGGGACGTTGGCGTAGAAGCACCAGCGCCAGGAGACATGGTCGGTGAAGAAGCCCCCGATCAGCGGCCCGGCCACCGACGCGAGGCCGAACGCGGCCCCGATGAGCCCCATGTAGCGGCCGCGCTCCCGCGGCGGCACGATGTCGGCGATGATCGCCTGGACGCCGATCATCAGCCCTCCGGCGCCCACGCCCTGCACCGCCCGGAAGACGATCAGCTCGTCCATCGTGCGCGACCACCCGGCGAGCGCGGAGCCCACGACGAAGACGACGATCGCGAAGACGAAGACGCTCTTACGGCCGATGAGATCGCCGAGCTTGCCGTAGACCGGCAGCACGATGGTGACGGCGAGGAGGTAGGAGGTGACGGTCCAGGACATCTTGTCCAGGCCGTGCAGTTCGCCGACGACCTCGGGGAGGGCGGTGGCGACGATCGTCTGGTCGAGGGCGGCCAGCAGCAGGGCGAGCATCAGCCCGAGGAAGACCGTCCGCACCCGGGCCGGGCTGAGCCCGGCCCCGCCGGGGCCGTCGGACGCGGGGCCGCCCGAGGGCGGGCCGTCGTCGGCCCCGCTTTCGTTCCTGTACCCGGTCCCGGTTCCGTCGGAGGCGCGGGCGGGTGCGCCTGCCGGCCGATGGCCCTTCGCGAAGGTGGTCTCGGTGATCCCGCCCACGTCATGTCTCCCCTCGTCACGCCTGCACCGCCGCCCTGTTCTCGCATTACGCGACAACTAGGGGCAAGCGCGACGAATCGACAAAGAGACGTGTCCGGGTGGCTTTACCGCAAGTGGGAGCAGGTGCGCCTATGGTGCGCACCGCGCAGAAAACCACCCGAACCGGTGACGGTGACGCCGGGGCGGACGGAGGCTACCGCGCGCCCTCGGCCGCGAGGTGCGCCGCCAGCTTCTCCAGCACGCCGTCGTAGATGCGGGCGAGGCCCTTGGGCGCGAAGGTGCGCTCGAAGAAGCCGCCGATGCCGGTCGCGCCGTTCCACACCGAGGTCACGACGACCCGCGCCTTGCCCTCCCCGGCCGGGGTGACGGTCCAGGTGGTCTCCATGGAGGAGTTGCGGTCCTTCTCCAGGAGCTGCCCGTCGCTCGGCTCGGAGACCTCCAGCAGGCAGTCGCGCACCCGCTTGCTGGTCGCCTGGAGCCGCCAGTGCACGACGGTGCCCTCGCCGTCGCCGCCCTCACGGATCTCGTACTCGCTGAACTGCTCGGTGAGCAGCCGGGGGCGGACCTCGCGGTAGTCGGCGAGCGCGTCGAACACGTCCTCGGGCTTGCCCGTCACGATGCGCTCCGTGGTGGCCTCGACCTGGCCCATTGCTGTTTCCTCCGATGCCCTGCGTCTTGTCTTGCCTCGTGCCCTGCGCTGGCAAGCCAACCACCTGCGCGTCACCCGCCCAAATTCGGGGTTGACGAAAATGAAGGGAACATGTGTTCTATTGTGGTAGTGAGCGAGACCCCCGGAGGTGGGTGCCATGCGCTGGGACAACCTGACAGGCGACGGCGAGGCGGCCGCCCCGGCCCTCTTCGCCGCCGACGCGGTGACGACTCGTACCTTCGACAGCCCTGAATTCCGCGGCATCACCTTCCACGAGATCCGCGCCCGTTCGATCGTCAACCGGGTGCCAGGCGCATCCCGGATGCCGTTCGAATGGACCGTGAACCCGTACCGCGGCTGCACCCACGCCTGCGTCTACTGCTTCGCGCGCAAGACGCACAGCTATCTCGACCTCGACACCGGCCACGACTTCGACTCCCAGGTCGTCGTCAAGGTCAACGCCCCCGAGCTGCTGCGGCGCGAGCTGGCCGCCCCGCGCTGGCGCGGCGAGCACATCGCCATGGGCACCAACGTGGACTGCTACCAGCGCGCGGAGGGCCGCTATCGGCTCATGCCCGGCATCCTCGGCGCGCTCATCGAGCGCGCCAACTCCTTCTCCATCCTCACCAAGGGCACCCTGATCCTGCGCGACCTGGAGCTGCTGCGCCGCGCCGCGCACGTCACCGACGTCGGCGTCTCGGTCTCCGTCGGCTTCACCGACCGCACCCTGTGGCGCACCGTCGAACCCGGCACCCCCTCCCCCGAGCGGCGCCTCGACGCGGTGCGGACCCTGTCCGAACACGGCGTCCCCTGCGGGGTGCTGATGGCCCCGGTGATCCCCTTCCTCGGCGACTCCCCCGAGCAGCTGCGCGCGACCGTCCGCGCCATCGCCGAAGCCGGGGCGACCTCCGTGACGCCGCTCGTACTGCATCTGCGCCCCGGCGCCCGCGAATGGTTCACGGCCTGGCTCACCCGGCACCATCCACGCCTGCTGAAGCGCTACGACGCCTTGTACGACGGCGGCTCGTACGCCCCGAAGTGGTACCAGCGGCGGATCACCGGCATGGTCCACGACCTCGCCACCGAGTACGGCATCGGCCCGTACACCCCGGGCACCCACCGCGCCGTCCCCGACAGTCCCGGACCTGGGCCCGAGGAGGGTTATCCACACGGCCCGGCCCAGCTGTCGCTGATGTGAGCGATGATCTCCTCATGGGACCCGAAAACGGGACGGGGCACGGGGAGTTGGAGGAGTACGCATGTCGCAGCTCAGCCATGCGGTCGCGCCAGGAGACGGCACCGCCGACTAGCGTCCTACGGGGTCTCCGCGGCCTGCCCGAGTGCCTGCGCGAGGCGGTCGCGGGCCTCGGCCTGGGCGGCGATCCGGGCGTCCAGGACAGCGAGCCGGGCGTGGGCGATGCCGAGTCCTTCGGCGCTGGGCGGCGCCGTCAGCATGTCGCCGTCCAGGCAGGGCAGGAAGCAGCGGACGTCGTCCAGGGTGAGGCCCACCGCGAGCAGCCGGCGGATGTTGCGGACGCGTACGGCGGCCCGTTCGTCGTACACGCGGTAGCCGTTGTGCGCCCGCGTGGACGTGATCAGCCCCGCCTGCTCGTAGTGGCGCAGCGCGCGCGGCGTCGTGCCCGTCGCGTCCGCCAGTTCCCCGATCCGCACCGGTCCCCCACCTCCGGTGCCGTTCTATCAGCTCTGCGCGCTCCGTCAGTTCCGTCCAGGTCCGTTCAGGTTCGTTCAGGGCGGTTCAGGGCCGTTCAGGCGACGACCGCCCCGCCGTCCACGGGCAGGACCACGCCGGTGAGGAACGAGGCGCCGGGCGAGGCGAGTCGGGTGATCGCCCACGCCACCTCCTCGGGCCGTCCGATCCGCCCCAGCGGGGTGTGGGCGAGCTGCCAGGCGCGCACCTCGGCCCGCCGCTCGGGGGACAGCCCCGAGTGGTCCGCGATCGGCGTCTCGATCGCCCCGGGCGCCACGGCCACCACCCGCACCCCGCGCGGCGCCAGCTCCACCGCCCAGCTGCGGGTCAGCGTCTCCAGCGCGGTCTTCGTCGCGGCGTAGACCGCGTTGCCCGGCCAGCCGCGCAGGCCGATCGCGGTGGACACGTTCACGATCACGCCACCGCTCGCCTCCAGGGGGCCGAGGGCCGCCCGCGCGAGCAGGACAGGGGCGATGAGGTTGGTCTCCAGGTGGGTGGTGGTCAGTTCGCGGGTGCTGCCCTCCAGGGGCGCGGAGCGGACGATCCCGGCGTTGTTCACCAGTGCGTCCAGCCGCCCGTACGTCTCGACGGCATGGCGGACGAGGTCCTCGGCGGCGCCGGGTGCGGTGATGTCCGCGGCGAACGGGTGGATGCGGTCATGGCCGCGGGCCGTCTCCGCAAGCGGCTCCGGCCGCCGCCCGACGGCCACCACCCGCGCGCCCTCCCCGGCGAGCGCGCGGGCGGTGGCGCGGCCGATGCCTGTACCGGCTCCGGTGACGAGGGCGACGGGGTGCGGATTCGCGTGGTTTTCCATGGCGGAGATCGTGTGTCCCTGCCGCCGGTGTCAAGGTCAAGCCACCTACGGTGGACGTATATGAACGGGGTGTGGGTACGGGAGATGGCCGAGTCCGACATCGACGCGGTGGCGGCGGTGCGGGTGCGGGGGTGGCAGAAGGCGTACCTGGGGCTGATGCCGCAGACGTATCTGGACGGGCTGAGCGTCGAGGAGGACGCCGAGCGGCGGCGGGAGTTCTTCTCCCGGGGGCTCGGCGACGTGGTCAACCTGGTGGCGGAGGAGGGCACCGGCGAGGTGGTCGGCTGGTCCTGTTTCGGGCCGTACCGGGACCGCGATCTGCCGCCCGGGGACGCCGAGTTGTACGCCCTCTACGCGCACCCCGCCCTGCTGGGCACGGGCATCGGCCGCGCCCTCCTGGACGAGACCCGCCGCCGGGTCGCCGAGCGCGGCTTTCCGCATCTGCGGCTGTGGGTGCTGGAGGGGAACCGCCGGGCCCGCCGCTTCTACGAGCGGGCGGGCTTCGCGGCGGACGGCGGCGCGGAGACGCACAAGGTGGAGGGCGCGGCGGTGCCGGAAGTGCGGTACGCCCTGCGGCTGGCCAAGGGCTGATCCCCCACCCCGCCCCTTCCCGCGGCATCCGATAGGCGGCTCCGCCGTGTGGCGGGCCCGCCGCGGGCCCGCCCCGGACCCCGGCCGGGAGCAGACCCGGAAGCCCGAGGCCGCGCCCCCCGCCGGGGCCGGGGCGGAGTCCCGGGTTCGGGAAGGGAGGGGTGGGGTGGGTGAGGGGTCAGCGGACGGTTGCGCGGCCTGTGCCCGTTCGGCCGGATCGGGGCGGGGGTGGTGTGGGGGCGTCCAGGGAGCCGCCGCCGCTGATGCGGGCGAGGGCGGCGGCGGCCGCGGCGCTGAGCCGTATGTGCTCGGCCGCCGCCTTCAGGGCGGGGATGGCGCGTTCGTCGCCGATCGCGCCCAGCCCCTCGACGCAGGCGCGGGCGATGACCCAGTGCCGGTCCCGGGCGGCCAACTGGCGTTCCAGGGCGGCGACCAGGGCCGGTACGGACTCGGGGGCGCGGAGTTCGACGAGGAGCCGGATGGGGTGCAGGGAGTACGCGGTGCGCAGCGGATTCGTGGCGAGGGCGGCGGCGGCGCGGGCGGTGCGCGGATCGTCGAGCCGGGCCAGCACCCGGGCGGCGGTCGCGCAGCGCGCGGGCTCGCGGTAGTTGAGGAGCAGGACGAGCGTTTCGAAGGCCCGCCGGTCGCCCGCGCTGCCGAGGACGAAGGCGGCGGTCTCGCGCGCCCACAGGGGCTGCTCCGGCGCGACCAGGATGCGGGCGAGCTGTTCGCGTGCGGCGGGGGTGCCCTGCCGTACGAGTGCGAGCAGCGAGGCGTGTGCCGCCGTCTCCTGCTGCGATATGAGCGAGGCCCGTACCCGCTCCGTCAGCGTGCGGAATTCGTCGTCCATGTCGAGGTCTCCCCTCCCCGGTGATCCGCGCCATCGCGCAGGACTCACAATCGGCTCTGGCGTCTTGGTTACCCGCGAGTTAATATGGCGACACGAGCAGCACCCCTGCTCGGGCGGCCTGGTGACGCAGCCGCCTTGTGTGACGTCGGTTCGGCACATTCATCAGCAGTACGGCATGGCCCCGGGACAGGGCCCGCCGTGTGTCTCCCACGGGCAGTTTCCTCCGTGCGGCGCTGTCCGCCAGGGAGCGTGCAAGCCCTTCCGTCGGAGTTTTCGTACGTGCCGGAGGAATTCCCACAGCAGGTGCCGGAGCAAGCACCGGACGCCCGTCCG
Source organism: Streptomyces sp. NPDC005962 (assembly GCF_040629205.1). NCBI lineage: Bacteria > Bacillati > Actinomycetota > Actinomycetes > Kitasatosporales > Streptomycetaceae > Streptomyces > Streptomyces sp. NPDC005962. The sequence continues at coordinate 110,552 of NZ_JBEXVE010000018.1, read as the reverse complement.
GTTTGCCCGGATCGCGGTGTCGTTCCTCCGCTCTTCACCGAAGGCTCCCCTCGATCGTCCCAGTCGTCACTTCATCCCCGTTTCCGGGGAACACCCTCTGGAGTCCGCGATGGACCGTCTCCCACAGACCGGCGTCAGCACCACGTCCTCCCCTGATCTCTCCCCCTCCTGGGCCCCGCTCACTACTGTTGCGGTCGTCGGGCTCGGCACGATGGGCACCGGCATCGCCGAGATCCTGGCCCGTGCGGGTCGCCGGGTGATCGGTATCGACATCGGCGAGAGCGCCTGCCGCCGGGCCGTCACCGCGCTGGAGGTGGCCACGGCCCGCGCGGTGGGCCGCGGGCGGATGACCGAGCGCGAGCGGACCGCCGCGCTCGACCGCATCCGCACAGCGACCGATATGTCCGCCGCGGCGGACGCGGATCTGGTGATCGAGGTGGTGCCCGAGGACTACGGCATCAAGCACGACGTCTTCGCCGCGCTGGACGCCGTCGTCCGGCCGGACACCATCCTGGCGACCGGCACCAACGCGCTGTCGGTGACCCGGCTGGCCGCCGAATCCGCCCACCCCGAACGCGTGTTGGGGCTGCACTTCTTCAATCCGGCGCCCGCCATGAAGCTGGTGGAGATCGTCTCCAGCGTGCTGACCGCGCCCGCCGCCGTCGAGGCGGTGACCGCGCTCGCCCGCGACCTGGGCAAGGAGCCGGTCGCGCTCGGCGACCGGCCGGGCTTCATCGCCGACGGGCTGCTGTTCGGCTACCTCAACCAGGCCGCGGCGATGTACGAGTCGCGCTACGCCGCCCGCGAGGACATCGACGCCGCGATGCGGCTCGGCTGCGGGCTGCCGATGGGGCCGCTGGCCCTGCTGGACCTGATCGGGATCGATACGGCCCGTACCGTCCTGGAGGCGATGTACGCCGCCTCGGGCGACCGGCTCCACGCCCCGGCCCCCGTCCTCGGTCACCTCGCCGAGGCCGGGCTCACCGGCCGTAAGGCGGGCCGCGGCTTCTATACGTACGAGGCGCCGGGCAGCGGCACCGCCGTCCCGGACGGCGCGGCTCCGCAGGCGCCGTCCCCGGACCTGGGCCGCCCGGTGCGCGCCGTCGGCGTCGCGGGCTCGGGCACGATGGCGAGCGGTATCGCCGAGGTCTTCGCCAAGGCGGGCCACGAGGTGGTGCTGGCGGCCCGTACCGCCCAGAAGGCGGAGCAGGCGAAGGCCCGTATCGCGAAGTCCCTCGCGCGGTCGGTGGCCAAGGGGCGGATGACGGAGACGGTGCGGGACCGGGCGCTGGCCCGGATAACCCCGGCCGACTCCCTCGACGCCTTCGCGGACGCGGACCTCGTGGTGGAGGCGGTGGCCGAGGATCTGGCCGTCAAGCAGGAGCTGTTCACCGTGCTCGACAAGGTCTGCAAACCGGGCGCGGTGCTCGCCACCACCACCTCCTCACTGCCGGTCATCGCCTGCGCCCGCGCCACGTCGCGCCCGCAGGACGTCATCGGCATGCACTTCTTCAACCCGGCCCCCGCGATGAAGCTCGTCGAGGTCGTGCGCACGGTGCTGACCTCGGACGCGGCGCGGGCGACCGTGCACACCGTGTGCCGGGAGGTCGGCAAGCACCCGGTGGACTGCGGCGACCGGGCCGGGTTCATCGTCAACGCCCTGCTGTTCCCGTACCTGAACAACGCGGTGAAGATGGTCCAGGAGCACTACGCGTCGCCCGATGACATCGACGCCGCGATGAAGCTCGGCGGCGGCTATCCGATGGGCCCCTTCGAGCTGCTGGACGTGGTGGGGCTGGACGTCTCGCTGGCCATCGAGAAGGTGCTCCACCGCGCGTTCCGCGACCCGGGGCTGGCCCCCGCGCCACTGCTGGAACACCTCGTCGCGGCGGGCTGCCTGGGCCGCAAGACGGGGCGCGGCTTCCGCGAGTATGCGAAGGCCTGAGAATCCGCTGGGCTGGGGCGGACTGCTCGAACCGTCCTTCGGTCCGCCCCCGCACCAGCACTCACAAGCGTGTTACGTTCCCCACATGTCCCAGCCCGTAAAGGCCACTCGTACGCAGCGTAACCGCTCGAATTCCTCCAACGGTGGGGAGACCGCCGGCAGCCGCCGTGCCGCCGCCCAACGCCTCATCATGCGCCGCAAACTCGCGGCGGCCGCCATGGAGTTGTTCGCGACGCAAGGGTACGAGGCGACGACGGTCGACGAGATCGCGGCCACAGCGGGCGTGGCCCGGCGGACGTTTTTCCGCCATTTCCGGTCCAAGGAAGAGGCCATTTTCCCGGACCACGACGACACGCTCGTGCGCGCCGAGGCGGTGCTGGACGCGGCGCCGCCGCATGAGAACCCGCTGGACACGGTGTGCCGGGGCATCAAGGAGGTCATGCGCATGTACGCGGCCTCCCCGGCGGTCTCCGTCGAGCGCTACCGACTGACCCGCGAGGTCCCCGCCCTGCGCGAGCGCGAGATCGCCTCGGTGGCCCGCTACGAGCGGCTCTTCACCCGCTACCTCCTGGGCCACTTCGACGAGGGCGCCCACCACGACGGCGACGACGACCCCCTGCTGGCCGAGGTCGCCGCCTCCGCGGTGGTCACGGCCCACAACCACGTCCTGCGCCGCTGGCTGCGGGCGCGCGGCGAGGGCGACGTGGAGACCCAGCTCGACCACGCCTTCGCCATCGTCCGCGAAACCTTCGGCACCGGCATCGGCGCGGGCCGCCCGCCGGTGAGCGTGTCCTCGCCGGGCGAGGAGGAGGACGTGGTCGTCATGGTCGCCCGCACGGACGCCCCCCTGGGCGAGGTCATGCGAACGATCGAACGAGCCCTGAAGCGGTAGCTCCGGCGAAGCGGCAGTCCCCCACCCCGCCCCTCCTCGAAACCGGGGCGCCGCCCCGGGCCCCGGTCCTCAATCGCCGGACGGGCTGGAAATCCAGCCCGTCCGGCGATTGAGGACACCGCCCGGAGAGCGCGCGGGCTCCGAGACGACGCCCCGAGCCCGGCCCCGTCGGCCGCCCCAAGGCCCAGGCGCGCAGCCCCGGCCGAGGGCCGGGAGCAACCCCCGGGCGGGGGCCCGGGGGCACAGGGGCGAGGTGAGGAACAGCCCCCACCGCCCCCAGGCCAGCCACACCGCCCCCAGCCGAGGCCGGGAAGCAGCCCCAGGGGCCCAAGGGCGCAAGCCCCAAGGCGGCGGCCAGGGGCGCAGCCCCGGGCGGGGTCCGGGGGCGCGGCCCTCGGTTACGGGAAGGGGCGGGGCGGGGAACAGCCCCCACCGCACCCGGGCCAGCCACACCGCCCTAGCCGGGCCCCCGGGGTGCAACCCCAGAGGCCCAGGGACGCAAGCCCCAAGGCGGAGGACCGGGGGCGCAGCCCCAGCTGGAGCCCAGGGGCGCAACCCACAGGCGGGGGCCCAGGCACGCAACCCCAGCCGGGGCCCAAGAGCGCAACCCCCGGGCGGGGGCCGGGGCGCAGCCCCGGGCGGGGGCCGGGGGTGCAGCCCCCGGTTACGGGAAGGGGCGGGGTGGGGAACAAGCCCCCACCGCACCCGGGCCAGCCACACCACCCCCAGCCGGGGCCCGGGGTGCAACCCCAGGGGCCCGGGGACGTAAGCCCCCGGGCGGGGGCCGGGGGCGCGGTCCCCGGTTGCGGGGAGGGGCGGGGTGGGGGTTGCTAGGTCGTCGGGGTGAAGCGGACCGCGTAGCCGCCGTTCTTCGGGACCGCGATCGACAGGCGCGAGGCCGCCGTGACCTCTTGGGTTTCGGTGATGATCTTGCCGTCCGGGCCGTCCCGGTACACCTCCGCCCGCCACGTGCCAGAGCCCAGGAAGCGCAGCGGCTCGTCCAGAGTGCGGGCGTCGCCCGAGGTGATGGCGCCCAGGTACCAGTCGTCGCCGGAACGGCGGGCGAGGACGGCGCGGTCGCCGGGGTCGCCGTCGACGAGCTGAGTGTCGTCCCACACCGTGGGCAGCTCGTCCAGGAACTTCAGCGCCGCCGGGTGGGCGTCGTACGACTCGACGCTGTCGGCGAAGTGCTGGACCCCGGACTCGTACACCACGGACAGCGCCAGCTCGGCGGCGTCACTGGTGGGCCGCACACCGGTGAACGTCACGGGGGTGAAGTCCATGGGGCCGATGAGGTTCCGGGTGAAGGGCAGCGTCGTGTAGTGGGCGGCCGGGAAGGGCTGGCGGCCCGGCTTGGGGCGGGTGCCCTCGGCGCCCTTGACCGCCTCGACGCTCATCATCTGCGGCCAGGTCCGCTCCTGCCCGCGCGGAATCGTCGCGCCGTGGAAGTTCAGCATGAGCCGGTGCTTGGCGCTGTCCTTGAAGACGGCGTCGTACCACCGCATCCGGTCCTGCCCGTCCGACTCCAGGAAGTCGATCTTCAGCCCGACGATCCCCCAGGACTTGTACTGCGCGAACAGCTTGTCCCGCTCGCTCTGCTGGTCGATGGTCTGCCACCGCACCCAGGCCCAGATGCCGACGCCCTTCTCCTTGGCGTAGGCGGTCAGTTCGGGCATCCAGTCGTTGGACCAGCCGGAGTCGACCAGGACGTATTCCCAGCCCTCCCGGGCGGCGAAGTCGACGAACTTCTTCTGCGCGGCGAGGCTGGCCGGGCTGCTGCCATCCGACCACCACGACCAGGCGGCCTTGCCGGGCTTGATCCATGAGGTGTCGGCGACCTTCGACGGCGCGGCGAGGTCGGTCGGCAGGTCGCTTTCGGTGACGGTGGCGAGGTCGCCGATGACCATGGTCCGCCAGGGGGTGGTCAGCCCCGGGGCGCTGACCTCGGCGGGGTCGGGGAGGGTGAGGTGGAAGCGGTCGGTGGTGGCGTCGAGGGTGAGCCGGGAGCCGCCGTAGGAGCTGTTGAGGTCGGCCTCCTCGACCAGCATCCAGCTCTTGCCGATGTGGAAGAGCGACGGATAGCCGTAGTCGCCCGCCTTGGCGTCGGCGACGCTCCCGCGGTCATGGGCGGACTCGTAGTCGGAGCGCCCGTTGTCGTACGGCAGCAGATACGAATCGGCGGTCGGCGGTACGGCGAACTCCGAGGTCTCCCCCAGCACGGTGACGGTGTCCTTGCCGGGCAGCGCGTAGCGGTACGCCACCCCGTCCGCCGAGACGCGGACGATCACCTTCAGCGTCCGTCCGTCCTTGCGGAAGGTGAAGGTCGACTCGGAGGCATCGGAGGTGTGCCGGGTCCGGCGTCCGGTGGTGGTCGTGTAGGTCTCGTGGATGGCGCGGTCGCTGCGCCCCGCGAACCGCAAGCCCTTTCCGTAGTCGGTGTCGGCGGTGCGGATGCCGAGCGCGGAGGGCCGCAGGACGGTGGTGGAGCCGTGCCGGGCGGTGAGGGTGAGGCCGCCGTCGCGGGTCAGGTCGAGCTGCCCGCTGACCTGGCCCTTCCCGGCGGTCAGCCGCCAACTACGGCTGTCCGAGTCGTTCGAGCCGCCCGCCTGACCTGCGGCTTCGGCTTGGAGTGGTACGAGGGTGGCCACCACGCAGGCGATACCCGCCGCGGCTCTGGTGACCCTGGACCGAATGACGCGCATCGTTCCCTCCCACGGGACATGTGGCGATACAGAGGTGCCACAACAGACCAATACATCAGATCTATCTGGCGCCTTGACGCATCATTAGTCCCTTCCTACGCTCCCGTCTAGCCAAATCATCGGACCAATCTCGCTGTCTTTTCGGACGGAGCTGATCGACGATGGCAGTCAGCAGACGCGGTTTCCTGGGCCGGGTGGCCGTCGGCGCCGCCGCGGGATCGACGGCGGGGGCGGCCCTCCCCGCACCGGAGGCGGAGGCGGCCGAGAGCGGGCGTTCCGTGGTCCTGAGCGGCATGCGGACGGACTCCGAATGGCAGCGCTTTCTGTCCGCGCAGGACCTGATCTGGAAGCGGATGCCGCGCACCTGGTACGAGGGCCCGTTCCTCGGCAACGGCCTGCTCGGCTCGATGGTCTACCAGGAGCCCGGCGAGAACGCCCTGCGCTTCACCGTCCACCACGGCGAGGTCCAGGACCACCGCCCCACCCAGGGCGGCAGCGACTGGGGCGTGGCGCGGCTGCCGGTCGGCAATCTGCTGCTGCGCCCGGCCGGGAAGATCACCGGCGTCGATCTGCGCCTCAGCCTGTGGGACGCCGAGTTACACGGCACGATCACCACCGACAAGGGCCGTCTCACGCTGCGCGCGCTCATCCACAACGACCGGACGATGCTCCTCGCGACCGTCGAGGCGAGCGCGGGCGAGGAGGGGTTCCGCTGGGAGTTCCGCCCCTCCCCCGCCGTCAGCCCGCGCATCGTCCGCGAGGACCCGCCGAAGGGGTTCGAGCCCAACCCGGCGCCGGTCAGCCGCACCGAGGACGGGCTCGGCGTCACCGTCCAGTCCATGGTGGCGGGCGGGCAGACGGTGACCGCGCACAAGGAGCGCGGCGCGGGCCGGGAGCGTACGTACTACCTGTCCGTGGCGCATTCGCACCCGGGGACGGACGCCGAGGGCCGGGCCGTCACCACGGTCCGCAAGGCGTCCGCGCTGCCGGTCTCCAGCCTGCTGCGCTCCCACCGCGACTGGTGGCACCGCTTCTACCGCAAGAGCTTCCTGTCGGTCCCCGACGCGATGCTCCAGAGCTTCTACTGGATACAGCTCTACAAGCTCGCGTGCGCGGCCCGGGAGCACGCCCCCGTGATGGCCACCACCGGCCCGTGGGTGGAGCCGACGCCCTGGCCGGGGGTGTGGTGGAACCTCAACGTCCAGCTGGAGTACTGGCCGGTGCTGGGCTCCAACCACCTGGAGCTGGACGCGATTCCGCGCACCCTGGCCGAGAACACCGACGTCCTGATCGGCGCCCTCAAACCGGAGTACCGCGCCGACTCGGCCGGGCTGCGCCGCTCCACCGACGCGAATTGCGAGGACAACGGCACGGTGCCGGTCCCGGGCGTCGGCGACTCGGCGGAGGTCGGCAACCTGCCCTGGGCGCTGCACAACGTCTGGCTCCACTACCGGCACTCCATGGACCGGGGCCTGCTGGAGGACGTGCTCTATCCGCTGCTGCGCCGCTCCACCAACTACTACCTGCACTTCCTCACCGAACAGGCCGACGGCAGGCTCCATCTGCCGAAAACCTTCTCGCCCGAGTACGGCCCGGCCCCGGACTGCAACTACGACCTGGCGCTGCTGCGCTGGTCCTGCGGGGCCCTGCTGGAGACCGTCGAACTGCTCGGCAAGGACGATCCGCTGGCGCCCAAGTGGCGTGAGGTGCTGGACAAGCTCGTCCCGTACCCGGTGGACGAGAACGGCTTCATGGTCGGCACCGGCGTCCCGTTCGCCAAGTCGCACCGCCACTACTCGCACATGCTCTCCGTCTACCCGCTCTACCTGGTCAACTGGGACCAGAAGGAGAACCGCGACCTGATCACCCGCTCGCTGGAGCACTGGATCGGCTTCGAGGGCGCGCTGCGCGGCTACAGCTTCTCCGGCGCGGCCTCGATCTCGACCCAGATGGGCCGGGGCGACGACGCGCTGAAGTATCTGCGCGAGCTGGTGGCGCGCTTCATCCAGCCCAATACGCACTACTACGAGGCGGGCCCGGTGATCGAGACCCCGCTGTCGGGCGCGCAGGCGATGCACGACATGCTCTGCCAGAGCTGGGGCGGGATCATCCGGTTCTTCCCCGGGGTGCCCGGCGAGTGGCGGGACGTGGCGCTGCACGACTTCCGCACCGAGGGCGCGTTCCTGGTCAGCGCGGTGCGCAAGGGCGGCCGGACGCGGTGGGTGCGGATGCGGAGCCTGGCCGGGGAGCCGTGCCGGGTGCGGCATTCGCTGACCGGGCGGATCAAGGTCGCGGGGGTGCGCGGCCCGGCCCCGAAGTGGCGGGATCTGGGCGACGGCGTGATCGAGATCGACCTCGGCCGGGACGAGGAGGCGGTGGTCTACCCGGCCACGGGATCGCGCCCGGACTTCCACATCGCCCCGGTGAAGGTGTCGCAGCCCGCCGACCGGTGGGGGCTGCCGGAGCTGCCGCAGACGGGCCAGGTCACCCAGGTCGATCTGACCGGCGCCTTCGACAACGACGCCATCACCACCGAGATGTACTACGGCGACGGCGACTTCGACGGTACGGGGCGTACGTACCCGATGGCGCAGCTGCCGCAGACCGGGCAGACCGAGGACGACGGGATCACCTTCGCGTTCACCAACGGCAGCGAGGGCTCGAACAACAACGTGATCGCGGCGGGCCAGAAGGTCGCGGCCCCGGCGGGGAGTTACGCCAGGCTCCATGTGCTGGGCGCGGGCGACACCGGCAACGTCACGATCCCGGCTGTCGCCTCGTACGCGGACGGCTCGACCGCGACGGTGAAAGTCCAGCTCACGGCGTGGCTGTCGGGACCTGCGTACGGGGAGACCGAGGCGGTGCGGACCAGCCAGATCCACGCCCGGAGCGGACCGGTGGGCACGAAGGGGGCGATCTTCCACCAGGTGGTGGCGCTGGACCCGGCCAAGGAGCTGTCCTCGGTCACCCTGGCCGCCCCGGCATCGGGCACCGCCCGGGCCCACGTCTTCGCCCTCACCCTGGAAAAGAACGGCTAGGAAACCAGAACCACACAACCGAACACCATCCGCAACGGCCGCCCCTCCCGGGGCGGCCGTTTCTTGCTCATGCGTGCAGCCGAGATGACAACTGAGAGAATTTGTTGGCACTCAGTGTCTTGCGGGGTGGCACACCGTGCCATACCGTGAAGATGTCCGGGCGGCCGGCGCGCTGCACACCCCGCGCGTCGGCTGTCCCCGCAAGCCGCCTTGTGCGCCCGGACACCGCCTGCGTCACCAGGCGGGCTCACGGCGCTCACCCGCGCCCCAGGCCGAAGAACCTCCGCCGAACCGACGGCACAGCAGCCAGCCAGCAGCTTTCACAGCCAGCAGCTCTTCACCCCCGTCACGAGCCCAGCGTTCCCTCAGGCGTCCCCTCATGGACGCTTCGCCGGAGGCACCGATGAACGAGATACTTGACGCGATCCTCGCGTCGGACACGAGCCCCCAGGACTTCGCGGCCCTGCGCGTCCCCGAGTCGTACCGCGCGGTGACCGTGCGCAAGGACGAGGCCGACATGTTCGCGGGCCTCACCACCAAGGAGAAGGACCCCCGCAAGTCGCTGCACGTGGACGAGGTCCCGGTGCCCGAACTCGGCCCCGGCGAGGCCCTCGTCGCCGTGATGGCCAGCTCCGTCAACTACAACTCCGTGTGGACCTCGATCTTCGAGCCGCTGTCCACCTTCGCCTTCCTGGAGCGGTACGGCAAGCTCTCCCCGCTCGCCAAGCGGCACGATCTGCCGTACCACATCATCGGCTCCGACCTCGCGGGCGTCGTGCTGCGCACCGGCCCCGGCGTGAACGCCTGGAAGCCGGGCGCCGAGGTCGTCGCGCACTGCCTGTCGGTCGAGCTGGAGAGCGCCGACGGCCACGACGACACCATGCTCGACCCCGAGCAGCGCATCTGGGGCTTCGAGACCAACTTCGGCGGGCTCGCCGAGATCGCCCTCGTCAAGTCCAACCAGCTCATGCCCAAGCCGCGCCACCTGAGCTGGGAGGAGGCGGCCGCGCCGGGCCTGGTCAACTCGACCGCGTACCGGCAGCTCGTCTCCCGCAACGGCGCCGGGATGAAGCAGGGCGACAACGTGCTGATCTGGGGCGCGAGCGGTGGACTCGGCTCCTACGCCACCCAGTTCGCGCTGGCGGGCGGGGCGAACCCGGTCTGCGTCGTCTCCTCCCCGCAGAAGGCCGAGATCTGCCGGAAGATGGGGGCCAGGGCGATCATCGACCGCACCGCCGAGGACTACCGCTTCTGGCAGGACGAGCACACCCAGGACCCGCGCGAGTGGAAGCGGTTCGGCAAGAAGATCCGCGAACTGACCGGCGGCGAGGACGTGGACATCGTCTTCGAGCACCCGGGCCGGGAGACCTTCGGCGCCTCGGTGTACGTCACCCGCAAGGGCGGCACGATCGTCACCTGCGCGTCGACGTCCGGCTACACCCATGAGTACGACAACCGCTACCTGTGGATGTCGCTGAAGCGGATCGTCGGCTCGCACTTCGCCAACTACCGCGAGGCGTGGGAGGCCAACCGCCTCATCGCCAAGGGCAAGATCCACCCGACGCTGTCCAAGACATACCGCATGGACGAGACCGGCCAGGCCGCGTACGACGTCCACCGCAACCTCCACCAGGGCAAGGTCGGCGTGCTGTGCCTGGCCCCCGAGGAGGGTATGGGTGTGCGCGACCAGACGATGCGCGACCAGCACATCGACGCCATCAATCGCTTCAGGGACGTGTGATGAGTGGCGAACCCCGCCCCAAGGACCGCCCGTGGCTCATGCGGACGTACGCCGGGCACTCCACCGCCGAGGCGTCCAACGAGCTGTACCGGCGCAACCTGGCCAAGGGCCAGACCGGGCTGTCGGTCGCCTTCGACCTGCCCACCCAGACCGGCTACGACCCCGACCACATCCTCGCCCGGGGCGAGGTGGGCCGGGTCGGGGTCCCGGTCTCCCATCTGGGCGACATGCGGCGGCTGTTCCAGGACATCCCGCTGGAGCAGATGAACACCTCCATGACCATCAACGCCACCGCCATGTGGCTGCTGGCGCTGTACCAGGTGGTCGCGGAGGAGCACGGTGCCGACAGCGCCAAGCTCCAGGGGACGACGCAGAACGACATCGTCAAGGAGTACCTGTCGCGCGGGACGCATGTCTTCCCGCCGGGGCCGAGCCTGCGGCTGACCACCGACATGATCGCGTACACGGTCCACCACATCCCCAAGTGGAACCCGATCAACATCTGCAGCTACCACTTGCAGGAGGCCGGGGCCACTCCGGTGCAGGAGATCGCGTACGCCATGTCGACGGCGATCGCCGTCCTGGACGCGGTGTTCGCCTCCGGGCAGGTGCCGCAGGAGCGCAAGGGCGAGGTGGTGGCCCGGATCTCCTTCTTCGTGAACGCGGGCGTCCGGTTCATCGAAGAGATGTGCAAGATGCGCGCCTTCGGCCGCATCTGGGACCGGATCACCCGCGAGCGGTACGGCATCGAGAACTCCAAGCACCGCCGCTTCCGCTACGGCGTCCAGGTCAACTCGCTCGGGCTGACCGAGGCCCAGCCGGAGAACAACGTCCAGCGCATCGTGCTGGAGATGCTCGCCGTCACCCTCTCCAAGGACGCCCGCGCCCGCGCCGTCCAGCTGCCCGCCTGGAACGAGGCGCTGGGGCTGCCCCGGCCCTGGGACCAGCAGTGGTCGCTGCGCATCCAGCAGGTGCTGGCGCAGGAGAGCGATCTGCTGGAGTACGACGACATCTTCGCGGGCTCGCACGTCATCGAGGCCAAGGTCGCCGAGCTGACCGAGGAGACCGAGGCCGAGATCGAGCGCATCCAGGAGATGGGCGGGGCGATGGCCGCCGTCGAGTCCGGCTATCTCAAGGCCCAGCTGGTCGCCTCGCACGCCGCGCGGCGGGCGAGGATCGAGGCGGGCGAGGAGAAGATCGTCGGCGTCAACTGCTACGAAGGCACCGAGCCCAATCCGCTCACCGCCGACCTGGACACCGCGATCATGACGGTCGACCCGGCGAACGAGGCACGGGTGGTCTCCGCCCTGCACACCTGGCGTGAGCAGCGCGACGCCCACCGCGCCGACAGCGCCCTCTCGGCGCTGCGCAAGGCCGCCATGGGCACCGACAACCTGATGGCCGCGACGGTGGAGTGCGCCCGCGCCGGGGTCACCACCGGCGAGTGGTCCTGGGCGCTGCGCGATGTGTTCGGCGAGTTCCGGGCCCCCACCGGGGTCGGCGGGGCGCCGCTGGCCGTCACCGCGGAGGCGGGCAGCGCGCTCGCCGCCGTCCGCGAGAAGGTCGGGAAGACCGCGGCCGAGCTGGGCGGCGGGCGGCTGCGGCTGCTGGTCGGCAAGCCCGGCCTGGACGGGCACAGCAACGGCGCCGAGCAGATCGCCGTACGGGCCCGGGACGCCGGGTTCGAGGTGATCTACCAGGGCATCAGGCTCACCCCGGAGCAGATCGTCGCGGCGGCCGTCGCCGAGGACGTGCACTGCGTGGGCCTGTCGATCCTCTCCGGCTCGCACGCCGAGCTGGTGCCCGACGTCCTGGAGCGGCTGCGGCAGGCCGGGGCGCGGGACATTCCCGTCATCGTCGGCGGCATCATCCCGGCCGCGGACGCCGCCGCACTGCGCGCGGCGGGTGTCGCTGCCGTCTTCACCCCCAAGGACTTCGGTATCACGGAGATCATCGGCCGTATCGTCGACGAGATCCGTACCGCGAACACGCTTCCCGCACTGGAGGTTCCCGTATGACCGCCCCCGCCCCCGCGCCCGCCACCGCAGACCGAGTGCTGCGGCCGCGCCGCTCCTGCCTGGCCGTGCCCGGGTCCAATCCGCGCTTCCTGGAGAAGGCCCAGGGCCTCCCGGCCGACCAGGTGTTCCTGGACCTGGAGGACGCGTGCGCGCCACTGGCCAAGGAGGACGCCCGGCACTCCATCGTCAAGGCGCTGAACGAGGGCGACTGGACGGGCAAGACCCGGGTGGTGCGGGTCAACGACTGGACCACCCACTGGACGTACCGGGACGTCATCACGGTCGTCGAGGGCGCGGGCCCGAACCTGGACTGCGTCATGCTGCCGAAGGTGCAGGACGCCCAGCAGGTGCGGACGCTGGACCTGCTGCTCACCCAGATCGAGAAGACGATGGGCTTCGAGGTCGGCCGGATCGGCATCGAGGCGCAGATCGAGAACGCCAAGGGCCTGGTGAACGTCGACGAGATCGCCGGTGCCTCGCCCCGGCTGGAGACCATCGTCTTCGGCCCGGCCGACTTCATGGCGTCGATCAATATGAAGTCGCTGGTCGTGGGCGAGCAGCCGCCCGGCTACCCGGCGGACGCCTACCACTACATCCTGATGCGCATCCTGATGGCCGCCCGCACCCATGACCTCCAGGCCATCGACGGCCCGTACCTCCAGATCAAGAACGTGGACGGCTACCGCGAGGTGGCCGGGCGCGCGGCGGCGCTCGGCTTCGACGGCAAATGGGTGCTGCACCCGGGTCAGGTGGAGGCGGCGAACGAGGTCTTCTCGCCGTCGCAGGAGGACTACGACCACGCCGAGCTGATCCTCGACGCGTACGAGTACTGCACGTCCGAGGCCGGCGGCATGAAGGGCTCGGCGATGCTGGGCGACGAGATGATCGACGAGGCCAGCCGCAAGATGGCGCTGGTCGTCGCGGGCAAGGGCCGCGCGGCCGGAATGACCCGGACGTCCACCTTCGAGCCCCCGGAGGCGTGAGCACGATGCAGTTCGGCCGCACTTACGAAGAGTTCACGGTGGGCGACATCTACCGGCACTGGCCGGGAAAGACGGTTACCGAGTACGACGACCATCTCTTCTGTCTGCTCACCATGAATCATCACCCGCTGCACATGGACAGCAACTATGCCGAGAAGACGACCGATTTCGGCAAAAACGTCGTCGTCGGGAACTACATCTACTCCCTGCTGCTCGGCATGTCGGTCCCGGACGTCTCCGGAAAGGCCATCGCCAACCTGGAGGTCGAGTCGCTGAAGCACGTCGCGCCGACGTTCCATGGCGACACCATCTACGGCGAGACCGCGGTGCTGGACAAGACGCCGTCGAAGTCCAAATCCGACCGCGGAATCGTGCATGTGGAGACGAAGGGCTACAAGCAGGACGGCACTCTCGTATGCGTCTTCCGGCGGAAGGTGATGGTGCCTACCGCCACGTACATCAAGGAGCGGGGCGGCGAGCAGCCGGGCCGCCCGGAGCTGGGAGGGCAGTGATATGGGCCGTCTGGCGCAGACCGAGGGGCTGACCGACATCCAGCGGGAGATCCTCTCCACGGTCAGGGAGTTTGTCGACAAGGAGATCCTGCCGGTCGCCAGCGAACTGGAGCACCGCGACGAATATCCGACCCGGATCGTCGAGGGCCTGAAGGAGCTGGGGCTCTTCGGGCTGATGATCCCGGAGGAATACGGCGGCCTGGGCGAGTCACTGCTCACTTACGCACTGTGCGTGGAGGAGATCGCCCGCGGCTGGATGAGCGTCTCCGGCATCATCAACACCCACTTCATCGTGGCGTACATGCTGAAGCAGCACGGCACCCAGGAGCAGAAGGACTATTTCCTGCCCAAGATGGCACTCGGGGAGACCCGCGGTGCCTTCTCGATGTCGGAGCCGGCGCTGGGCTCGGATGTGTCGGCGATCAGCAGCAAGGCGGTGCCGGACGGTGACGAGTACGTGCTGACCGGCCAGAAGATGTGGCTGACCAACGGCGGTACGTCCACGCTGGTGGCGGTCCTGTGCCGGACCGGGGAAGGCGCCGGGGAGGGCACCGCCCCGCACAAGTCCATGACCACCTTCCTGGTCGAGAAGGAGCCGGGCTTCGGCGAGGTCCGGCCCGGTCTGACCATTCCCGGCAAGATCGAGAAGATGGGCTACAAGGGGGTCGACACCACCGAGCTCATCATGGACGGACTGCGCATTCCGGCCGATCGGGTGCTCGGCGGAACGACCAACCGGGGTTTTTACCAAATGATGGACGGCGTGGAGGTCGGCCGGGTCAATGTGGCCGCGCGCGGCTGTGGCGTGGCACAACGCGCATTCGAGCTGGGCGTCGCGTACGCACAGCAGCGGCATACCTTCGGTAAGCCGATCGCCCAGCATCAAGCCATCCAGTTCAAACTGGCCGAAATGGGAACAAAGGTCGAGGCGGCGCATGCGATGATGGTCAATGCGGCCCGCAAGAAGGACGCGGGTGCGCGCAACGACCTCGAAGCGGGAATGGCGAAGTACCTGGCGTCGGAGTACTGCAAAGAGGTCGTGGAGGACGCCTTCCGCATCCACGGCGGGTACGGCTTCTCCAAGGAATACGAGATCGAGCGTCTCTACCGCGAGGCACCGATGCTCCTCATCGGCGAAGGTACCGCCGAGATTCAGAAAATGATTATTGGACGACGACTGCTGGAGGATTACCGAACCCAAGGCTGATGTCCCTTTTGGGGTGGTATCCGAGAGAAGAAGGTCACACCGCGCCATGGGTCTTCGGCCACTCACCGGCCACCGACAGGCCCTGGCGCTTGCCCAGTTACCGCTCGCAACCGATACCATCCGGGAAAGCCGCCGTCCCCAGTCTTGCGTCGCGGCATCCTCCGCTACGAAGGTCATCCATGCCCCACAGCCAATCCTCTGCACAACGCGGCCGCGTCCGCCTCGCGCGCGGAGCATCGCCGTGGCTCCTCCCGACCGTCGCCACGGCGGCGGTCAGCCTCACCCGCGCCCGTCGCTCAGGACGCTGGGCGGCAGTCGCCGTGCCCGCCACCGCACTCGCGGCGGGCATGCTGTGGTTTTTCCGTGACCCCGAGAGAGAGATCTCTCAGGGCCGCGTCATCTCACCGGCCGACGGCGTGGTGCAGAGCATCATGCCGTGGAAGGACGGGCGTACCCGCGTCGCGATCTTCATGAGCCCGCTCAACGTCCATGTGAACCGTGCTCCGCTGGCCGCCACCGTGGCCTCCGTCGAGCACATCCCGGGCGGCTTCGTTCCCGCGTTCAACAAGGAGAGCGAGAACAACGAGCGGGTCGTCTGGCACTTCGACACCGAGCTGGGCGACATCGAGATGGTCCAGATCGCGGGCGCGGTCGCCCGCCGAATCGTTCCGTACGTGCCGCAGGGCACCAAGGTCGAACAGGGTGAGCGGATCGGTCTCATCCGCTTCGGCTCGCGCGTGGACGTCTACCTCCCCGAGGGCGTCGATGTCGCGGTCGAGGTCGGCCAGCCGACCACCGCGGGGGTGACTCGCCTTGACCGTGATTGATCCCGATACCCAGGCCGCCTGGGTGCCCGAGGCCGACGTGGACGGCGTCGACGAGACGGACGACATGCCACTGTCGACCCGGCTGTCGATAGCGGACACCCTGACCCTCGGCAACGCCACCTGTGGCTTCCTGGCGGTCTACTTCACCACCACCGGCGTCCTCATCCCGCACCTCACGGGCAGCGAGGACGGCGGTATGACCCGCCACAGCGCCGCCTCCGCGGTCATGCTGATGCTGCTGGCGTCCGTCTTCGACCTCTTCGACGGCCTCGTCGCACGGAAGCTGCGCAGCTCGGCCATGGGCGCGGAGCTGGACAACCTCTCCGACCTGGTCAGCTTCGGGCTCGCCCCGGCGTACTTCGTCCTCGTCTGGGGCATGGTCGCCGACGACGCCTACCAGCGGGTCTCGGTGGTGGGCGCGATCGTGGTGCTCCTCGCCGTCGTCCTCCGGCTGGCCAGATTCTCCTGCGTCACCCTGCGCGACGGCGTCTTCCAGGGCATGCCGAGCCCCTTCGGCGCGCTCACGGTCGTCTCGGTCGTCCTGCTGGGCCTGCCCTTCGTGCCGACCCTGCTGGCGATCATCGGTGTGGCGTGGCTGATGGTGAGCCGCGTCGAGTACCCCAAGCCGCGCGGCCGCCTCGCCGTGGCCATGCTCGGCTGGATCGTCACCAGCATGGCCCTGCTGGCCGCCTGGGCCTTCGAGGCCCCCGGCGGCGAGCTCCTGCTCCAGTCGGCGTGCGCCCTCCAGGTCGTCATGGGCGCGGTGATCCCCCTCTTCGCCACCGCCCGCCGAGTCAACGCCTTCCGCGACAACCGCCGCGAGGCGCGGGCGGCCCAGATCCCCTAGGGCCCGCCCACGGACACCGTCCGACACGCCGCGGGGCCCGAGCACACCGCTCGGGCCCCGCGGCGTTCGGCGTTTACGACCGCGGCGCGCCGCTCACGTCCTTAAGCCCGCGGGCCTCGACCAGCCGACGGTCCAGCTCGGCATCCAGGTCAGCCACCTCGGCCTCGCCGGGGTCGTAGCCGTTCCATGCCCGCAGGGCCGCGCGGACCTCCCCGGCCCGGCCAGGACGCTCGCTCGCCGTCGGCAGTGAGGCGGCATGCCGGGCGAGGTAGTCGCCGAGGGCCAGCCCCTCGGCTCCCGCCGCCTCGGCAAGCCGGTCGCGTACCTCTGCGGTGACGCGGATGATGACGTCGGACACGGCCACACCTCCCTTTCGCCGCAGCAGCGTACGGCTGCGCACCGACATCGGCCCGCCGTCCCGGCCGGGCCGCCGCGCGCAGACCCCCGCGACGGCCCAGGCGGCCAGGCCCAGGGCGAGGTCGAGGCACCGCCTCGGCACGCGCCGACGCGTTTGGGGCACAGCCTCCGCCGAAGCCGGGTCACACGCCACGGCAGACCCGGTGGGACGGCGCAGCCCAGCGGACACAGCCCCGGCACGAGCCCGCCAGCCCGGCAGAGGCCAGGGGCACAGCCCCGCCGGAGGCCCGGACCGGGCCCTGGGGCGCAACCCTGCCGGGGCTCCAGGGCACAGCCCCGGCAGGGCCCCGGAGCTGAGGCCCCGTCGAGACCCGGGGGCCGCGCTGAGGCAGGGGCGCAGTCCCGGTGGGGGTCCGGGGGGGCGCAACCCCACCGGGGTCCGGGGACGCAGCCCCGCCAGAGGCCCAGGGATGCGACGGCCCGGGGCCGGGGCACAGCCCCGACGGGGGCCGGGGGCTTGCCCCCGGTTCGGGAAGGGGCGGGGCGGGGAACAAGCCCCCGCGTCATGCCAGGCCAGCCCGCCACCAGGCCCTCCGCAACCTGTGCACTTGTGCGGCCAGGGCGCAGCCCCGAGCCGGGGCCAACGGGGCCCGGGGCGCAGCCCCGGTGGAGGGCCGGGGGCTTGCCCCGGTTCGGGAAGGGGCGGGGCGGGGAACAAGCCCCGGTGTCCACTCGGCGGCAGGACGGGGACGTCCGGCGCCGAGTGCTTCGCGACGGGTGACACCCCCCGACCCGGGGCGGGAGTCGCGGGGTCAGCCCAGGAAGTCCGTCGCCAGGCGTTCGGCCGCGCGTTCCAGGAGGGGGCCCGCGTGCGCGATGCAGCGGGCCGGGTCCGGCTCCAGGTCCGTCAGGGGGTACGCGCGGCGGATACCGGCGCCGCCGAGGGCCGCCGGGGAGAGCGCGAGGCGGCCGCAGACCGCGACCACCTCGATGCCCCGCGCCCGTGCCGCCGCCGCGACGCCCGCCGGGGCCTTGCCGTGCAGGGTCTGCTCGTCCAGCGAGCCCTCCCCCGTGATCACCAGGTCGGCGCCCTCCAGGGCGGCGGCGAAGCCCAGGACGTCCAGCATCACCTCGATCCCGGGGCGGAACACCGCGCCGAGGCCCAGCAGCGCGCCGAAGCCGATGCCGCCCGCCGCGCCCGCGCCGGGCGCGGCCGCGTACTCGGCGGCCCGCGCACCCACGGCGCGCTCCAGGACGCGTACGTACGTGGCGAGGGCGGCGTCCAGAGCCGCCACATCGGCCTCGCTCGCGCCCTTCTGCGGGCCGTAGATCGCCGCCGCGCCCTTCGGCCCGGTCAGCGGATTGTCGACATCGCTGGCCAGCACGAGCTCCACCGGCCCGAGCCGCGGGTCGAGGCCGGACAGATCCGCCGTGGCCAGTTCGCCCAGCGCGCCGCCGCCCGGCGCGACGGGCGTGCCGTCGGCGCGCAGGAAGCGCGCGCCGAGCGCGCTCAGCATTCCGGCGCCGCCATCGGTCGTGGCGCTGCCGCCGACGCCGAAGACGATCGTGCGGGCGCCCGCGTCGAGCGCCGCCCGCAGCAGCTCGCCGCTGCCGTACGTGGTGGCGTCGAGCGGCGCGAAGACCCCGTCCGGGAGGTGCCGCAGCCCGGATGCCTCGGCCATCTCCACCACGGCCGTGCCGTCGTCGCGCAGCGCGTACGCCGCCGTGACCGGGTCGCCCAGCGGCCCGGTCACCCGCGCCTCGCGCCGTTCGAACCCGGCCGCGACCGCCGCGTCCACCGTGCCGTCCCCGCCGTCGGCGACCGGGAGCGCGTCGATACGGAGCAGATCGGCCCCGCCGGACCAGCCGCGCCGCAGCCCGGCAGTCACCCGTTCGGCCACCTCGACGGCGGTGAGGGAGCCTTTGAACTTGTCGGCGGCGATCAGCACCCGCTTCGGGGGCGTCGCCTGCCCCTGCGCCCACGTCTTCACTTCTGCCGCCGCCTCGGCCTTCGCCGCGTCCGTCACCCTGGTACCCCTTGCTTTCGCACAGGCAGTCGAAGCCGTTGTGACCTTATCCGCTGGAACGGCCACCCGGTACACCCACATCATCCGGGTACATCTGACACCTGGGCCACAGCGGGAGTGCAGGCGGCCCCAGGACTGGCCCTAGGACTGGCTCGCGGTGTCCCACTGGCTGCCCAGCCAGCCGTCATGGCTGCCGAGGAGGGCGACGAGCGCGGCGAGGACGCGGTCGTCCCACCAGTCCGCGAGCACCTCCAGTTCGAAGGCGCTGCCGGAGCCGCTCTGGAAGTCGAGGACGACCCGGTTGTCGGCGCGCCACTTCGTGCGGCGCGGGGTGCGGGCGATGTCGCCGCCGCCGAGGATGCTGGCGACCGCGATGGCCAGCTGGACGGGCGAGATCAGCCACCACATGAACCACCAGAAGGCCCGCCCCTTCAGCCCGACCGCGGGTGGCGCGCCGGCCTGCTGGACGGTCCAGCGGGTGCGGACCCGGCCGCCCTTCAGGGCCGGTTCGCGGGTGATGAGCGCGAGGGGTTCACCCGCGCCGCCCAGCACCTCGTAGGTGGCCGGACCGCTCTTGACCGCCGACTTGGTGACCACGTGCGCGAAGACCTGGGCGCGGTGCGGGTCGGCCCAGAGGGTGAAGGCGCGGGTGCCGTCCTTGCGGGCGGCGCGGTAGGCGTCGAGGCCGCCGCCGGGCGGGTCGCGGCGCTCGGGGAAGGCGAGGGGAGGGAGGACGCCGTCGGGCCCGGGGGTGCCGTCGGAGACCCGTATTCGCCAGGTGACGCGCCCGTCCTGCGGCGGTTGTTCGTTTTTGCCCAGCGTCTGTCCGCTGAGCCATAGGAACCGGCCCATTCCTCGCACTCTCCCCGTCATGCCATGTCTGACCTGGTGCGGAGCGGACTTTACCGGTCAGGCGAAGGCGGACAGCAGCAGGGTCATCCCGAGGCCGAGCACGCTCACCAGCGTCTGCACCGTGGTCTGGGTCTTCGCGGCCTGCGTCAGGTTCATGCCGAAGGATTCCTTGACCAGCCAGAATCCGGCGTGGTTGACGTAGTTCAGGCCGAGCGAGCCCGAACCGATGGCGACCACGAGGAGGGACGCCTCCAGGCCACCGCCCGTGCCGATCAGCGGCGCGACGATGCCGGTGGCGGAGACGATGCCGACCGTGGCCGACCCGGTGGTGAGGGACAGCAGCAGGGCGACCAGCCAGCCCAGGACGATCAGGTTCATATGGGCCCCCTCGGCCGCCGACGCGATGGCGTCGCCGATGCCGGAGTCCTGGAGGACCTGATTGAACGCGCCGCCGCCACCGATGATGAGCAGGATGGACGCGACGGACTGCAGACTGCCCGTCATGGAGCGGCGGGTCTCCTCACCCTCGCCGTTGCCGCTCAGGACGGTCACGCCCAGGGCGAAGAGGAATCCGGCGAGCATCGCGATGAGGGGTTCGCCGAGGAAGGTGAGCGCGGAGCGCAGCTGACTGGATTCGTCCAGCGTGGTCTCGGCGAGGGTGCGCAGCAGCATGAGGACGACGGGGACGAGGACGGCGCACATGGCGAGGCCGGTGGGCACCTGCGAGCGGGTCCCGGTGTCGTCCGTCCGGCGCTGAGCGCCGGGACCGTCGGGGAGCGAAGCGGCAGTCGGCTGCCGCGCGGGGCCGGTGAACTGGGCCACCAGCTCGGCGTCCGGGCGGACATCGGCCAGCCGGGGCGCGATCCACCGGGCGTAGACGGGACCGGCCAGCACGATGGTGGGGATGGCGCAGATGACGCCGACCAGGAGGGTGAGGCCGAGGTCGGCGTGGAGGCCGGTCATGGCCGTCAGCGGGCCCGGGTGGGGCGGCAGCATGCCGTGCAGCGTCGAGAGCGCCGCGATGGCGGGCACGCCCAGCAGGACGTACGGAGACCCCTTCGTGCCGCCCTGAGCCTCCAGCCTGCGCGCCACGCTGAAGATCAGTGGCAGCAGCACGATCAGACCGACCTCGAAGAACATCGGCACGCCGATGACGAACGCGGCGCCCGCGACGAACCACGGCAGCCGTCGTGTCCCGGCCCGGTCGACGATGGCGTGGGCGATGGCGTCGGTCGCGCCCGAGTCGGAGAGCAGACGGCCGAGCATGGCGCCCAGCGCCAGCGTGATACCGACGTCGCCCAGGGTGCCGCCGGCGCCCTCCTCGATGGAGGACGCCAGTTTGGCGACCGGTTCACCGGCCGCGAGGCCCGTGCCGACGGTGACGACGATCAGCGCGACGAACGGATGTATGCGAAGGCGGGAGTTGATCAGGATGATCAGCGCCGCTATCGCCGCGGTCAGGATGAGCAGCAGTGACCAGGCGTGCGGGGTCATACGGAGGTGCCTTTCGGGTTCCGGCTGTGCCGAACGGACTTGTTCAGCGGGCTGAGGCGGCTGAGACGAAGGAGGGCGCGGGGGTGTCGTCCGCGGAGGTGTCGAGTTCCTGGTGCGCGGTCTCGGGGAGGAGCGCCACGGCGATGACGGCGATGCCGTACGCGCTGCCCGCGAACAGGCCGATGCTGGCGCCCATCCCGAGCTTGTCGCTGAGGAAGCCGACGAAGGCGGGGAACGCCGCCGCGACGATGCGGCCGAAGTTGTAGCAGAAGCCCTGCCCGGTGCCCCGCACCGCGGTCGGGTACAGCTCGGCGAAGAGCGATCCGAGACCGGCGGGGATGCCCGCGGAGAAGAAGCCGAGCGGGATGCCGAGGAAGAACATCTGGGTGTCGCTGATCGGCAGGAACAGGTAGGCCACGACCGAGGCCAGGCACATCACCGCGAAGAACACGATGTTCTTCCGGCGCCCGATCCGGTCGGCCAGGACTCCCGAGGTGAGGTAGCCGAGGAACGCGGCGGCGATGAACGCCGCCAGATTGCCGCTGGTCTCCAGCACCGACAGGCCGTGGGTGGTGCGGAGGTAGGTCGGCAGGAAGGTGGTCAGCGCGTAGTAGCCGCCGTGGCTGCCGAGGCCCAGCAGAGCGCCGAGCAGGGTCACCCGCAGCAGGTCCGGCTTGAAGATCCGCAGCAGTGACACCCGGTTCCCGGCCCTGGCGGCCCGCTGCCGGTAGAGCGGCGGGTCGGTGACCTTGCGGCGGATGGCGATGACCAGGACGGCGGGCAGCGCGCCGAGCCAGAACATCGTCCGCCAGGCCCACTCCTCCGGGAACAGGCTGAACAGGACGGTGTACGTCGCCAGGGCGAGGCCCCAGCCCAGCGCCCATCCGCTCTGTACGGCCCCCAGCGCCCGGCCGCGGTGGCGGGTCCCCATGTACTCGCTGACGAGGACGGCTCCCGCCGCCCACTCGCCACCGAAGCCGAAGCCCTGAACGCTGCGCAACACCATCAGCTGGGAGTAGTCGGCGGTGAAGCCGATGAGGACCGTGGCGACCGAGTACACGACGATCGTCCACCGCAGCACCCGGACCCGCCCGTAGCGGTCGGAGGCCCAGCCCGCGAGCCAGCCGCCCACGGCCGTGAAGAGGAGGGTGACGGAGGCGAGAGTGCCCGCGGCTCCGGTGCTCAGATGCCAGGTGGCCAGCAGCGTCGGCAGGACGAGCCCGAACATCTGGGCATCGGCGGCTTCGAGCGTCCAGCCGCCGAAGGCGGCCCAGAACGCTCGTTTCTGCGGTGTGTCGGTGTCCCGGTACCAGGCAAACATGACGCGGCTCTCTTCGTGGTGCGGGGGGAGTCGGCGGGAAGCGGGGTCAGCGGATGTCGATGCGATAGCGGAAGGTGTGCGCGGACCCGCGCGAGCGGCGGTACTCCAGCGGCCGGGCGTCATGGGAGCGGGCGACGCGTTCGACCACGGCCACCGGCTCGGAGCGTCCGCAGCCGAGGAGCAGGGCGTCGGCCGCCGTGACCGCCTCGATGGTCAGCTCCTCCGTGGCGGCCGCGACGATCTGCCCGCAGTGGCGTTCGTACGTGGGATACAGCAGGTCGCCGAGGTCGTCGGTGCCGATGCGCTCAAGCGGCTCGAACAGGGGAAGCGGAAGCCAGATGTCCTCGACGAGGACGGGCCGCTCGTCGTAGAGCCGCAGCCGGTGGAAGTGCAGCACCTCGCTACCGGCGGTGATGTCGAGGGCGGACGCGATGGCCGGGGTGCTCACCTGCCGGGCGGCGGAGAGGATGCGGCTCCGCGGAAAGCCGCTCCCCGCGGTCCCGAACCGGAAGAAGCGGAAGAGGGACGCGTCCAGGGATGCCCTCCGGACGAACGTCCCGGTGCCCTGGCGCCGCTCCAGCAGCCCCTCGTCCACGAGGTCGCGGAACACCCGCCGCATGGTCCCCAGGGACACCCCGTAGTACTCGACCAGGGCGGACTCGGCGGGCAGCGGCTCGGCGGGCGACCACTCCCCGGAGCGGACGCGTTCGGCGATCACCTCCCGGAGCCGGGCGTGCAGCGGCAGACGGGGGTCGGTCCCGGCGAGGGCGGCCGCGCCGGGGCTCTCCGGCGTGGGCGGGACGGGCTGCACAGGCTGCGTCGGCTGTGTGGGCTGCATGGCGAGAAAGCATGGTCTCGATTCCTGCTGACGTCTAGTCCTTCATAGGACTATTCTCGGTTCGTGATGTTCACCGAGACCCGGCTGCCGCCCGCGGCCGTCGACACCCACGCCCACGTCTTCACGCGCGGTCTGCGGCTGGCGGACGAGCGGCGGTACAGCCCGGACTACGACGCCACGGTGAACGCCTACGTGTCACTGCTGGACGCGCATGGTCTCGCGGCCGGGGTTCTGGTGCAGCCGAGCTTCCTCGGAACGGACAACTCCCACCTGCTGGACGCCCTCGGCCGGGCGCCGGAACGGCTCCGCGGCGTGGCCGTCGTCGGCCCCCGGACGCCGGGGGACGAACTCGACCGGCTCGCGGAGGCGGGCGTCTGCGGAATCCGCCTCAATCTGATCGGCCGTCCGGTGCCCCCGCTGGGCGACGGCCCCTGGCCGCGACTCGCCCGCGAACTCGCCGCACGCGGGCTCCACTTGGAGGTGCAGGCGCGCGAGCGGCAGTGGGAGGAGCTGGCACCGTGGCTCCTCCGCTGGCCCGGCGCGGTGGTCGTCGACCATCTGGGGCTGCCCGCGACCCCGTCGCTCCGCTACCCCGGCTCCGACGCGCTCTCCCGTCTGCTCACCGCGCCGCATGTGTGGGTGAAGGCGGCCGCGCCGTACCGTTCGGCGCCGGGAGCGGCCACGGCGATGCTGCGAAGCCTGCTGGGTGCGGGCGGAGTCGAGCGGATGGTGTGGGGCAGCGACTGGCCCTGGACCCTGCATGAGGAAGGCCGCGTCTACGGCACCACCCTGACCTGGCTCACCGCGGAGCTCGGCGCCGCCGAAACCCGGCGCGTCCTGTGCGCCAACCCGGCCCGGCTGCTCGGCTGGACAGCGTCCGCCGCGACGACGGCCGAGGGCGTGCGGCACGACGTGCGGCAGGGGGAAACCACGACCGCACGGCGGGCGTAGGCTCGCCGCATGAGCAGCGAGACGACGCGTCGGCCCCTCGTCGCGATCCTCAGCGGGGCGGGTATCTCGACGGATTCCGGAATCCCCGACTACCGCGGCCCGCAGGGGCTGTGGCGGCGCGATCCCGACGCCGAGAAGCTCGTGACGTACGACTACTACATGACCGACCCGGACATCCGGCGCCGCTCCTGGCAGATGCGCCGGGAGAGCAAGGCGCTGCACGCCCGGCCGAACGGCGCGCACGAGGCCGTGGCGCGGCTGGAGCGGTCGGGGGTCCCGGTGCGCGTGATCACGCAGAACGTGGACGGGCTGCACCAGTTGGCCGGGATGTCTGAGCGCAAGGTGCTCGAACTGCACGGCACCGCGCGCGTCGTGGAGTGCACCCACTGCGAGGAGCGCTCCGGGATGGACGAGGCGCTGGAGCGGGTCGTGGCCGGTGAGGCGGACCCGGCGTGCCGGGAGTGCGGCGGAATCCTGAAGTCCGCGACGGTGATGTTCGGGCAGGGTCTTGACCCGGAGGTGCTGACCGAGGCGGTCGCGGTGGCGCGGGCGTGCCAGGTCTTCATCGCGGTCGGCACCAGCCTCCAGGTGCAGCCCGCGGCGTCGCTCGCCGGGATGGCCGCCGAGTCCGGCGCCCGGCTGATCATCGTCAACGCCGAGCCGACGCCGTACGACGCGCTTGCGGACGAGGTCGTCCGCGAGCCCATCGGTACGGCGCTGCCCGCGCTGCTGGAGCGGATCGCCGCCGAGGGCGGCTGACGTCGGCGCGCCACCGAGGCGGCTGACCTCAGCGGTTTCCGGCGCGGCTCTCGAAGTCCAGCAGCCGCCGCTTGCGGTCGAGGCCGCCGCCGTAGCCGGTGAGGCTTCCGGTGGAGCCGACGACGCGGTGGCAGGGGACGATGATGCCGACCGGGTTCTTGCCGTTGGCCAGCCCCACGGCGCGGGAGGCGGTGGGGCGCCCGATGCGGTCGGCGAGCTGTCCGTACGTCCACGTCTCGCCGTACGGGATGCGCCGCAGCTCGTCCCAGACGCGGCGCTGGAACGGTGTCCCGTCGAGCTGGAGCGGCAGGTCGAACGCGGTCAGCTCCCCCGCGAAGTAGGCGCCGAGCTGGCGGATGGCCCCGGCGAAGGGCTCCTCGCCGGGGTCGCCGGGGGCGCCGAAGGTCTCCTCGGGCGGGCGATGGCGCTGTTCGGTCATGTAGAGCCCGGACAGCCCGGCGCCGGTGGCCACCAGGGTGAGCGGACCGTACGGGCTGTCGACGGTGGTGTGGGTGCGGGTCACGGGTGGATTCTCCTGGTTCGGACCGCTCACGCGGGGAGGCGGTTGATGGCGTGGGCTCCGTCGTTGGCCCAGAGGTACTGGACGGCGTACGCGCGCCAGGGGCGCCAGTGGGCGGAGTGGCGGGTGAGGGCGCCGGGGGTGGTGGGCAGGCCCAGGTCGGCGGCGGCCTTGCGGACGCCGAGGTCGGTGGCGACGAACGCGTCCGGGTCGCCGAGGCCGCGCATCGCGATGAGTTCGACGGTCCAGGGTCCGAGCCCGGGCAGGGCGGCGAGGCCCGCCCTGGCCTCGTCCCAGTCGCTGCCGACGCCGAGCCCGACCCGCTCCTCGGCGAGCGCGCCGATCAGCCCGGTGAGGGTGGCGCGGCGGGTGCGGGGCATGGCCAGGGCCTCGGGGTCCAGTCCGGCGAGGGCCCGGGCGGTGGGGAAGAGGTGGGTGAGGCCGCCGCCGGGGTCGGCGACCGGGTCGCCGTGCGCGGTGACCAGCCGGGCCGCGAGGGTGCGGGCCGCGGCCGTGGACACCTGCTGCCCGAGGACCGCGCGCACGGCGAACTCCTCGGCGTCCACCGACCGCGGCACCCGCCGCCCCGGCGCCTTGTCGACCAGCGGTTCCAGCCGGTGGTCGGTGCGCAGCAGGTCGTCCACGGCGGCCGGGTCGGCGTCCAGGTCGAGCAGCCGACGGCAGCGGCTGATCGCCCCGGACAGGTCCCGCAGGTCGGCCAGGGACAGCTGGCAGGCGATGTGGTCGGGGCGGGGGCTGAGGGCGACGACGCCGGGCCCGTACGGCAGCCGCAGGGTGCGCCGGTACGTGCCGTCGCGCCACTCCTCCACCCCGGGGACGGCGGTGGCGGCGAGGTGGCCGAAAAGGTTGTCCGGGCACAGCGGCGCCCGGAACGGCAGCCGCAGCGTCAGCGCCCCCGGCACGGCGGGCCCGGGCTGCTTCCGGGCGCGCTCGCGCAGTTCGGTCGGGGAGAGCGCGAAGACCTCCCGTACGGTCTCGTTGAACGCCCGGATGCTGGCGAATCCGGCCGCGAACGCGACGTCCGCCATCGGCAGCCCGCTGGTCTCGATCAGCAGCCGCGCGGTCTGCGCCCGCTGCGCCCGGGCCAGCGCGAGCGGCCCGGCGCCCAGTTCGGCCAGCAGCTGCCGCTCGATCTGCCGGGTGCTGTAGCCGAGCCGTCCGGCCAGCCCCGGCACGCCCTCCCGGTCGACCACTCCGTCGGCGATCAGCCGCATGGCGCGGGCCACGAGGTCGGCCCGCTCGTTCCACTGCGGCGACCCGGGGCTGGCGTCGGGGCGGCACCGCTTGCAGGCCCGGAATCCGGCCTGCTGGGCGGCCGCGGCGCTCGGGTAGAAGCGCATGTTCTCGGGCTTCGGACCGACGACCGGGCAGCTCGGACGGCAGTAGATGCGGGTGGTGACGACGGCGATGAAGAACCATCCGTCGAAGCGGGCGTCCTTGGCCCGCGCGGCCCTGAGGCACCGGTCGGTATCGGTGTACATGGCTCCAGCATCGGCCACCGCGGGCCGCCGGGCTCGCGGGAATCCGACATCGACCTCCGGGCGCCGCCCGCCCCGTCGCAACCGGCTTCCCGTTCCGGGGATTTTGCGACGAAAGAGCAGACCGGAGGCCTGGTGATCGGCATGATGAAGACGTGACGGAACACCGAGAGATACCTCTGGCAGACGGCACCTCCGTACGGCTGGAACTCGCCCCCGTGGGGGACGCCCCGCTCACGGACGCCTACGGCGGTGTGGGGGGCGTCGGAGGCGTGGGGGGCGTGACCCCGGTGGGGCGCGGCACGCGGGCCGCGGCCGCGCTCGCGGACGCCGGTCTCGGCGTCGTGCTCCAGGGGCTGGGCTCGGTGCTCCAGGACGTGCACGACGCGGTCCGCTCAACGCCCCGGCCGCCGCAGGAGTTCACCGTCCAGTTCGGGGTGCAGGTGGGCCAGGACCTCAAGCTCGGCATCGTGGGGGCGAACGGGAACGCCAGCCTCACCATTTCGGCCACCTGGCGGCCGGAGGAGCGGACACCGCCGCGGCCCTCCGACCCCGACCCCGACCCCGCGGGCTGAGCCATGGGCTGGTTCCACCCCCGCGGGTCCGCGCCACGGCCCGCCGTGTCCATCCTGGCCAAGACGGACGGACGAGTGGCGGGCGCGGGGGTCCTGCTGCCCCAGCGGCACCTGCTGACCTGCGCCCATGTCGTCAACAGCGCCCTCGGCAAGGACATGCTGGCCCCGGATCACCCGGGAGCGATCGCCCTCTCGGTGGAGATCCACGGAGCGGAGCACACCGTCGAGGCCTCCGCCGAGCTGACGGCCTGGATTCCGCCCCGCACGGACGACGGCGGCCTGGGCGCCTTCGAGTGGAACGGCGACCTCGCCGTCCTGCGGCTGGCCGGAGCCCCGGCGGCGCCCGCGTTCGAGCCGCCGCCCTGGCACCCCATGGCCCGGCGGCAGTCCGTCCGCGCCTGGCACGGCAGCGGCGAGCCCGGGGTCTTCGCCGACGCCGAAGTGAGCGAATGCGACGGGCGGTTCGGCTACTTCGACGGAGCCGAGCGCGCCCTGGACATCGAACCCGCCTACAGCGGCGGCCCCCTGTGGTCGTACGAAGAGAGCGCCATCGTCGGGCTCGTGACGGCGAAGCTGCGCATCCGGGGCGAGGTGCGGCGGGCCTGGGGCATCCCCTGGCAGCGCGTCACGCGGGAGTTGCGGCGAGCCGGAGTGGACCACCTCCTTCCGCCTCCCGACGAGGACGTGCGCGACCACCCGGTCTACCCGGAGCTGACCGCCCTGCTGGACGGGGAGCTGTCGCTGTCCGACGGCTGGGTGCGGTGCTGCCGCGCGGTCGCCCGCCAGTGCGGCCTGGACCACCGCGCGGACGGCGCGCCGTCCGCCGACGAGTTCGCCCGGCTGCTGCTCAGCCGAGAGCGCGCCCTCCCGGCGCTGGTCGAGGCCGTGCGCCCGGCGGCGGGGCCGATCGCCGACGACCTCCTCGCCCTGGGGCGCCGCCACGGTCTGCCCAAGCTGCTCACGCCGGGCGAGTACGAGCGGCTGCTGCGGCAGCTGCGCGCCCTGCCCCCGGCCTCGGCCGCCGGTGTCCCCGGGGCCGTACGGGCGGCGCTGTCGCTGGCGGCCCTGCCCGGCGCGCTGCTGGCCGGATTCGGCGGCGGCGAAGCGTGCGGTGACGGCGGTCGCGAGGGCGGTCGCGATGGCGAGGGCGAGGGCGATGGCGATGGCGATGGCGGGCGCTTCGAAGCGCTGATCGCCCATCTGGAGGGTCTGTACGGCGACAGCTCGCCCATCGACGACGAGCGTGCGGCCGCCGTCCCGGGGCTGCTGCGCGCCGTGGAGTTCGTGGCCGCGGGCTGCTGCCCGACGGCGGCGCTCCGCGCCGAGCTGTGGCAGTGGAGCGCGGCCGTGGCCCGCCGACTCGGCGTCCATGAAGCGGCGTTGCGGGATCGCCGCCACGACGCGCGGCAGTGGGCCCGGGGCGCGTCCCGGGGCTCCGCCCCGCCCCGGGTCGTCGCGAAGCTGTCGTCCTGCGGGCCCGCGCCGGGCGGCGCGGCCGTATCGGACCCGGACGGGCCGGAGCGCTACCGGCTGCGGCTGTGGTGCGACGACGGGGGCGGGCTGCGCCAGGTCTCGGACGACAGCGAACGGCCGCGCGGCGCGGAGGAGGTGGCCCAGGAGATCCTGGACGCGGTCGGCTCGCTGCGCCGCCCGGACCCGGCGGGCCCGCGCTTCGTCATCGAACTGGTCGTGGACCGGGACACCCTGGAGGTGCCCGCCGACTCCTGGAAACCGGCCGGGGCCCGGACGCTGCTCCCCGTCCCGCTCGGCGCGCCGTATCCGCTGGTCGTCAACTGCCCCGAGCTGCGGGAGCTGAGCGGCGAGGCGATGCTGGACCAGTG
Organism: Streptomyces sp. NPDC005962; assembly: GCF_040629205.1. Taxonomy (NCBI): domain Bacteria; kingdom Bacillati; phylum Actinomycetota; class Actinomycetes; order Kitasatosporales; family Streptomycetaceae; genus Streptomyces; species Streptomyces sp. NPDC005962. Next base: position 80,806 of record NZ_JBEXVE010000018.1, on the reverse strand, counting down.
GCGGGAGCGCTGGGCCCGGCTGGACGCCGAGGAGCCCGTGCACATCGACGACGCCTCGGCCCCCGACCCGGAGGCGGTGTGCGGTCTGCTGATGGAGCGGCTCACCGCCCATGTCACGGTCGACGTCGCGGCCCACCGGCGGGCGGGGGTCGTCCAGATGTGTCTGGCGGCGGGCGTTCCGGTCGTCCTGTGGGACCGCAGCGGGCAGCCGGGGTCACCGGCCGTGCGGCACGCGACCGAGGTGACGGCGCGTGAACTGCCGGAGGCGATACGGACCTACCGCACGAAGACCCTGCAGCGACCGGCCGAGTACACCGGGCGGCCGGTCCTCGCGTGGGCCGACGCCGGGCGGGCACTGCCCCGGCTGGACCTCGTGGACCCCACGGAATGAGCCCACGAAATGAGCCTGCGGAACGAGCCCGCGGAACGAAAGGAAGATTCCCCGATGAACGCAAGGGAACAGCACGAACAGCACGGCGGCTGGCGGCTGTTCCGGGGGGACGGCGTACCCCGGCAGGTGGAGATGCCGCCCGCCCCGCCGTGGCGCCGCTTCGGCAGCGGCCCGGACGCCCCGGACCAGACGGCCTCCGGTTCCGGCGGGCCGTCGCCGTATCTGATCTCGCCCGAACACGCGGACGTGGTCAACGCGGCCCTGCATCTGCGCCGTCCGCTGCTCGTCACCGGCAGCCCGGGCACCGGCAAGTCGTCCCTCGCGCGGGCGGTCGCGCACGAGCTGGGGCTGGGTGAGGTGCTGCGCTGGCCGGTCAACAGCCGTTCCACCGTTCAGGACGCGCTCTACCGTTACGACGCGATCGGGCGGCTGCGCGAGACGACCCTCATGCGGGACCGCGGCGAGGCCGAACCCGACATCGGCAGCTTCGTACGGCTCGGCCCGCTGGGCACCGCGCTGGTGCCGGGCGAACGGCCCCGGGCGCTACTCGTCGACGAACTCGACAAGGGCGATGTCGATCTGCCGAACGACCTGCTGACCGTGTTCGAGGAGGGCGAGTTCGAGATCCCCGAGCTGGCCCGGCTGCCGGAGGAACAGTCGGTGGTGGAGGTGCTCACCGAGCGCGCGGGCGAACGGGCCACGGTCCGCCGGGGACGGCTGGCGTGCGAGGAGTTCCCCGTCGTGGTGATCACCAGCAACGGCGAGCGCGACTTCCCGCCCGCCTTCCTGCGCCGCTGCGTACGGCTGGAGCTGCCCACCCCCGACGAGGAGCGGCTGCGGGCGATCGTCACCGCGCATCTGGGCGAGGAGGCGCTCGAAGAGGTCGATCAGCTGCTGGAGGCCTTCCTGCGTCGGCGCGCGGCGCGCGAGCTGGCCACCGATCAGCTGCTGAACGCCGTGTTCCTGCGGTCGGGCGGGGTGGATGTGACGGCGCAGGGGCTGCTGGAAGCGGTGCTGCACCGGCTGGGCGGGGCGGTGTGACCCATGGCCGGAGGGGGTGACTGCGCCGGACGGCTGGAACGGCTGGACGAGGCCATCACAGTCCTCGCGTCCGGCGGCGTGTACCTGTCGCGGGAGGAGCTGCTCGACGCCCTCTGGCTGGCCGGGCGGCTACCCGAGCACGACGCGGCGGGGGCGCCCCTGGAGCGCGCGGCGACCCGCGACGGCGCGGCCCTGCCCGACGCGCGCCCCGGGCCCACCCGACCCGCCGCCCCGGCCGCGCCCGTAGAACAGCCCGCCCCCGGACAGGCCCCCCAGCCGACCGCCCCGCCCCCGCCGCAGAAGCGAGAAGCACCCCCGCTCCCCGTCCCGGCAAGCCAGGACCGTGACCGTCGCCCCGCCGACCACGCCCCGCGCGGCCTCTACGGCGGAGGCCACGCCCCCGGCGGGCCCGGCACCGGCGCCGAGTCGTCCGGCGCGCGGCGCGGGCTGCCGCTGCGCGTGCCCGAGGACAAGGCGCTGCACCAGGAGCTCTCCATCGGCCGCGCCCTGCGCCCGCTCAAACAGCACCGCCCCAATCCGCTCAAGCGGGAGTTCGACGAGGTCGCCACCGCGGCGGCGCTCGCCGAGACCGGTCTGCCGGACGTGGTCACCCGCCCGGCCCGGGAGCGCTGGCTCGACCTCGCGCTCGTCGTCGACGACGGCACGTCGATGCTGCTGTGGCGGCGGCTGGCCGTCGAGCTGCGCACGGTGCTGCAGCGCACGGGCGCGTTCCGCGTCGTACGGGTGCTCGGCCTGCACACCCGCGGCGGCGGCGCCCCCGCGCTGCGCACCCGGCCCTACGACCCGGACGCGCCCCACCTCCCCACGACCGCGCTCTCGGACCCGTCCGGGCACACGCTGGTGCTGGTGGTGAGCGACGGAGTGGGGGCCGCGTGGCGCGACGGGCGGATGGGCCGGGTGCTGGCGCGCTGGGCGGGGGTGGGGCCCACCGCGGTGGTGCACGCCCTGCCGCCCCGGCTCTGGGACAGCTCCGGCATCCGGACGCGGCGCTGGCAGGTGCGCACCCGCAGGCCCGGTTCGGCCAACGCGGACTGGGCGGTCGCCGATCCGGTGCTGCCCGCCGCCCTGGCCCATTTCGACGGGGTACCCGTGCCCGTCCTGGAGCCGGAGGCCGGGCCGCTGGCCGACTGGGCCCGGCTGATCGCCTCCGCGAGCGGTACGGCCGTCCTCCCGCTGCTCGCCCCGCCGCGCGGCGCCCCCGCCGCCGCCCGCCCGGCTCCGTCCCCCTCCCCGGCCGCCGAACTGGACCGCGTCCAGCTCTTCCGGGACGCGGCCTCGCCGGAGGCGTACCGCCTGGCGGCCCATCTGTCCGCGGTGGCCCCACTGCCGGTGCCGGTGATGCGGATGGTGCAGAAGGCGGTCGACGGGCGGTCCGACACCGGTCGGCTGGCCGAGGTGTTCCTCGGCGGGCTGATGCGCCCGGTCGAGCCACCTGCCTCGGCGGGCCCGGACCCGCTGCCGCCCGAACACCGGCCCTTCGCCTTCACCGACGCCGCCCAGCGGGCGCTGCTGGGCGCGGTGCCGCTGGCCGAACTGGTCGCGACCAGCCGGACGATCGGCCGCCGTCTGGAGGAACTGGCGGGCCATTCCCCCGACTTCCCCGCCTGGCTGGCCCACCCGGCAGGCACCGACCACCTCCCGCCCGGCGCCCGCCCGTTCAGCACGGTCGAGCGACGGTTGGCGGCCCGCCTGGGCGCGCCGTCGTCGTCCTCGGCGTTCGCGACCAGTGGGGCGGCGCGGCAGTGGCGCCGTCTCGAAGCCGGTGATCCGCGCACGATCGGTCCGTACCGGCTGACGATGGCCGGACCGCCGGGCGTGCAGCTCACGCCCTACCTGGGCCAGGACGCGTACGGCGCGGAGGCCGTCGTCCAGATCACCCACGGTGAGTGGGGACGGCAGGACACCGAGCTGCTGGGCGTGCATGCGGAGGCGCTGCGCCGCATGGACGGCCGCTACGCCCGCCGTCTGGTGCGCGAGGGGCTGTCCGACGACGTTCCGTGGATTGCGGAGGAACCCCTCATCGGGGAGCGGCTGGACCACGTCCTCCGTACCGCCCCCGAGCGCTGGGACGGGCATGCCGCCCTCGCGCTCGCCCGCAAGATCGCGGACGCGGTGCGCTTGAGCGCGGCCGCGGACCTGGTGCACGGCGACCTCAGCATCGGCGCTGTGGAGGTCGCTGGTGAAGACATCTTGCTGACTGGCTGGTCATCGGCCGCTGTCGACGGAGTGGTGTTCCCGGCGTTCCTCATTTCGCCGACGCCCGAGGACGACGTCAGGGCGCTGGGGGACATCCTGCTGTGCCTCGGCGGCGGGGCACAGACGGGGCGGCCCGACCCGGGGCTCTATTTCATGCCGCGCTGGAGCAGCGCCGCATGGGAGCCACTGCGCGCCCTGGTGATGTCATGCCGGGAGAAGCCCGAACGCCACACCGCGCAGCAAGTCTGGGAATTCCTCAGGGGCTTCCGGCCGGAGGCCGCCGAAGCCCCAACGGCCGCGCCCCCTGCCCGCGATCCGCGCCCGGAATCGGACGGCGGCCTGCCGTCGTTCGAGGAGTTCGACAGCTACCGCAGGCTCGGCGGCAGCGGGGGGTACGACGTCTATCTGGCCCGCGCGGTACGGAGGTCCCACGATGTGGTGATCCGCACCGCCCCAGGCGCCCACCGGGAACTGCGGGCCGAGGTGGAGGCGCTGCGGCGGATGTCCGGGCACTACGCGCCACGGTTCATCGCCAGCGCTTGCAATCTCGCCCCGCCCTGGGTCGCGACGGAGTTCGTCACCCTCCCCGACGGCTCCCCGGCCCCCACGCTGACCTCGTTCCTCACCGCGGGTGTGCCCCAGCTGGATCCTGTGCACGCCGCCACCATCGGCCTGCGCCTCGCCGAGGCGGTGAACATGTGCGCGCTCAAGGGCATCGTGCTCCGGAAACTGACGGCGGACAGCGTCCTCGTCGGCCGTACGGTGAAGCTGACCTGCTGGACGGACGCGGCCATCGACGATGTCAACAGCACCCACGCGGACAACGTCTACGCGCTGGGGGTGATTCTCCGCGCCATAGCCGACGCGCAGCCGACGCCTTCGGCTCTCGCGGACGAACAACTGTGGCGCGATCCCCAACTGCTCTCGATCATCGGTGCCTGCCTCAGCGACCGCCCGGGCCGCCGCCCGACAGCGGGCCAGGTGGCGGGCGTCTTCGTGCGGTGCCTGCCGTCCGCGTCCGCCTCCACCATGCCGTACGACGTTCAGTCCGCGGACACCCAACTCCCCGAAGAGACACCAGCCCACTCCCGCCGTCTGACGTCCCGCTTCCGCTTCGGCGGAAAGGCCCAGCGGCAGCGCAAACTGGAGCCGATCCGGACGCCGCTGACGACCAGCCACCGGATCGCGGTGATCAGCCGCCCTGTCGGGGTCGGACGCACCGCCACGACCCTCGCGCTCGGTGCGATCTTCGCGGGCGAACGCCAGGACGGCGTGATCGCGGTCGACACGATCCCCGGCGGTTACGGTCTCACCCGCCGCGTCCAGCACGAGACCGCGCTCACCATCCGTGATCTGGCGCAGAATCCGCTGCTCGACCACCGTCCCGAGCAATTCACCACGCGGAAGCCGTCCGGACTTGAGATCCTCGCGGGAGACCACGACCTGGTAGCTCCGGTCACCAACGGGGAGTACCGACGCGTCATCGAGGCACTGAGCAGCCGCTACTCGATCATCCTCAGCGACTCGGACACCGATGCCGTCCACACCAGCATGCGGAACGTGCTCGACCTCGCCGACCAGCTGATCATCGTCACCTCCCCGTCCGCGGAACGCATCGGCAGCGCGCACCCGACCCTGAGCAGGCTGGCCGAGGAGGGCCACGCCGACCTGGTACGGCACGCCATCACCGTGGTCAGCACGTCGCACGCGACCGGGGACGAGCCGAGCGACGACTTGGTCGAGGGATTCCGGGCCCGCTGCCGTGGCGTAGTGGTCGTACCGTACGACGCCCACGTAGCCGACCTGAGCGAGATCGACCTCAACCAACTCGCCCCGAAGACCCTCGACGCGTACATCGACCTAGCCGCGCTGGTCGCGGAGGGGTTCGCCGGGCCCGGGCAATAGCGGCCACGCGGAGGGCCTATCCTCTACGCCATGTCGTCCGCCGAACTCATCCGCATCGTCTCCCGTTCCTCGCCCATGGCCCTCGCCCAGGTCGAGCGGGTCCGCACCGAACTGGCCGCGCTGCGGCCCGGTATCCGTACGGAGGTCGTGCCGGTCACGACGTCCGGCGACCGGTGGATGGGCGATCTGTCGAAGCTGGGCGGGAAGGGCGCGTTCACCAAGGAGGTGGACGCCGCGCTGCTGGCCGGTGAGGCGGATCTCGCGGTGCACTGCATCAAGGACGTGCCCGCCGACCGGCCGCTGCCCGCGGGCACGGTCTTCGCGGCGTACCTCAAGCGGGACGACCTCCGGGACGCGGTGATCCACCCCGAGGGGCTGACGCTGGACGAGATGCCGGAGGGGACCCGGATCGGCACCTCGTCGGTGCGGCGCGTCGCCCAACTGGCCGTCACCCACCCGCACCTGGAGTGCGTACCGATGCGCGGCAACGCCAACCGGCGGCTGGAGAAGCTGGCGGCGGGCGACTGCGACGCGCTGATGCTGGCCGTCTCGGGGCTGGAGCGGATCGACCGCACGGACGTGATCAGCGAGATCCTTCCCGTGGACACGATGTGCCCGCCCATCGGGGCCGGGGTGCTGGGGCTGCAGTGCCGGGAGGACGACACCACCACGATCGAGGCGGTCGCCGGGCTCGGTGACGCCGATGTGTGGAAGGAGATCACCGCCGAGCGGATGCTGCTGCACGTGCTCCAGGGGCACTGCAACTCCCCCATCGCGGGCTACGCCAAGGCCGAGCGCGACGGGCGGCTGTCGCTGCGCGCCCGGGTGTTCAGCCCGGACGGCAAGACGGTGCTGGACGCGCACGAATGGGCGGGCCCGCTGGACCCGGCCACCCTGGGCACATCGGTCGCGGTGGCCCTGCTGCGACAGGGCGCGCGCGAGGTCATCGACACCATCCCGCACTAGCCCCCGAGGGGTTCGCGGCCAGCAGGTCCATGCCCAGTGGGGTGGGCGTGTGCGGGACCGTGTCGCGGTCGCGTACGGAAGCCAGCGGGCCCGCGTCGCGCAGAATGCGGGCGTGCTCGCCTGCGGTGGCCGGGTGACGCCGGTACGCCGGGCCAGTTCGCTCGTGGTGCAGCCGCCCTCGACCGCCCGCGGAACGGCGGCCCGCCCCCGGCCCAGCGGCGAGCCGAGGGTGTGCCGGGAGGCCGACGGCGCCCCCTGCGGCGGCCACCGGCCGGGGCCGCGCCGCACGGGGTAGACCCACACGGGCGGGAGGGCCGGTCGCCCGGGGTGGCACTCCGTGAAGTGGCCATGCCACGACACACCCGGAAGATCGTCTGATCGACCGAATTTCCTCACTTCACGATCTGGTCTGCTTATTTAGGCGCGGATCGATGGTGATGGCGGACCGGGTCATGACTGGGCAGCCTTGGAGGTGCTTTCCACCTACTCGTACCCATCCGACCTCCGGGAGGAAGACGGACATGACCCCGACGACGAACCAGGCCGAGCAGGGCCCCCGCCGACGCGCCGTGCGACGCACACTCTTCGGCGCCGCCCTCGCGTTCGGCCTGGCGGCCCTCACCCCGCTCACGGCCGAGGCCGCGGCCGTGCAGAGCGCGAGCTACGGCAATCTGCCGAACGAGGGCCTCTACCCCGAGCAGACCCCGTGCTCGGGGCGCTACACCCAGCCCAGAGTGCCCGGCGGGGCGACGAAGACGGCGGTCTACCAGGGGCGCACCATCACCCTCAAGTACTTCTACAGCTCCGGCTGCGGCTCGTTCGCCCGTGTCGAGAACGCGCCGCGGGACTGCGCGGCGCACAGCAACCGGCTCGACAGCTCCAAGATCGTATGGGTGCTGGAGACGGTCGACCCGGGCATCGACTACGCCTACACCAAGGTGGTCAACAACCTCAACGGCCGTCAGAGCAGGGCCGTCCTCATCTGCGACAACCGGACCGTGGCCTCGACCGCCTGGTATAAGACCGCTCCGTAGAACGCCGGTGGACCCGCTCCCCCATGGCGGGTCCCCGCCACCGGCGGCGGCTACCGTCCCCGCAGCCGCCGCCACACCGCGCGGGCCGCGTGGTGGCCCGACATGCCGTGGACGCCGGGGCCCGGCGGGGTGGCGGAGGAGCAGAGGAAGACCGCGGGGTGGGGCGTCGCGTAGGGGACGCGGGCGAGCCGTGGGCGGATGACGGACTGAAGGCCCTCGAAGGCGCCGCAGGCGATGTCGCCGTCGATGTAGTTGGCGTTGCGGGCGGCGAGTTCGGGGGGTCCGGCCGTGGCGCGGGCCAGCACCAGATCGCGGAAGCCGGGGGCGAAGCGGTCGAGTTGGCGCTCGATGGCGTCGGTGAGGTCCCCGGTCCAGCCGCTGGGGGCGTGGCCGTAGACCCAGAAGGTGTGCTTGCCCTCGGGGGCGCGGGTCGGGTCGATCAGGCTGGGCTGGGCGGAGATCAGGAAGGGGACGGCCGGGGGGCGGCCGTCGAACGCGGAGCGCAGGGCGGTGCCGATCTCACCGGCGGTCGGGCCGATGTGGACGGTCCCGGCGCGGCGGGCGTCCGGCGCGGTCCAGGGCATCGGCCCGTCCAGCGCGTAGTCGATCTTGAAGGCGCCGGGCCCGTACCGGTAGCGGCGGTACGCGTTGCCGAGCCCCGCGATCCGGGCCAGGGCGCGCGGCGAGGTGTCGAAGATGTACGCACGGGCCGGGGGCAGCTCGTCGAGCCGCTTGACCTCCGCGCCGGTGTGGATGACGCCGCCCTCTTCGCTCAGGTACGAGCCGAGCGCGTCCGCGATCGACTGCGAGCCGCCGCGCGGGACCGGCCAGCCGACCTCATGGGCCGCGATCGCGAAGATGAGGGCGAGACCGGCGGTGGCGGGGGCGCTGGTGGGCGCGATGGCGTGACCGGCGAGCCCGGCGAGTATGGCCCGCGCCTTCTCGCCGCGGAAGCGGCGGCCGAGGAGCGAGACCGGCTGGACGGCGTTGAGCCCGAAGCGGGCCCAGGTCAGCGGGTCGCGCGCGACCCCGTCCCACTGGGCGCGCAGCACGTCGGGGGCGAAGGTCGACCATTTGCCGAGGTAGGGCGCGAGGAGGCGGCGGTACGCCCCCGCGTCGCGCGGGCCGAGCGACCGGGCGGTCTCGCCGACCGAGCGGGCCAGCACCGCGGCGCTGCCGTCCGGGAAGGGGTGGGCGAGCGGCAGCTCGGGGTGGAGCCACTCCAGGCCGTGCCGCCCGAGCGGCATCCGGTCGAAGGCCGGGGAGCCGATGGCGAGGGGGTGCACGGCGGAGCAGGGGTCGTGCCGGAAGCCGGGCAGGGTGAGCTCTTCGGTGCGGGAGCCGCCACCGATCGCCCCGGCGGCCTCGAAGATCTCCACCGCACAGCCGCGGCGGGCGAGTTCGACCGCCGCGGTCAGCCCGTTCGGCCCGGCACCCACCACTACCGCGTCGAGCATCGACGGCACGTCGGCCTCCTCCTCGTCGCCCCGGAACAGCGTCCTTGAGGACCGGCGTCCTCGAAGATCCGCGAAGATCCGTAAAACAGTCAGCCGGCGGCGGCCAGCAAGCCCAGGATATGCCGTACGGTCGCCTCGTTCCGTGCCGCCGTGAAGGGAAGCGCGTTGCCTCCGGCGATACGGAACGGCTCGTCGGAGAGCGTCGCGCTCGTCCCGCCCGCCTCGGCGACCAGCAGCAGCCCGGCGGCGTGATCCCAGGCGTTCTCCCAGGTGAAGGCGATCGCGTCGAGATGGCCTCGGGCGATGTTCAGATACTCCAGACCCGCCGAGCCGCACGGGCGCGGTGCCACGCCGTCGGTCCGCAGCCCGGACAGGGCGCGCTTCTCCCCCTCGGTGGTGAAGTCGTAGTGGGATATGGCCACTTCGAGCGGCTTGCCGGGCTCCGGGGCACCGGCCCGCAGCGGCTCGCCGTTGAGCACGGCGCCCCGGCCGCGGCGTGCGACGGCCATCAGGTCCTGGGCGGGGGCGTAGGTCCAGGAGGCGAGGAGTTCGCCGTGGTGGGCGAGGGCAACGAGGGTGGAGAAGCCCGGCTCGCCGCGGACGAACTGCCGGGTGCCGTCCACCGGGTCGACGATCCATACGGGCGCGTCGCCGCCGAGGTGGGCCAGGAGTCCGGGATCGGCGTGCACGCCCTCCTCGCCCACCACGACCGACCCGGGCAGCAGCGCGGTGAGCGAGCCGGTGAGGTGCTCCTCGGCCTGCCGGTCGGCGATGGTCACCAGGTCGTGCGGGCCCTTTTTCTCCACGATCTCGTGGGCGGCGAGCTGCCGGTAGCGCGGCATGATCTCCACGGCGGCCGCCGTGCGCACCGCCTGCTCCACCTCGGAGAGATCACTGGCGAGAAAGTCATCGAACATGTGGTCATCGAATCACGCGCCGCCGACATGAGATGACCCGGTGGCGGCCGGACGATGGCTTCGGCGTGAACGCCTGCGGCGCCCGGCACCTCACTCCCTCCCGCCTCATCCGGCCACTGCGCAACCCATTGACACATGGCTGAAACACGACCTACTTTTCGAGCACCACAATTCACTAGTGAATAAATATTCACTCCAAGGACGTGCAGATGCTCAGCACAGATCCAGTCGGCGCCGAACGGTTCCGGGCGCGCCGCCACCGCATCGCCACCGAAGACACCGAAGACCCGGACGCACAGGTCCATGAGCTCCAGCAGCTGGCCGCCGAAGTGCGCCGCAGCGTGGTGCACATGATCGACAAGGCACAACTCGGCCATATCGGCGGCGATCTGTCGGTGACCGACATCCTCGTCACCCTCTTCGGACGGGTGCTCGACGTGGACCCCGCCCGGCCCCACGGGCCCGACCGCGACCGGTTCATCCTCAGCAAGGGGCACTGCGCGGCCTCCCTGTACGCCACGCTCGCCCACTGCGGCTACTTCCCGCTGTCCGAGCTGTCCACCTTCATGGCGCCGCTCTCCGCGCTCAACGGCCATCCGAACCGGACCAAGGTCCCGGGGGTCGAGACCAACACCGGACCGCTGGGCCACGGCTTCCCCGTCGCGGTCGGCTGCGCCCTGGCCGCCAGGCTCTCGGGCCGCTCGTACCGCACGTACGTCGTCCTCGGCGACGGCGAGCTGCAGGAGGGCAGCAACTGGGAGGCGGCCATGACCGCCGCCCACTACGACCTCGGCTCCCTCACCGCGATCGTCGACCGCAACCGCCTCCAGCAGGGCGCCCGCACCGAGGAGACCAAGCGGCTGGAGCCGCTGGCGGAGAAGTGGACCAGCTTCGGCTGGGAGGCACGCGAGGTGGACGGGCACGACCACGCGCGACTGCTGGCCGCGCTGCGCCCCTCCCCCACCGGCAGACCCGTCGCGGTCATCGCGAACACGGTCAAGGGCAAGGGCGTGTCGTTCATCGAGGACCGGGTCGAGTGGCACCACAAGGTGCCCGACGCCGGACAGGTGCGCACCGCGCTGGAGGAGCTGAACCGATGACCACCGGACTCATACCCGAGAACGCCGCCCGGACCTACGACTGCCGCCAGGCCTTCGCCGAGGAGCTGATCGCCCTGGCCGCCGAGGACCCGCGCATCGTCGCCGTCTGCAACGACTCGGTGGGATCGAGCAACCTGGTGCGCTTCCGGGAGCTGTACCCCGACCGCCTGATCAACGTCGGTATCGCCGAGCAGGACCTCGTCGGCGTCGGGGCCGGGCTGGCCAACGGCGGGCTCATCCCCTTCGTCAGCGCGGCGGGACCGTTCCTCACCGGCCGGGCCACCGAGCAGATCAAGACCGACGCCGCCTACAACGGGCTGCCCGTCATCCTGTGCGGTCAGAGCCCCGGCATGGCGTACGGGGAGCTGGGGCCGACGCACCACTCGATCGAGGACCTGTCGTGGATGCGGGCCATCGCGGACCTCGCCGTCGCGGTCCCGGCCGACCCGGCCCAGACCCGCGCCGCCGTACGCTGGGCGGCCGCCCACGACGGCCCGGTCTATCTGCGCATCCCCCGGTTCAAGATCCCCGCCGTCACCCCGGAGGACGCGCCGTTCCACCCCGGGCGCTCCCTCCAGCTGACCGACGGGGACGACATCACGGTGATGGCCGTCGGCACGATGGTCTCCCGGGCGCTCACCGCCGCCGAGGCGCTGCGCGCCGAGGGCATCGGCCTGCGGGTGCTGAACATGACCTTCGTCGAGCCGATGGACATCGACGCGGTGCTGCGCGCCGCCCGCGAGACCCGCGGCATCGTCACCGCCGAGGAGGCGACCACCACGGGCGGGCTCGGCGCGGCGGTGGCCAGCGTCGTCGCCCAGAACCGTCCGGTGCCCATGCGGATTCTGGGAGTGCCCCGGCGGTTCGCCCCCACCGGCAGCGCCTCCTTCCTGCTGGAACACTTCGGCCTGACCGCCGACGGCATCGCCACCGCCGTCCGGGAGCTGCTGTCCCATGAGCACCGCTGAACCGCTCGTCCTCGCCATCGACCAGGGCACCAGCGCGACCAAGGCGATCCTGGTAGACCGGCGCGGGGACATCGTCGCCCGCGGCTCCGTCCCGCTGGAGCTGTCCACCCCCGCCCCGGGCTGGGTCGAACAGTCGGCGGAGGAGATCTGGGCGGGCTGCGGGCGGGCCGTCGCCGCTTGCCTCGACGGCCAGGACGCCTCGCGCGTCGCCGCCATCGGCCTGAGCACCCAGCGCGAATCGCTGCTGCTGTGGGACCGGGCGACCGGTGAACCGCTGAGTCCGCTGATCAGCTGGCTGGACAAGCGCACCGCGGGCGATCCGGCGCTGCTGCGGGCCGTGCCCAGCGCGGAGCTGGTCCGCGAGGTCAGCGGTCTGCCGCTGGACCCGATGTTCTCGGCCCCCAAGGCCGCCTGGCTGCTGGACCGTTACGACCCCGACCGCCGCCGCGCCCGCGCGGGCGAACTGTGCCTGGGCACGGTCGACTCCTGGCTGCTGTTCAAGCTCGGCGGCGCCCACCTCATCGAGGTCGGCAACGCGGCGCGCACCCAGCTGCTCAATGTCCGCCGGTGCGCCTGGGACCGGCGGCTGACCGAGATCTTCGACGTACCGCCGGAGGTGCTGCCCGAGGTCGTACCGTCGCAGGGCCCCTTCCCCAGCACCCGCGGACTGGCGCCGCTGGCCGACGGGGTGCCGGTCACGGCCGTGCTCGGCGACTCCCACGCGGCGCTGTTCGCCCACGCGGGCTGGGCGCCGGGGACGGTCAAGGCGACGTACGGGACCGGGTCGTCGGTGATGGCCGTCGTCCCCTCCGCGGCCCGGGTCTCCTCCGGGCTGTGCCTGACCGTCGCCTGGCAGACCGGCGGCAGCCCGACCTGGGCGGTGGAGGGCAACGTACGCTCCACCGGCGCCACGGTGAACTGGCTGGCGGGCGTGCTCGGCCGCGGCCCCGCCGAACTGGCGGAGCTGGCCGCCGACAGCAGCGAGGGCGTGGTCGTCGTGCCCGCCTTCGGCGGTCTGGGCGCGCCCTGGTGGGACGAGAACGCGGTGGGGCTGATCAGCGGTCTCACCCTGGGCACCCACGCCGGGCATCTCGCGCGGGCCGTGCTGGAGTCGATCGCGTTCCAGGTCGAGGACGTGGTGGCGGCGGTCGAGCGCGAGACCGGCCCCGTCACCCGGCTGCTCGCGGACGGCGGGCCGACCGGCAACCCGGTGCTGATGCGGCTCCAGGCCGACACCAGCGGGCGGATCGTCGAACGGGCCCTGGCCCGCGACCTGTCGGCGCTGGGCGCCGCCCACCTCGCGGGGCTGACCCGAGGGGTGTGGGACCGGGCCGCCCTGGAACGGCTGGAGCGCCCCCGCGAGAGCTACGCGCCCCACGGCGACGAGGCCGCCCGGACCAGGAGGGTCGCGCACTGGCACACGGCGGTACGGCGCGCCCGCCTCCAGGCCGCCACCGCTAAGTACGGCCCGTCCGGCGGCGAGTACGGCCCCACCCCGGAACCCCCACCACTCCCGCCGCGGACCGCCGCCGCACCACACCGCATCGCCGAGGCCTCGGCCGTCGAAGGAGCGTCATGACAGCGCGATACGCGGGACAGGGAGTCGTGGTCACCGGGGCCGCGCGCGGCATCGGGCTGGGCATCGCCGCCCGGTTCGCGGGCGAGGGCGCGAACGTGCTGCTGGTGGACGCGGCCGCCTCCGTCGAGGACACGGCGCGGGAGCTGGCCGCCGACAGCGGCACCCAGACCCTCGGCGTCCGGGCCGATGTCACCTCCCCCGAGGACGTGGCCGGTGCCTTCGCGCTCGCCGAGTCCGCCTGGGGGCGGCTCGACGTCCTGGTCAACAACGCGGGCATCATCACCATCAGCAAACTTGAGGATCTGACCCACGACGACTGGCAGAAGGTCCTCGCCGTCAACACCACCGGAACCTTCCTGTGTGCCCAGGCCGCCGCGGCCGCCATGCGTCGGCACGGACGCGGCGGGCGCATTCTCAACGCGGCCTCGGGACAGGCGCGGCAGGGGTTCGTCTACACACCGCACTACGCGGCCAGCAAGTTCGGGGTGGTCGGCCTCACCCAATCCCTGGCCAAGGAGCTGGCCGCGGACCGGATCACGGTCAACGCCTACTCCCCCGGGATCGTCGGCAGCGACATGTGGGACTACAACGACCGCGCGTGGGGCCGGCTGCTCGGCGGCTACGCCCCCGGGGAACTGATGGCCGAGTGGATCGCGGGAATCCCCCTCGGGCGCGCCGGAACCCCTGACGACATCGCCAACCTGCTGCTCTTCCTCGCCTCGTCGGAGGCGGAGTACATCACCGGCCAGACGATCAACGTCGACGGCGGGATGTTCATGAACTAGCTCCGACGACGTCGGAGACCACTCGGAGGTTTCGATGAGCACGACCGGCAACGCCGCAACGGCCGTTGACGTAACCCCACCTTCACCGGACAACCCCCGCCCCCGGCTGCCGTCCTGGGTGACGGGCGTCCTCACCGGATCGCGCGGTCCCGCCCTCGGCCTGCTCGCCATGTGCGTCGTCTTCTTCATCGCGACGCCGTACTTCCTCACCCAGAGCAATCTGCTCAACATCGTCGACCAGACCGCCGTCCTCGGTCTGCTCGCGCTCGGCATGACCGCGGTCATCGTCATGGGCGGCATCGACCTCTCCGTCGGCGCCACGCTGGCCCTCGCGACCATGGTGGTCGGCTGGCTCTCGCACGACCAGGGGTGGCCGCTGTGGCTGAGCGCGGTGGTCGCGATCGGTGTCGCGGGCGGGTGCGGGCTCGCCAACGGACTGGGCATCACCTACACCAAGCTGCCACCGTTCATCGCCACGCTGGCCATGATGTCGATCGCCCGCGGCCTGGCCAACGTGATCACCGACGGTCAGCAGATCGTCGGGTTCCCCGACTGGTTCGACAACCTGTCCACCACCCGGTTCGTCGGCGTCTTCACCGCGTGCACCGCCGTGCTCGCCGCGCTGTACGTGGCGGGGTGGGCGTATATGCGCTACCGGAGCGGGGGCCGCGCCCTGTACGCGATCGGCGGCAGCGCCGAGGTGGCCCGGCTCGCCGGGATCGACGTCAAGAAGCGGACCGTGCTGGTCTACACCGTGACCGGTCTGCTGGCGGGCGTGGCCGGGATCTTCCTGACGATGCGTCTGGACTCCTCCCAGCCGAGCGCGGGCACCGGCTACGAACTCGACACCATCGCCGCCGTGGTGATCGGCGGGGCCAGCCTCAGCGGCGGTGTCGGCTCGGTCACCGGAACCCTGTTCGGCGTGCTGATCATCGGGGTCCTGCGCAACGGCCTCAACCTGCTGGGCGTCTCGCCGTTCATCCAGCAGATCGTCATCGGGCTGGTGATCGCGCTGGCCGTCATGCTCGATGTGCTCCGCCGCCGCGAGACGCGCTGACCGCGCCCCGTTCCCTACCTCTTCCCCTCTTCTCTCCCCTCTTCTCCTCTCCCCCCGGGCACAAGCCAAGGAGTTGGTTCCCATGAACACACGAGTGACGACACGCGTCGTCATAGCCACCGGGATCGCGGTCACCATGGTCGCGGGCGCCACCGCCTGCGGACGCGGCGGCGGCGGTGCGAAGACCGCCGACGGCAAGCAGATCACCATCGGGCTGGCCGTGGCCAACCTCCAGGCCGACTTCTTCAACCAGATCAAGCAGTCCGTGACCGCGGAGGCGAAGAAGAAGGGCATCAAGGTCATCGTCTCCGACGCACACGGCGACGCGGCCACCCAGGTCAACCAGATCCAGGACTTCATCAGCCGTCAGGTGAGCGCCATCGTCTACATCCCGGCGGGCGCGACGGCGGCCGGGGTCCCCGTGAAGGCGGCCAACCGGGCCAAGATCCCCGTCGTCACCGTGGACCGCAACCCACCCGGCGAGCCCGGCAAGTCGTTCATCGCCAGCGACAGCGTCGCGGCCGCGCGGACGCTGGGCGGCTACGTGGCCAAGGAGTCCGGTGGCAAGGGGCAGCTCGCCATCCTCCAGGGCCAGATCGGCACCACCCCGCAGGTGGACCGGCAGAAGGGGTTCGGTCAGGCGCTCAAGAAGGCGCCCGGCATCAAGGTGGTGTCCCAGCAGCCCGCCGACTGGGCACAGGACAAGGCGTACTCCGTCGCCCAGGACATGCTGCAGGCCCACCCCGGCATCGACATCCTGTGGGGCCAGGCCGACGCGATGGCGCTCGGCGCCGCCCAGGCCGTCAAGGCGTCCGGCTCGCACAAGAAACACCTGATCGTCGGCTTCGACGGGGACGTCGCCGGACTCAAGGCGGTCCGCCAGGGCACCATCGACGCCACCATGGTGCAGCAGACGCGCAAGATGGGCCGGATGTCGGTGAACACCGTCGTGGACATCATCAAGGGCAAGAAGGTCCCGGCCGAACAGCTTCAGCCCGCTTTCCTCCTGACCAGCAAGGACAAGAAGAAGGCCACCCAGTTCATCAACACCCACCCGTAGACGACAGCAGGGCGGAGGCGTGACGACGATGAGAGACGTCAGTCGGCACCCGGCGGCGGAGCCCTCCCCGGGGCTGGTCGTACAGGGGATATCCAAGCGGTTCGGGGTCACCCAGGCGCTCGACCGGTTCGACCTGGAGGTGCGCCCCGGGGAAGTGGTGGCGCTGCTCGGCGAGAACGGCGCGGGCAAGTCCACCGTGTCCAACGTCATCGCGGGCACCTTCCCCTCCGACACCGGCGGAATGACCTGGCAGGGACGGCCGTACGAACCCAAGTCCCCCGGGGACGCCATCAGCCACGGCATCGGCCTCATCCATCAGGAGATGCGCCTGCTGCCGGACCTGTCCGTGGCCGAGAACGTGTTCCTGGGACGGCTGTTGCGCCGGGGCGGCCGGATCGACCGCGGCGAGATGAACCGGCGGGCCCAAGAACAGCTGCGGCGGCTGGGCCTCGACATCTCCCCGACCCGTCTGGTGCGCACCCTGCGGGTGGCCGAGCAGCAGCAGGTCGAGATCGCCAAGGCGCTGACCCTGAACGCGCGCCTGCTGATCCTCGACGAGCCGACGGCCGCCCTCGGCGGCGAGGAGACCGAACACCTCTTCGAGCGGATCGATGCCCTCCGCACTGAGGGCATGTCGTTCGTCTATGTGAGCCACCGGCTGGAGGAGATCGCCCGGATCTGCGACCGCGTCGTGGTGATGCGCGACGGACAGCTCGTCGCCGCGCACGACACCGCGCAGGTGCCGGTGGTCCAGTTGGTGGAGGAGATGGTCGGGCGCAGCATCGAGCGCATCTTCCCCGACACCGGAACCGCCCGCCCCCGGGAGGTGCTCCAGGTGCGGAACCTGACCGGCCCCTCGTTCCAGGATGTGTCGTTCAGCGTCCACGAAGGCGAGGTCCTCGGCATCGCGGGCATCGTGGGCGCGGGCCGTACCGAACTGGTGCGGGCCGTCGCGGGCGTCGATCCGGTGACCGGCGGCACGGTGTCCGTCGACGGCCGGGTCTTGAGGCTGCGCGGGCCCAAGGACGCCATCGCGGCGGGTGTGGTGCTGGTGCCCGAGGACCGCAAGGGCCAGGGCGCCGTCCTGGACCTGTCGATCGGCGACAACGTGGCCCTGCCCAACCTCGACCGCATCTCCCGCCGCGGCTGGCTGAGCCCGCGCCGGGTGGCGGCGGTCGCCGGTGAGGCGATCAGCCTGATGACCGTCAAGGGGCGGGCCGGGCAGCCGGTGCGGACGCTCTCCGGCGGCAACCAGCAGAAGGTCGTCATCGCCAAGTGGCTGGAGCGCAAGCCCAAGGTCGTCATCCTGGACGAGCCGACCCGCGGCATCGACGTCGGCGCACGCGCCGCGATCTACGAGGTGATCGCGGACCTGGCCCGCTCCGGCATGGCCGTCGTCGTGGTCAGCTCCGACCTCGACGAGGTCCTGGGCCTGTCCCACCGGGTGCTCGTCCTCAGCCGGGGGCGGCAGCGAGGCGTCCTTCCGGCGGCCGAGGCGACCGACGCCGCGGTCATGCGCCTGGCCACGGCATGATGCCGTTATGAATCACCGCGACAGGACCGGCATCCCCATGACCCGCACCACGCGCATGGCGACCAGCGATGAGCAGTTGCGGCTGATGACCCGGATCGCCCGGCTCTACCACGAGCAGGGGATGCGGCAGCCGCGCATCGCCGAGGAGCTGCACATCTCCCAGGCGCGCGTCTCCCGGCTGCTCACCCAGGCCGCCAAACTCGGGATCGTGCGCACCATCGTGGTGCCGCCCGAGGGGGTCTTCGCCGAGCTGGAGGAGGAGATCGCGGCCCGGTACGGGCTGCGTGACGTGGTGGTCGTCGATGTCGAGGGCGAGGCCGACTCCGTCATCCCGGCGCTCGGCGCGGCGACCGCGGTCTATCTGGAGACCACGCTCATGGAGGGCGACCGGCTCGGTATCTCGTCGTGGAGCGCCACCCTGCTCGCCGCCGTCGAGGCGATGCGGTCCCGGCCGGGCGGGCGGTTCCTGGAGGAGGTCGTCCAGCTGATGGGCGGGGTGGGCGACCCGCAGGTCCAGGTCCAGGCGACCCGGCTGATGGGGCGGCTCGCCGAGCTGACCGGCGCGGAACCGGTCTTCATGTCGGCCCCGGGGCTGGTGGCCGACGCCACCGTCCGGGACGCCATACTCGCCGACCCGAAGGTGAGCAGCGTGGCCGCGGCGTGGAAGAACCTCACCATCGCCATCGTGGGCATCGGCAGCCTCGACCCCTCACCGCTGCTGCGCCGCAGCGGCAACATCTTCTCCGACGACGACCAGCAACAGCTGCGCGGGCTCGGCGCGGTGGGCGACATCTGCCTGCACTTCTTCGACGAGGACGGCACCCTCCTCGACACCGAGCTGAACGACCGCGTCATCGGCATCACCCCCGACGTCTACCGCGCCGTGCCGCGCCGCGTCGCGGTGGCCGGTGGCGACCGCAAGTACGCGGCGGTACGGGCCGCGGTGCTGGGCGGCTGGGTCGATGTCCTGATCACCGACCTGGGCGTGGCCCGCCGACTGGCGGGCCGCCCCGACCGAACGGAACGACAAGCGCCGTAGCGGCGGCGAACGCCGCGGCGGCATCACTCGCGGCATCACTCAAGGAGTCCTCATGCCCGTCCCCTCCTTCCGTCTCGACGACAGCGTGGCCCTGGTGACCGGAGCCGGGAGCGGCATCGGCCGACGGCTCGCCATCGGGCTCGCCGAGACGGGAGCCGACGTCGGATGCCTGGACCTGCCGGGCAGCGATCTGGCCGGTACCGTCACGGCGATCGAGGAGTCGGGGCGGCGCGCGGTCGCCCTCCCCGCCGATGTGACCCGGGCGGAGGACCTGGCGGAAGCGGTGTCCGTGGCCGAACGCGACCTCGGACCCCTCCGGCTCGCGGTCAACGCCGCGGGCATCGCCAACGCCGCCCCGGCCGAGGACATGCCGGTGGAGCAGTGGAGCCGGGTCGTGGACGTGAACCTCACCGGCGTGTTCCTCTCCTGCCAGGCCGAGGGCCGGGCGCTGCTGCGCAACGGCGGCGGCGCCATCGTGAACATCGCCTCGATGTCGGGCACCATCGCCAACCGGGGGCTGACCCAGGCCCACTACAACGCGTCCAAGGCGGCCGTGATGCACCTGACGAAGAGCCTGGCCACGGAGTGGTGCACCCGCGGCGTCCGGGTCAACAGCGTGAGCCCCGGCTATACGGCCACGCCGATGAACCTGCGCCCCGAAGTGGCCGAACGGGTCGCCCAGTTCGAGGCGGACACCCCGCTGGGCCGCATGGCGACGGTGGACGAGATGGTGGGGCCGACGGTGTTCCTGCTGAGTGACGCGGCGAGCTTCGTCACCGGTGCGGACCTGCTGGTGGACGGCGGGGTCACCTGCTGGTAGGAGGGCTCCCCAAGGTGTCATGTCCCGGCTAAGGTGAGAGGCCTGGGAGCGCTCCCACACCCCTTCCCATCCCCCGCCGGAGGTCCCGATGCCCCTCGCGCCGTACCGCCGCCGCACCCTGTCAGCCGCCGTCGCCGCCCTGGCCATGACCGGCCTCGCCGCCCCCGCCGCCTCGGCGACGCCCACCCCGGGCAGCTCCGCGGCGGCCTGCAACGCCACCGGGTTCTGCGAGGACTTCGAGTCCCAGACCGGCACCAGCCCCGGCGGCCGGTGGAGCACGACGGTCGCCAACTGCTCGGGCACCGGCACCGCCGCCGTCGACTCGACGGTGGCCCACACGGGCGCCAAGTCGGTGCGGGTGACCGGCAGGGCGGGCTACTGCAACCACGCCTTCGCCGGAACCTCACTCTCCGGCCTGCCCACGACCGGTGACCTCTACGTACGCCTCTGGGTCCGGCACACCACCGCCTTACCCGCCCAGCACGTCACATTCGCGGCCCTGAAGGACCCGGGGGACAACGGCAAGGATCTGCGCATGGGCGGCCAGAACAAGGCGCTCCAGTGGAACCGCGAATCGGACGACGCCACCCTCCCCGCCCAGAGCCCCGCGGGCGTCGCCCTCAGCACTCCCCTGCCCGTCAACGCCTGGACCTGTCTGGAGTTCCGCCTCGACCGCACCGCGGGCCGCCTCGACACCTGGGTGAACGGCGCGCTCGTCCCCGGCCTGGTCGTCGACGGCACCCCGACCCAGGACGTCGACCAGCAGTGGCTGAACCGGGGCGGCTGGCGGCCCGCCCCGGCCGATCTGCGGCTGGGCTGGGAGAGCTACGGCGAGGGCGACGACACCCTCTGGTACGACGACGTGGCCGTGGGCACCGCCCGCAACGGCTGCGGTTGAGGCGCACTCACGTATTTCCGGCCGTGCACGCCGAAAAATACCCCTCCGCCCGGAAGGGGCTTTCGGTGCTTTCCGGATTGGCGCCAACAGCGGCTGCCCGGCTAGAATTTGGGCTACTTCAAGAAAAGGGGAAGCAGTGGCAGTTCGCTTTGTGCAGGTTCCGGAAACCGAGAAGAACGAGGAGGGTGTTCAGGAAACCGTCACGTCGGTTGTCGTCAACGGACAGACGGTGGAAACACGAATCTATGGCCGTACGGTAATTCACTGCGACCTCGAACCCGATACCATGTCGGACGTGCATTCGGTCGAAATTCTGGTTCCCACCTGGGTCGACGAGGAGTACGAGACCGGGGAGCAGAACGAGGACGGCAGCAACACCATCGCCGTACGACCGGCCCTGCGGGAGGAGCGCCGGGTCGTGGACCTGGGGGCGGATTCCCTGAAGGCCCTTCAGGAGGCGCTGCAGCCCTTCGCGGCGGTGTCCCGTCCGGCGGAGGCGCCCGCCGCCAAGAAGCGCGGCCGCCCCGCGAAGAAGGCGGCCCCGGCCCAGACCCCGCCGAGCGCGAGCTGAATCGGAAGGTCCCCAACCTCCTTTGCGAGATCGGGGACCTTCGGAACAGGTGACGCAATTCCCTGAACTGTTCTCCGCATTCCGAATGCGTGCTCAGCCGATGACCAGCGGGCGCAGGGTGTGGTGGGCGATCCGCAAGCCCTGGACGACCTTTTCGTCGGTTCCGCCCCAGACCGGGTCCTCGTGCTCGACGGAGAGCGTTCCGGTGAAGCCGTGCTCGTAGAGGCGGTCGACGACGCGCGTCCAGTCGACCTGGCCGAGCCCCGGCACCCGGTAGCGCCACCAGCCGTTGTCCCAGGGGTCGGGGCGGTCCACCGCCTTGCCGAAGAAGCCGTACCGGTCGATGTCGCCGCTGCCCAGCTCGACGTCCTTGGCCTGGGCGTGCACGATGCGGTCGATGTAGGGCGCGATGGTCTTCACCGGGTCGATGCCGATCCAGGTGAGGTGCGAGGGGTCCCAGTTGAGGTAGAGGTCCAGCGAGAACATCCACTCCCACAGCTCCGGGGAGTAGGCCAGGTTGCCCGGATAGCCGTCGGGGTGCCAGCCCTCCATGACGCAGTTCTCGATGATGATCTTCACGCCGCGTTCGCCCGCGTAGTCGACGAGTTCGGGGAAGACGCGCTCGGCTTCCCTGAGGTTGTCCGCGACCGGCTTGGTCCAGTCCCGGCCGATGAACGTGCCGACGTAGGGGACGCCGAGCGCCGCGGCCGCGTCCACCGCGTGCTTGAAATGGGTGCGGATCTCCGCCCGGCGCTCCGGGTCGGGGTGCAACTGGTTCTCGTAGTACGCGAGCGCGGACAGTTCGAGCCCGTGCTTGGCGAACAGCGCGAGCGTCTCCTCCGCCCGCGCCGCCGGGAAGTCGGTGACGGGCAGATGACTCGCCTCGAAGTCGCGGCCACCGGTCCTCGGCCAGACGGCGACCTCCAGCGCCTCGTAGCCGTTGCCGCTCGCCCACTCCGCGATGCGCGGGAGGGACCAGCCGGGGAGACAGGCCGTCAGGAATCCGAGTTTCATGCGTTCACACCTCTGTCCACGAGCCGTTACGGGAGGATCGGAGAACCGCCTCGGTGATGCGGGCGGCGCGCAGTCCGTCGTCGAAGGTCGGCAGGCCCTCCGGCGGGTCGCCGCCGATCGCGGCGTAGGTGTCGGCGACGAACGCCTCGAAGCATTCCGCGTACCCCTGGGCGTGGCCCGGGGGCAGGACCGACAGCCGCCGCTGTTCGGCCGAGCCGTGGCCGGGGTCGCGGCTGATGATCCGGGCGCCGTCCTCGCCGCCCAGCCAGATGGTCTCCGGGTTCTCCTGGTCGAAGACCGCGCTGGCCCGGGCGCCGTCCAGCTCGAACCACAGCCGGTTCTTCCGCCCGGCGGAGACCTGGGAGACGGTGGTGGACGCCAGCACACCGGCGGCGGTGCGCAGCAGGAGCGCGGCGCAGTCCTCGGTGCTGACGTCCATGTACTCCGGCGACGGGTCCGGGGAGTCGGCCGCGAAGGTGCGCGACTCGGCGGCGGGCCGCTTGTCCAGGGCGATCGACGTCGAGGCGACGACCTCGGCGAACCGTTCGCCCGACACCCACTCCACCAGGTCGCACCAGTGGGAGCCGATGTCCGCGAAGGCGCGGGACGGGCCCCCGGCCACCGGGTCCACGCGCCAGCCCGACGCCTGCGGCGAGAGCATCCAGTCCTGGAGGTAGCTGCCGTGGATCAGATGCCAGCCGCCGAACTCGCCGTCGATCCGGCGCGCCCGGATCTCCCGGACCAGGGGGTGGTAGCGGTAGACGAAGGGGACGGCGGCCACCAGCCCGCTGTCGCGGGCCGTCTCCGCCATGCGCTCCGCCTCCGCGACGGAGACCGCGAGGGGTTTCTCGCACACCACATGCTTCCCGGCGGCGAGCGCGCGCAGCGCGAAGGGCGCGTGGGTGGCGTTGGGCGAGCAGATGTGGACCACGTCCACGGACGTGTCGTCGAGGAGCGCGTCCAGGGAGGGGTAGGCGGGGACCTCCCACTCACGGGCGACCTGCTCGGAGCGTGCGGGGGTGGAGGCCAGGACGCCGGTGATCCGGGCACCGGCCAGCGCCGCGGCCCTGCGGTGGATCGCGCCGATCATCCCGGCTCCGACGATGGCGGTGCCGAGGGGCCTGGAGCGGCCTTGCGGTGGAGATGTGATGACTGTCCTCCCGTGACGTCGTACGGCGGTGAGCCTAAGACGGCGATTAGCGCCTCACAAGACATGGAATTCTGCATCTTGTGAGTCATAAAAACCGCCATAATTGCTGTACCGTGACCGGCCATGGGAACGGTCACGGGAGCACAGACGACGACGGACCACCGCCCGATACCCCGGCTGTCGGTCGCCGGACTGCGGCCGCAGAACACCGGCGGCCCCGTCCACAGCTCACTGGCCCGGCTCATCGCGTCGGGCCTCGCCGACAACCGTGCCGACCTGGTCAAGGCCACCGGCCTGGCCCGGTCCACGGTGACCCGACACCTCGACACCATGATCGACGCCGGGGTGGTCGTCGAGGGCGGAACGGTCACCCGGCCCGGCCGCGGCCGCCCGCCGCTCCGGCTGGCGCTCAACCCCCGGGCCGGGGTGGTCGCGGTGGCCGACGTCGGCGCCCACAGCGCCCGGCTGGCCCTCGCCGACCTGTCACAGCGCCTCGTCGCGCAGGAGGAGGTCACGCTGGACGTGGCGCGGGGCCCCGAGGCGACGCTCGACCTGCTGACCGAACGGCTGCGCGGCATGCTGGCCGAGTCGGCGGGGGCCGCTTCCCTGGGGTCTGCCTCCGCGGGGTCTGCCTCCGTGGGGGCCGACCGGCTCTCCGCCTGCGTCGTCGGCCTCCCCGGGCCCGTCGACGCGCGCGCCGGAACGCCGGTACGGCCGCCCATCATGCCCGGCTGGGACGGCTTCCCGGTCGGCCGGACGCTGACCGAGCGGTTCGGCTGCCGGACCTTCGTCGACAACGATGTGAACCTCATGGCCCTCGGCGAGGCCCGCGCCCTGCCGGAGGACGAGGCGCCGCTGCTCTTCATCAAGATCGGCACCGGTATCGGCGGCGGCCTCATCTCGGCCTCCGGGGAACTCCACCGGGGCGCGGAGGGCGCCGCGGGCGACATCGGGCATCTGCGGGTGCCCGGCGCCGACGACACCGTGTGCGGCTGCGGGAACATCGGCTGCGTGGAGGCCGTGGCGTCGGCCGCCGCGATGGCGGCCCGGCTCGCCCGGGAGGACTCGGGCCTCGCCGAGCGGGACAGGCCGCGCGGCGCCGCGGACCTGGCGCGGCTCGTCCGCGACGGCCACCCCGGGGCCGTCCGCGTCGTCCGCGAGGGCGCGGTGACGATCGGCGAGGTGGTGGCGCTGCTCGTGCACGTCTACAACCCGGCGCGGATCGTCATCGGCGGGGCGATCGCCGCCGCCAGCGACGATGTGCTGGCCAGGATTCGCGGTGTCGTCTACCGGCGGGCGCTGCCCCTGGCCACCCGTCGGCTGTCGCTGACCCAGAGCGTGCTGGGGATGTCCGCCGGAGTCGTCGGCGGGACCGTGGTCGGGGTGGAACACGTCCTCTCCCCCGAGGGAATCGGCGAGGTACTGGCACGTTCCACCTGACCGCGACCGCTGTTCCGTTACGGCGTCATCCGGTACGGCGTCATCCGGCGCACGCCGCTGGCCGCCACGCGGTCAGCGTGACGGACAGGGTGACGGGGCACGGGTCCGGCAGCTTGCGGACCCGCTCCCGGACATCCCCGGCGTCGTGGTGCCAGGCGTTGGGGCCCATGGCGACCAGCTGGGCCAGCGCCCGGTGGTCGAGCGTCATCGTCCGGGTCAGCCGCTCGGTCCCGGCCAGCGTGAAGTACGGGGCGAGCTGTTCGGTCAGCCTCGACTCCTTGCGGTCGTCCACGCGCAGCAGGCCGAGCGCGTCGACCAGCTCCTGAAGGTGGCCGGGGCTGGCGGTGACGACCAGCAGGGCCCCGCCGGGCGCCAGAATCCGCCGCAGCTCCGGGCCGTTGCGCGGGGCGAACGTGTTCAGCACCAGGGAAGCGGCGCCGTCCTGGAGGGGCAGCGCCTGCCAGGCGTCGGCCACCGCGGCGCTGATCCGCGGATGCGCCTTGGCCGCGCGCCGGGCAGCGAACTTCGAGATGTCGAGCAGGACTCCCGCGGCGTCCGGCAGCGCGTCCATGACCCGCGCGTGGTAATACCCCGTACCACCGCCGATATCGACGACACAGCCGGACACCGCCGGATCGGCCGTACGGCGCGCCAGCTCCACCAGCGCGCCGGAAAGGGGGGCGTAGTGTCCGGCCGCCAGGAATTCGGCACGCGCCTCCACCATTTCCCGGGTGTCCGCACTGTGCTTCGTCGCGCCCGGCAGCAGGTTCACATACCCCTGTTTCGCGATGTCGAAGGTGTGACCCGCGGTGCACAGCAGAGCACGTTCGCGCTGGGTGAGCGCGGCACCGCAATGGGGACAGGCGAGTGCGTGCACGACCCTGTTCAGCATGGATCAAGCCTATCCCCGGGCGGTCAGCCGTTCACCGCGGGAATGACGTCCCTCCCGTAGGCGTCGATCGTCGCCTCCTTCGCGTCGTGCATCGCGTACACCGCGAACTGGTCCACGCCCAGTCCCCGTAGCGTGCGCAGCTTCTCCACATGGGCCTCCGGCGGGCCCAGGAGGCAGAAGCGGTCGACGATGTCGTCCGGGACGAAGGCCGTGTCCGGGTTTCCGGCGCGGCCGTGGTGGCTGTAGTCGTAGCCCTGGCGCCGGGCGATGTACTCGGTGAGGGAGTCGGGGATGGCGCCGGAGTGCTCGCCGTAGCGGGAGACCAGGTCGGCGACGTGGTTGCCGACCATGCCGCCGAACCAGCGGCACTGCTCCCGGGCGTGGGCCAGGTCGTCCCCGATGTACGCGGGCGCGGCGACGCAGATGGTGATCGCGTCCGGGTCGCGGCCCGCGTCGGCCGCGGCGGAGCGGACCGCGTGGACCATCCACTCCGTCAGGAACGGGTCGGCGAGCTGGAGGATGAAGCCGTCGGCCTTCTGACCGGCGAGGGCGAGGGCCTTGGGCCCGTACGCGGCCATCCACACCGGCAGCCGGCCGTCCTTGATCCAGGGGATGCGCATCGGGCTGCCGTCCACCACGGCCTCCCGGCCCTCCGCCAGGTCGCGGATGGCGTCGATGGCATCGCCGACCCGGGCAAGGGTGTTCGGGGAGCGGCCCGCGACCCGCAGGGCGGAGTCGCCGCGGCCGATGCCGCATACGGTGCGGTTGCCGTACATGTCGTTGAGGGTGGCGAAGGTGGAGGCGGTCACCTCCCAGGTGCGGGTGGAGGGGTTGGTGACCATGGGGCCGACGGTCAGCCGCTCGGTGTGTTCCAGGATGCGGCTGTAGATGACGAACGGCTCCTGCCAGAGCACGGCGGAGTCGAACGTCCAGCCGTAGCCGAAGCCGTTGCGCTCGGCGCGGCACATCAGCTCGACGACGTCCGACGCGGGCGGATCGGTCTGCAGTACGAGTCCGAAGTCCATGGGCCGGGCCTCCTAGGTGAGGTACTGACAGGTCGAGCGGCGGACGAACCGGCCGTGCCCGGCGCGACCGGTGTAGGCGCGGCCGTCGATGACCGGGAGGCCGCGCGAGAGCACGGTCTCGACCTGCCCGGTGATCTGCTTGCCCTCGTAGGCCGAGTAGTCGACGTTCATGTGGTGGGTCTCGGCGGAGATGGTCTGCTGGGCGGCCGGGTCGTAGACGACGATGTCGGCGTCCGAGCCGGGCGCGATGGTGCCCTTCTTCGGGTAGAGGCCGAACATCCGGGCCGGGGTGGCGCAGGCGATCTCGATCCAGCGGCGGCGGGTGATGTGGCCGTCCACGACGCCCTGGTGGAGCAGGTCCATGCGGTTCTCGACGCCCGGCATCCCGTTGGGGATCTTGGAGAAGTCGCCGCGGCCCATCTCCTTCTGGCCGGTGAAGCAGAAGGGGCAGTGGTCGGTGGAGACGACCTGGAGGTCGTTGGTCCGCAGCCCCCGCCACAGCGCCGCCTGGTGTTCGCGGGGCCGCAGCGGTGTCGAGCAGACGTACTTGGCGCCCTCGAAGTCCGGTTCGGCGAGGTTGTCGGTGGACAGGAACAGATACTGCGGGCAGGTCTCGCCGAAGACGGGCAGCCCCTTGTCGCGCGCCTGCGTCAGCTCCGCGACGGCCTCCTCGGCCGACACATGGACGACGTACAGCGGCGCCCCGGCGACCCTCGCCAGCTGGATGGCGCGGTGGGTGGCCTCGGACTCCAGCAGCGCCTTGCGGACCTCGCCGTGGTAGCGGGGGTCGGTCCTGCCCTCGGCGAGGGCCTGTTCGACCAGGACGTCGATGGCGATGCCGTTCTCGGCGTGCATCATGATGAGCCCGCCGTTGGCGGCGCCGCGCTGCATGGCGCGCAGGATCTGCCCGTCGTCGCTGTAGAACACGCCCGGGTAGGCCATGAACAGCTTGAACGAGGTCACGCCCTCGTCCACGAGGAGGTCCATCTCCTTCAGGGAGCCCCCGTCGACATCGGAGAGGATCATGTGGAAGCCGTAGTCGATCGCGCAGTTGCCGCCCGCCTTCAGATGCCAGGCGTCCAGGCCCTCCCGCAGGGCGTGCCCCTTGGTCTGGATGGCGAAGTCCACGAGGGTGGTCGTGCCGCCCCAGGCCGCGGCCCGGGTGCCGGTCTCGAAGGTGTCGGCGGCGAAGGTGCCGCCGAACGGCATCTCCATGTGGGTGTGCGGATCGACACCGCCCGGGATGACGTACTTGCCGGTCGCGTCGATCGTACGGTCGGCGGTCCAGCCGCGCGCGACATCGCTGTCGGACGTGGCCAGCGCCACCACCCGCTCGTCCTCGACCAGGACGTCTGCGTGGGTTTCCTCGGCGGCGGTGATGACGAGCCCGCCGCGGATCACGGTACGAGACATCAGCCCGCACTCCTTCCCGACTGGGTAGTTTTCAGGGCGGCTTCGAGGATGTCCGCGCCCTCCTCCGCCTCCGCCACGGTCAGGCTCAGCGGCGGGGCGATACGCAGGACGCTGCTGTTGTGGGCGCCGCCCTTGCCGATGAGCAGCCCGCCCTCGCGGGCGGCCTCCAGCACGGCCGAGGCGGCCTCGGGTGACGGGTCGTCGGTGCCGGGCTCGACCAGTTCGATGCCGATCATCAGTCCGCGGCCGCGTACTTCGGCGACGGCGTCGAGCCCGGCGCAGGCCGCGCGCAGCCGCTCGATGAGCAGTCCGCCGACCCGGCGGGCGTTGCCCTGGAGGTCGTGCTCGACGAGGTGGTTGAGGTTGGCGAGACCGGCGGCCATGGTGACCGGGCTGCCGCCGAAGGTGGAGATGGAGTTGGCGCCCAGGCAGTTCATGACCTCCGCGCGGGCCACGACTCCGCCGATCGACATGCCGTTGCCGATGCCCTTGGCGAAGGTGAGGAGGTCCGGCGGGCCCGCGGCGTCGTGTGCCTGCCAGCCCCAGAAGTGGTCGCCGGTGCGGCCCCAGCCGGTCTGCACCTCGTCGGTGATCCACAGGATGCCGTGCCGGTCCAGCACCTCGCGGAAGGCGGCGAACAGCCCGTCGGGCGGGGAAGTGAAGCCGCCCACGCCCTGGATGGGCTCGGCGATCAGCGCGGCGACGTTGCCGTGCGCCTGGCCGAGGATGTCCTCGAGGTCGGCCACGCACGCCGCGGTGAACGCCTCGTCCGACAGCCCGGCGAACGGCCCCCGGCTCCGCACCCCGCCGTGCACGTACAGCGTCTGCAGCGGGGAGATGCTGGTCGGCGACCAGGAGCGGTTGCCGGTGATGCCGACCGCCGAGAACGACCGGCCGTGGTAGCTGTTGCGCAGCGCCAGGACCTGGTTGGAGCGGCGGTGGGTGGTGGCGAGCAGCAGCGCCGTGTCGTTGGCCTCGGTGCCGGAGGTGGTGAAGAAGACCCGGGCGTCGGGGATGCCGGACAGATGGGCGACGCGCTCGGCGAGGTCGACCATCGGGCGGTCGAGGTAGAGCGTCGAGCTGTGCAGGATGCGGCCCGCCTGCTCGCTGATCGCCTTGGTGACCTCGGGGAGCGCGTGGGCGGTCATGGTGGTGAGGATGCCGCCGAAGAAGTCGAGGTAGCGGTTGCCGTCCGCGTCCCAGACGTGGCGTCCCTCGCCGTGGGTGATCTCGATGGGCCGCTGGTAGTAGAGCGCCAGCCAGTCCGGGAGGACGGCCCGGTGGCGTTCGTAGAGCCGCCCGCCGGTCGTCTGGCCGGACCTCTCGCCGGGCCTCGCGCCGGTGGTCCCGGTCATGGGGTCACCAGCTCGTCGTAGGCGTCGGGGCGGCGGTCCCGGTAGAAGGCCCACTGCTGCCGCACCTCGTCGATGAGGCCGAGGTCGAGGTCGCGGACGAGCAGCTCCTCGTCCTTGTCGCTGGCCACGTCCCCGACGAACTGGCCGCGCGGGTCGACGAAGTAGCTGGTGCCGTAGAAGTCGTTGTCGCCGTACTCCTCGGTGCCGACGCGGTTGATGGCCGCGATGTAGTACGCGTTCGCGACCGCCGACGCGGGCTGCTCCAGCTGCCACAGGTGCGACGACAGGCCGCGGGAGGTGGCGGACGGGTTGTAGACGAGCTGTGCGCCGGCCAGCCCCAGGGCGCGCCAGCCCTCCGGGAAGTGGCGGTCGTAGCAGATGTAGACGCCGACCTTGCCGACGGCGGTGTCGAACACCGGCCAGCCGAGGTTGCCGGGCTTGAAGTAGTACTTCTCCCAGAACCCCTTGAGCTGGGGGATGTGGTGCTTGCGGTACTTGCCGAGGTAGGTGCCGTCGGCGTCGATCACGGCGGCGGTGTTGTAGTAGAAGCCGGACTGCTCGACCTCGTAGACCGGCACGACCATCACCATCCCGGTCTCCCGGGCCAGCTCCGCCATCCGCCGTACCGTCGGCCCGTCCGGGACCGGCTCCGCCCAGCGGTAGTGCTCGGGCTCCTGGACCTGGCAGAAGTACGGGGCGTTGAACACCTCCTGGAAGCCGATCACCTTGGCCCCCTGGGCGGCCGCCCGGCGGGCGTACTCCTCATGCTTCGCGATCATTGATTCGGTGTCGCCGGTCCAGGTGCACTGGACGAGCGCGGCACGTACGACGTTGGCCATGATCAGCTCCTTCACAGCAGTACTCCGGGGGCTCGCCCCCGTCGTCAGCCGGTGTCTACGCACGTAGAATCTCGCTGTGGTGAAGAACGTAGAAGCGCACTCACCACTCTGGCAATACCGCAGCCGTTACTCAACGAAGACGAGTACTTTTCGTGCTATGTCGGACCTGACAAGGATCAGGTGGCGCCGTGTATGCCCGCCACGCGAAGGGCGTGCGCGAGGTCGTGCTGACTGCCCGGGGACACCGCGCCCGCCGCGTCCATGAGCGGGGGCACCAGCGCCCCCGGGTCCTCGGCCGCCGCCTCGGCCACCTCGGCGGGCGTACGGGCCCGCAGGAACGCCGTCAGCATGAGCGCCACCTCCTGGTGCGCGCCGTTCCCGAGCAGCGCAAGCGCCGTCTGCGCCACCTCGGCGACGGGCCGCGCGACGCTCTGCCGCAGCAGCCGCTCCCCGTCCGACTCACGGCCCCCCGCGATCAGCGCCTCCGCGGCGGCGGCGAGCCGCTCGGGCGGCAGGCAGGCCATCTCCCACAGCAGCGTGCCCACGTCGGCGCCGAGCCCCGCCCGTTCCAGCTCGCCCGCCAGCACCGGCAGCCGCCCGGCGGGCCAGACGGCCGTCTCGCACAGCACGGCGTGCGCCTCCCCGCTGCGCCCCTCGGCCCGCAGCCGCCCCAGCCGTGCGACGGCCCCGGCGGCCACCCGCCGGGCTTCGGCCAGCTCCTGCTGCTCACTGACCCGGGCCCGCTCCTCGGCCTCCCGCTCCCGCTTGCGCGCCCCGCCCCGCACCCCGGGGAACCGCGCCCCGCGCGAGGCGGACGGCTGCTGCCCCGCCCCCGCGAACCGCGCCCCGCGCGGCCGAGGCTGCCCGCCCGGGGCACCGTCGCCCGGCGGACCGTCCGGCTGGGAACGCCCGGCCAGCCCCGCGATAGAGGGGTCCTGCAATCCACCCGCCATCCAAGACGCCCGCCCCGAGCCGGACCCCGCCCCGGACGAAGCGCCAGCCCCTACGGAGGCCTCGCCCTCCGTAGCCGACCGCTGCCCCGCCCCGGCCACCGCCTCGGACGAAGCACCCCCGACCCCTACGACAGAGTCCGCGCCCGGCCACCGCGCCGGGTCGGGTACCGAACCGGACTCCGGGCCGGACCACGGGCCGGGTCCCGCCCCGGGCGGGGCACCCACGCGGCCTGCGGCCGAAGCCGCGTCCGCCACCGGCCGCTGCCCGGGCCCGGTTGCCGGTCCCGGCCCCGGGCCGGACCACGGGCCGGGCGGGGTGCCACCGGGCCCCGCACCCGCCACCGGTCGCCGAGGCGCACCGGGCGGGACAGCCACGGGTCCCGTGCTCATCACCGGCCACCGCATCGGCCCGGGTCCCGGGCCGGGCGGGGTGTTCGCGGGCGCCCCGGCGGGTTCCTGGCCCTCCGCCGAGGGGAGGGCTTCCAGGCGAGCCGTGAGTTCTTCGCAACGGGCCGTCGCGCGGTAGTGGTCGTCCTGGGCCCAGGCCAGGGCCGCGTCGAGGGGGTCTCCGTCGGGGGTGGTTTCGGCCCCGGCGCGCTGGGCCGCGTGGACCTCGCGTTCGCGGTCGGCCGCGGCGAGCCGTTCGCGGTGCATCGCGGCCAGGCGGGCGCGGAGCGCCTCGCGGGTGCCGGGGGCCGCGTCGTGGACGGTGATCGAGGCGCGGTACAGGGTGGCCGCGCGGGCCGCGGCCACGTTGGCCGTCTGGGCGCCACGCTGGGCGGAGAGGTCCTGGAGGAGGGCCTGGACTACGTCCCAGGGCGGGACCTCCTGGCCGTCGAGACAGGCCCGGAGCCCGTCGGGGTCGCGTTGCGCGAAGACGGCGTACCAGCCCGCTTCCGGGTCGATCCGCCGCGTCAGCGCACGCAGGTAGCTCGCGAACTCCTCGATCGCCACCGGGAGCTGTCTGCCCGCCATCGCCACCCCCGCATTCGACACCCCCGCATGCTACGGACCTGGTCACCGAAGTGCTACCGGTACATTTCCGGATTCACACACAAGAGGCAACTTTGTGAAGTTCCTGTGAGGAAGTGTCGATCGGGCGATCGGCGGCCCACGCCCCGCGCGGGCCGCCGGTGATCCCGGGGCGGCTCAGCCCGCCGGTCTGACCACCATCGCCGAGCCGCCACCGCGCCGCTCCGTCTCGGCCGCGGCCAGCCACCGGCCGTCGCCGAGCCGCTGGACGCCGGTCGCGGCGCCGATCTCGGGGTTCTGCTTGAAGGCGTGGCCCAGCGCCTCCAGCCGGGCCCGCTCCGGGCTGTTCCACAGCCCGGGCTCCAGCTCCGTCTGGGCGGCGTTGCGCTGGCTGGCGCGCGGTGCGGCGATCGCGTCCACGAGCGGCATGCCCCGGTCGACGTGGTTCAGCAGGGTCTGCAGCACGGTGGTGATGATCGTGGCGCCGCCGGGCGAGCCGAGTGCCAGCACCGGCTTGTGGCCGTCGAGCACGATGGTCGGCGACATGGACGAACGCGGCCGCTTCCCCGGCCCCGGCAGGTTCGGGTCGTGGACGGCGGGGTCGGCGGGCGCGAAGGAGAAGTCGGTCAGCTCGTTGTTGAGCAGGAAACCCCGGCCGGGGACGGTGATGCCGCTGCCGCCGGTCTGCTCGATGGTGAGGGTGTAGGCGACGACGTTGCCCCACTTGTCGGCGACCGTCAGATGCGTGGTGTTCTCGCCCTCGTACGTGGTCGGGGCGGCGTGTCCGCGCGTGTCACAGGAGCCGGGGGCGCCCGGGTTCGCCGGGTCGCCGGGGGCGAGGGGGCTCTTGAGTACCTTGTCGGGCTTGATGAGGCAGGCCCGGGAGTCGGCATACCGCTGCGAGGTGAGCGCCTTGGTCGGTACGTCCTCGGAGGCCGGGTCGCCGACCCAGCGGCCGCGGTCGGCGAAGGCTATCCGGGAGGCCTCGATGTAGCGGTGCAGATAGTCGCGTTCGCTGAGCTTGGAGAGGTCGGTGCGCTCCAGGATGTTGAGCGCCTCGGCGACGCTGGTGCCGCCGGAGGACGAGGGCGCCATCCCGTACACGTCCAGGCCCCGGTAGGAGGTGCGGGTGGGGGCCTGCCGTTTCGCCTCGTAACTCCGCAGGTCCTCGGCCCGCAGATCGCCGGGGCGTACGACGCGCTCCGCCTTCGGGTCGACGGGGGGCTTGCGCACCGTAGAGACGATGTCGCGGCCCAGCTCACCCTTGTAGATCGCGCCGACGCCCTTCTTCGCGAGCAGGGCGTAGGTGCGGGCGAGGTCGGGGTTGCGCAGGGTCGAGCCGACGGCCGGGGGCATTCCGCCGGGCAGGAACAGCTTGGCGGTGGCCGGGAAGTCCTTGAAGCGGGCCTCGTTGTCGGCGGTCTGCTGACGGAAGGTCTTGTCGACGGTGAAGCCGTCGCGGGCCAGCCGTTCGGCGGGCTTCAGCACCCGGGCGAGCGATTCGGTGCCCCAGGCGTGGAGCGCGTCCTGCCAGGTGGCCGGGGTGCCGGGGGTGCCGATGCTGAGGCCGCTGGTGACGGCGTCGTCGAACGGCAGCGGTTTGCCGTCCTTGCCCAGGAAGAGGTTCTTGTCCGCGCTGAGCGGGGCGGTCTCACGGCCGTCGAGCGTGGAGACGGAGTGCCGCTTGGCGTTGTAGTAGACGAAGTATCCGCCGCCGCCGACGCCCGCCGAGTACGGCTCGGTGACCCCGAGCGCGGCCGCCGTCGCCACCGCCGCGTCCACCGCGTTGCCGCCGCGCCGCAGCACGTCGATCCCGGCCGCCGAGGCGTCGGCGTCGACGCTGGAGACCGCGCCGCCGTAACCGGTGGCCACCGGCGTCTTGGCGGGCGTACCGGCGCTGCCCTCCGGTGCGGCGGCGTGCGCACCCGCCGGGGCGACGCCGAGCACGGCGACCATCCCGGCCGCGGCGGCGAGCGCGGGCAGCCGGTGCCGTACGGCTGCCCGGGCCGTGGCTCTCGTTGCTGCGGCTGGTCGTGCGGCGTGCCCCATCCGGACCTCCAAGCGAACGGCAGAGAGCGGAGCCTACCGGCGATGCTCATGCTCACGACAGAGGGCGAGTACCCCTGGAGCGGCCCTGGAGCGGCCCTGGACGGGCCCCCTGACCGATCCCTCGCATACCCCCTGGACTCGCCCCTTGAGTGCCCTTGGGCATTCACTCGAACACCCACCCGTATGGCAGCTACGATGCGCGGCCATGACTGACACCGTGCAGGACCTGATCGCTTCCGGAGCGGCCCTGATCGTGGGGCTGGCGCTCGGCTGGGCCGTGCACTCAGCGAGTACGCGCCGGGGGCGCACCCGCGAGCAGCGCTTCTTCGGTCTCCCCGACGGCTCGGAATGCGTCCTGGTCACCCACCGGGACAGCAGCTCGACCCACTGGTCCATCCCGCGCCATGACGCCCTCGCGCTGCTCGGACTCGCCTCCGTCGTGGAGAACTGCGGGGCGCACGCCGAGGTGGCCCCGCACGACACCGGGCTGCAGGGCTTCGGCGCGCGCACCGAGTTCTGCGTCGGCGACCCGACCGCGCACCGCCGGCTGGCCGCGCACATGGCGAACCTGCTGCCGGGCGTGACCGTGCACCAGGGGGACGAGTCCGGCGCGGACCGGGGCACCCTCACCATCGGCGGCACCGAGTACCGCCCGGAGCCCGGCGCGCTGGAGCACGTACTGGTGGCCCGGCTGACGGCGGGCGACGGCGGCCGTCCCGTCTTCCTGGCCGCCGGGCAGCGCCCGGTCACCCACCGCGCCGCCGTACGCCACCTGGTGCGCAACCGCGCCAAGCTGGCCCGCAAGTACGGGGCGCAGGGCTCGTTCTGTCTGCTGCTGAAGGTGGTCAACTCGCAGGCGTACGGCCCGGATGTGGTCGAACTGGTCGCCGACGTCACCAAGCAGGCCACCACGGCGGGCGGCCGGGCGGCGGCGAAGGTGACGCTCAAGGAGGGGTGAGCCAGGGGCGGTTACCGCGTCGCGCGGCGCACAGGTCCACTCCGCCCGCATCGTTACCCAGGCGTAACTTGCCACCCTATTACCAGTGGTAACCAGCCGAGTTACCGTCAGGTCACTTAGGCCCGCCCCACGGGCCCGCACCGGTGCTCCCCTCCCCCACGGCATCCACCTCTGGAGCGACAGTGACCCCTGCCCGCCGAGCGCTGCGTACCAGCACCGCCGTCGCCCTTTCGGCGACCGTCCTGGCCGGTGCGACCTTCGTCCTCGCCCCCGCCGCCACGGCCGCCCCCGCCACATCCGCGTCCGCGACCGCCGCCGACACCTCCGTACGGTTCGTCGACATCCCCGGCGACGGCGGCGTCACCCTTGCCGCCAACGTCGTCGCCCCGGCGGACACCTCGCGCCGCCACCCCCTCGTCGTGCTGCCCACCAGCTGGTCCCTGCCGCAGGTGGAATACCTCGCGCAGGCCAAGAAGCTCGCCGACTCCGGCTATGTCGTGGTCAGTTACAACACCCGAGGCTTCTGGCAGTCCGGCGGCCGGATCGAGACGGCCGGGCCGCCCGACGTCGCCGACGCGTCCAAAGTCATCGACTGGGCGCTGGCCAACACCGCCGCCGACCCCGGCCACATCGGCATGGCGGGGGTGTCGTACGGCGCCGGGATCAGCCTGCTCGCCGCCGGAGCCGACCCGCGCATAAAGGCGGTCGTCTCGATGAGCGGCTGGGCGGATCTGATCGGGTCCATCTACAGCGGCCGCACCCAGCACGCCCAGGCCGCCGGACTGCTCGGCGGCGCCGGGGCGCTCACCGGCCGCCCCAGCGACGAATTCCAGCAGATCCTGAAGGACTTCCTCGGTTCCCACCTGGACAAGGAAGCGGACATGATCGAGTGGGGCCGCAAGCGCTCGGCGGCCACCTACCTCGACAAGATCAACGCCAATGGCGCGGCCATCATGCTGGGCAACGCCTGGGGCGACTCCATCTTCCCGCCCAACAGCTACGCCGACTTCTACGACAAGCTGACCGGCCCCAAGCGGCTGGAGTTCCGGCCCGGCGATCACGCGACCGCCGAGTTCGGCGGGCTCCTCGGGCTGCCCAACGACACCTGGGAGCACAGCAAACGCTGGCTCGACCGCTACCTCAAGGGCGAGCGCAACGGCATCGACAGCGAGCGGCCGGTGCAGCTGATGTCCCGTACCGGCGGCGGCTACGAGGGCTACTCCAGCTGGTCCACCGTCCCCTCGGAGCGGCGCCGGATCGCGCTCGACAAGGCCGAGACGGTCACCGCGAACCACGACTCGGGCGCCAACGCCGGAACCGTCCTGCTGAGCGGCGCGCTCGACCAGTTCCTCAAGCTCCCGCCGCTCGCCTCGATCCCGCTGCTGCCGCGCACGTACGCCGCCGTCTGGCAGACCGGGGCGTACGCGGCCGAGCAGCGCGTCCGCGGCACGGTGTCCCTGCACACCACCCTCACCAGCGACAAGGCCGACGGCACCGCGGTCGCCTACCTCTACGACGTGGGCCCGCTCGGCGTCGGCAAGCTCGTCAGCAACGCCCCCGTCACCTTCCACGACCGCACCCCGGGCAAGCCGTTCCCCGTCGACCTGGACCTGTTCTCGACGGCGTACGACGTCCCGGCCGGGCACCGGCTCGCGCTGGTGGTGGACACCGTCGACCCGCTCTACATCGAACACAACCCGGCCGGCGCCCACCTGACGTTCTCCTCACCGGACGCCGACCCCTCGTATCTGTCGGTCCCGGTGCGCGACTAGGCACCAGCGCTAGGAACCGCGGGTGTCACCCGGCATCGGCGCGGCCGGGCCGGCCGGGGCCACTCGCACCTTTTCCGTCTTCACGCTGCGCCGCTGCCGCTTCGCCACCCAGTTCGCACACCACGACAGCAGCATGCACATCCCGATGTAGACGGGCGAGATGACCATCACGACGGGGATGAACGGCAGGTCGTAGTCGAGGTTGGACGCGATGAGCTTGCCCGCGTGCAGGAACTCCTCGTAGGTGATGAGGAAGCCGAGCGAGGTGTCCTTCAGGGCCACCACCAGCTGGCTGATGATCGCGGGCAGCATGGCCCGTACTCCCTGGGGCACCAGGACGTACGTCATGACCTGCGTCTTGCGCAGGCCCAGCGAGTACGCGGCCTCCCGCTGCCCGCGGTCCACCGACGCCACGCCCGCGCGGAACACCTCGGCGAGCACTGAGCCGTTGTAGAGGGTCAGCCCGGTGACCAGGGCGGGCAGCGGCTGCACCTTCAGGGCCACGAAGACGAAGAAGATCATCACCAGCACGGGCATCGCGCGGAAGAACTCCACCACCAGCGTGGCCAGCCAGCGCACCGGGCGGTGGTCGGACAGCCGCCCGGCGGCCAGCACCCCGCCCAGCGCCAGCGAGAAGACGGCGGCGAGCCCGAACGCCTTGAGGGTGTTGGCGAGCCCGCGCAGCAGCAGCGTCTGGATGCCCTTGTACTCGAAGGGCATCCACTTCCGGTACGCGAACTGACCCGTGTCGACAAGGAGATAGATCACCCAGGCGAGCACGGCCAGCAGCACCAGCGTGGCGATCAGCCCGTAGAGGCGGTGGCGGCGGACCGTGCGGGGCCCGGGGACGTCGTACAGGACGGTGGTGGCGGTCAACGCGGCACTCCCCAGCGCTTCTCCAGCACGGTGAAGATCGCGCTGATGGTCAGGGTCACGAGCAGATAGCCGACGGCGATCCAGACGAAGGACCAGACGATGCTGTAGCCCATCTCGTTGAGCGGCTTGTAGGTGCCGAGCAGTTCGGTGACGCTGAACGACCCGGCGATGGCGGAGTTCTTGGCGAGCGCGATCAGCGTCGAGCCGACCGGCGGGATGACGGCGCGGAACGCCTGCGGCAGCACCACCGCCCCGAGCGTCTGCTCGAAGGTCATGCCCAGGCTGCGGGCGGCCTCGCCCTGCCCGACCGGCACCGTGTTGATGCCCGAGCGCACCGCCTCGCAGATGAACGCCGAGGTGTAGCAGCCGAGCGCGAGCACCGCGAAGGCCGTGAACGGCAGGATCAGCCCGAAGCGCGGCAGCCCCAGCATCACCGCGAAGAACAGCAGCGTCAGCGGGGTGTTGCGCAGCACCGCCACCCAGGCGGTGCCGAAGGCGCGCAGGCTCGCGACCGGCGCGACCCGGAAGGCGGCCATCAGCACGCCGAGCGCGAGGGCGAGCAGCGAGGCGTAGACGGTCAGCTCGACGGTGCCGAGCAGACCGCGGCCGTAGAGCGAGAAGTTCTGGGTGAGCACGTCCATGGTTTTAGGGCCTCGGCGGTATGAGGGGGTCAGTGGTAGCGGTCGACGGCGGGCGGTTTCGGGGCGGGCACACCGGACAGGCCGAGGGTCGCGTTGTACGCCCGCCGCCAGTCGCCGTCGCGCTCATGGGCCTCGATGGCGTCGTCCAGCGCGAAGCGCAGCGCGTTGTCCCGCTTGGGTACCCCGATGCCGTAGGGCTCCTTGGAGAAGGGCTTGCCGACGACCTTCAGCTCCTTGGGGGCCTTGGCCGCGTAGCCGAGCAGGATCACGTTGTCGGTGGTGACCGCGTCGACCTGGTAGCTGAGCAGGTTGTCG
This sequence comes from Streptomyces sp. NPDC005962, assembly GCF_040629205.1. Taxonomy (NCBI): domain Bacteria; kingdom Bacillati; phylum Actinomycetota; class Actinomycetes; order Kitasatosporales; family Streptomycetaceae; genus Streptomyces; species Streptomyces sp. NPDC005962. The sequence goes on along the minus strand of NZ_JBEXVE010000018.1, from coordinate 41,803 downwards.
ACGCACACCGAGTAGTTGTCGTACGCGACCGCGTGGGCCTTGGGGTAGTCGTGCTGGATGCGCTGGAGCGGGGTGGAACCGGCCGCCGAACAGACCGTCTTGCCCGCCAGGTCGGCCGGGCCATGGATGTCGTGCGTACCGGTGCGCACCAGCAGCGACTGACCGGCCATGTAGTACGGACCGGCGAAGCCGACCAGCCGTTTGCGCAGCGGATTGATGGTGTAGGTGCCGACGTAGTAGTCGATCTGGCCGTTCTGGAGCGCGGTTTCCCGGTTGGCGGAGGCGACGGCCCGGAAGCGGATCGTCCGGGGCGGGAAGCCGAGGGAGGCTGCCATCATCTTCGCGATCTCGATGTCGAAACCGGAGTAGCGGCCGGTGGCCGGGTCCTTCTCGCCCAGATAGGGCTGATCCTCCTTGACCCCGACGGTGAGGTAACCGCGCCGCTTCGCCTTCCGCCAGGTGGGCGAGGAGGGCAGCCGGAAGTTGGTGGCCACCGTGTAGTGCGGCAGCTGCTCGGCCTTGGGGCCCTTGGCGGGCGGGCTGCCCGCCTTGCCGCAGCCGGAGCCGGTGAGGGCCAGGAGCAGCGCGAGGACGGCGGTCAGGGTGCGCCTCATGTGCGCCATGTGCCTCATGCGTGTCATGCGCGTCATGTGTGCGTCCTCGCCCGGCTCAGTGCTTGAGGATCTTGGAGAGGAAGTCCCTGGCCCGGGCGGTCTCCGGTGCCTTGAAGAACTCCTCCGGGCTGCGGTCCTCCACGATGCGGCCGTCGGCCATGAAGACCACGCGGTTCGCGGCGTAGCGGGCGAAGCCCATCTCATGGGTGACGACGGTCATCGTCATGCCGTCCCGGGCGAGCTGCCGCATGACCTCCAGCACCTCGTTGATCATCTCCGGGTCGAGGGCCGAGGTCGGCTCGTCGAAGAGCATCACCTTCGGGTCCATCGCCAGCGCGCGGGCGATCGCCACCCGCTGCTGCTGGCCGCCGGAGAGCTGCGCGGGGTACTTGTCCGCCTGGTCCGCGAGCCCCACCCGGTCCAGCAGTTCCCGGGCCCGCCGCGCGGCCTCCGCCTTGCCGCGTCTGCGGACCTTCATCTGGGCGAGCATCAGGTTGTCCAGCACGGTGCGGTGGGCGAAGAGATTGAACGACTGGAAGACCATCCCCACTTCGGCCCGCAGCCGCGCCAGTTCCTTCCCCTCCTCCGGCAGCGGCCGCCCGTCCACCACGATCGAACCGGACTGGATGGTCTCCAGCCTGTTGATCGTCCGGCACAGCGTCGACTTGCCGGACCCGGACGGCCCGATGACCACCACCACCTCGCCGCGGCCGACGGTGAGGTCGATGTCCTGGAGGACGTGCAGCTCGCCGAAGTACTTGTTGACGTCGCGCAGCTCGATCAGCGGTTCACCCACGGCCATACCGCGCAAACTATCCACACAAAAGCGGCACTTCGGTCAGGACACGCACCGGTGGGCGGATAACGCCCGGAAGGGGCGCCCTGTCCCGCTAGACCTCCGAGACCTCCGCGTACAGCTGGGACAGCTCGGGGGCGCCGTCGGCGGCCCATTGCTGGCCCGCCTCGACCACGTCGACCTCCCGGCCGGAGCCGAGCCGGACCACGGGGCGGCCGTTGGGCCACACCTGCCAGACGGCGCCGGGCACGGTGCGGACGATGACCGTGCCCAGATAGAGCCCGGCGTCGTTACCGAGCCAGGGCAGCTCCTCCGGGTCGTCGCGCCAGCGCGGCACCAGCTGGTCCAGTTCCTCCAGGGACCCGGCCGAGTCGTCGAGCCCGATGCCCGCCTGCTCGGCCCGGGCGCGCAGCAGTTCGCACTCGGAGAGGAGTTGCGCCACGCCCTGGGGGTCCGCCTCCTGGGAGCTCATCAGAGCCGTACCGGAGGCCGCACCGTGCCGCTTGCGCCAGTTGTCCAGGAAGGGGATGTTCATACTGCTCAGCGTCGCACCAAGCGCACGGGCGCACCACAGGGCGCGCGGTGGGCTCCGTGACCCGTTGCTTGTCTTGACGACACCCCGCCGTCTTTCTAAGTTCGCCATGCACCTGTCGAATCGCCGGTCGGGTCGGTTACGAGAGGGGACACATATGCGCGTCGGCAGACCATGGTCGGTGGCCGGGATCGTCGCGGGAGGCGCCGCCCTCGCACTCCTCGCACCGGCCGCACCCTCGGTGGCCGCCCAGGCCTCCACCCCCACGAAGCCGCTCCCTCTGGAGCGGCTTTTCGACAACCGGGCGGTCGGCGACGACACCGCGCCGGGCACGGCCGACTTCGACGGAGCGGGCAACTCCCTCTCCGCGCAGGACCTGCGGGCCGCGGGCTGGACCCCCGGGCGCACCATCGCCCTCGACGCGGCGCGGCTCACCTGGCCGCGGAGCGCGGGGTCCCCGTCCGCCCGGCCTGACAATGTGATCACCGACGGGCAGTCGGTGCGGCTGCGGGGGCGCGGCGACGCGCTCACCTTCCTGGTCGCGAGCAGCTCCCCGGACGGCCCCGGCACCGGGGCGAGCGGCACCGGCCGGGTCCGCTACCGGGACGGGTCCTACGGGACGTACACCCTCGGTGCCCCCGACTGGCGCGCGGGCCCCGCCGCCACCAAGGCGGTCGGCCTCCCCCACCTCAACACCGCCGACGGGCAGCGGCAGGAGGCGGCCCGGCTGTACGCGGTGACGGTGCCGCTGCGCGGCGACCGGCAGGTCGCGTCGGTGACCCTGCCGAAGGACCCGGGCCCGGCGGCCGACCTCCACGTCTTCGCCGCCTCGCTGCGGCAGCCCGCGCGGGGCTGGACCGGCAGCTGGGCGGCGAGCACCGCCGGATACACCAAGGTCGGGCCGTGGACCGACCAGACGCTGCGGCTCGTCGTGCACACCAGCGCGGGCGGGCCGGGCGCCAGGGTGCGGCTGGAGAACACCTTCGCCGCCGCCCCCGTCGGCATCGGCCACGCCACGGTCGCGCTCCAGGCGAACGGCGCGGCGGCGAGCGGCACTCCGGTGCCGCTGACCTTCCGGGGCCGGGCCGGTACGTCGATCCCGGCGGGCGCGCAGGTCTTCAGCGACCCGGTGAAGTTCCCCGTACCGGCCGACGCGAACCTTTTGGTCAGCATTCACCTGCCCGGGCCGGTCGCGGCGGTGCCGGTGCACACCCAGGCCACCCAGCGCTCGTACTTGAGCGCGCCGGGGAGTGGTGACCGTACGGGCGAGGCGGGCTCGGGCGCGTACACCGGCACCCTCACCACGTGGCCGTTCCTCACCGGTGTCGACGTCCGGGGCGGGCCCGGTTCGGTGGTGACCCTCGGGGACTCCATCACCGACGGCACCAAGTCCACGATGGACGCCAACCGGCGCTGGCCCGATGTCCTCGCCCGGCGGCTGCGCGCGCCGTCGGCCGGGTCCGGGGTGCCCGCGTACGGCGTCGTCAACAGCGGCATCTCCGCCAACCGCGTGGTCACGGACGTCTACCCGGGCGACGGGGTCAGCACCGTCACCAGCGGGGTGAGCGCGGGCAGCCGTCTGGAGCGGGACGCCCTGGCCCAGACCTCCGCCCGTACGGTCGTCATCTTCCAGGGCATCAACGACCTGCGCTGGGGCACCTCGGCCGAGTCCGTCGTCGCGGGCCTGAAGGGCCTCGCCGCGCGGGCGCACGCGCGGGGGCTGCGGGTGGTGGGCGGCACGATCACGCCCTGCGAGGGCGAGGCGCTGTGCACCGCGGACGCGGATGCGCGGCGTTCCGTGGTGAACGCCTTCATCCGCGACAGCGGCGGGGTGTTCGACGCGGTCCTGGACTTCGACGCGGTGGTCCGCGACCCGGCGCACCCGGCGCGCATCCTCCCGGCGTACGACAGCGGCGACCACCTGCACCCGGGGGACGCGGGCCTGAAGGCGATGGCAGACGCGATCCCCCTGCGGTCGCTGGCAGCACGCTGACTGTCCCCCACCCCACCCCGAACCCGAGGGCAAGCCCCCGGCCCCCCTGGGGGCTTGCACCCAACCCCCCACCGGGGCTCCGCCCCTGGGCCCCGTGGGGGCAAAGCCCCAATCCCACCGAGGCTCCGCCCCGAACCCGGCTAGCGCCCGCGCCCCAGCCCGGGGGCTCCGCCCCTGGGCCCGGGTCCGGCACGCGCCGAAACCCGGGTGGGGCCCGCGGGCTTCGCGCCCAACGTTCCGCTGGTGGGCTGAGAGGGCATTCCCCCACCCCGCCCCTTCCCGAAACCGGGGGCAAGCCCCCGGGCCCCCTGGGGGCTTCGCCCCCAAACCCCCACCGGGGCTTCGCCCCCAAACCCCCACCGGGGCTCCGCCCCTGGACCCCGACGCGAGCCTCGCGGCCCCGAGTCCCGCACCCAGGGCTCCGTCCCTGGGGCCCGGCGCGGGGGCCCGCCCCTGGGGCCCGGCCACCACCGGGAGGCGCACCCGGCCGCACCGGGGCTGCGCCCCTGGCCCCCGGCACCGCCGGGAGACGCACCCGGTTGTGGGCAATCGTTCCGCAGAGGGGGCACCTCCCAGCGGTAGCTGGGGGAGGAACGGGTGGGCACAACCCGGCCACCGGGCCGCGCCCGCGCACGAAACCTCCGGGGGCACCCCGGGCAGGCGCACCGGCCACCGGGCCGCACCCGCGCACGAAGCCCCCGGGGGCACCCCGGGCAGGCGGACCACCGCAAGGGTTACGGCTGGAGGTCCACCACGACCGGGGCGTGGTCGGAGGCGCCCTTGCCCTTGCGTTCCTCGCGGTCCACGTACGCGTCGCCCACCGCACCGGCGAACGCCTCGTTGCCGTAGACCAAGTCGATCCGCATGCCGCGGTTCTTCGGGAAGCCCAGCTCCCGGTAGTCCCAGTACGTGAAGGGGTGGTCGTACTTCAGGGGGCGGGGGACGACGTCCGACAGGCCACCCTCCCGCAGGGCGGCCAGGGCCTCGCGCTCCTTGTCGGTGACGTGCGTGAGGCCGTCGAAGCGGGTGCGGTCCCAGACGTCGTCGTCGGTCGGGGCCACGTTGAAGTCGCCGAGGACGGCGAAGGGCCGGGGGCCCTTCGCGTCGTCCGCCACGGTCTCCCGCAGCGCGTCCAGCCAGCGCAGCTTGTAGTCGTAGTGCGGGTGGCCGATCTCGCGCCCGTTGGGCACGTACACCGACCAGACGCGGACGGGGCCGCACGTCGCCGCTATGGCGCGCGGCTCCTGGCCGCCGTCGTAGTCGGGGCCGCCGGGGAGGCCGGAGACCACGTCGCCGAGGCCGACCCGGGAGAGGACCGCCACCCCGTTCCACCGGCCGGTGGCGTTGACCGCGGCCTCGTAGCCCAGCTCGCGCAGGGGCTCATACGGGAAGGCCGTCTCGGCGCATTTCGTCTCCTGGACGCACAGCACATCCGTGCCGCTGCTCTCCAGCCAGGCGAGCAGCCGGGGCAGCCGGGCGGTGATCGAATTGACGTTCCAGGTCGCGATGCGCATGGGGGACAACCTACCTCCCGGGTCCGACAGTCCCCCGGAGAACTCAGAGCGTGAGGCTCTCGCCCGGGGTCAGACGGATGTGCTCCGCACCACCCGCCCCCGGCCCGTCCGGGCCCAGCATCCGGCCGTAGACCATCGGCGCCAGATCGGACAGCAGGGCGTCGTGGATGTCGACCGCGCGCCGCGGCGCGACCTCGCGGACGTAGTCGAGGATCTCGGAGAACTTGTTCCAGGGCGCGTGCAGCGGCAGCAGCAGGGTTTCCACGGGGCGGTCCGGCACGGTGAGCGCGTCGCCCGGGTGGAAGACCGCGCCGTCCAGCACATAACCGACATTGGTGATGCGCGGGATGTCGGGGTGGATGACGGCGTGCAGCTGTCCGTGCACCTCGACGTCGAATCCGGCCGCGGTGAACGTGTCGCCCTCGCCGACCGTGTGGACCCGGCCCGGGAACGCCGCCGAGATCTGTGCGGCGACACTGTCGAGGGTCCAGATCCGCGCGGCGGGGTTGGCGTCGAGCGCCGCCCTCAGCCGCTCCTCGTTGAAGTGGTCGAAGTGCTCATGGGTGACGAGGATCGCGTCCGCCCCGGCCGCCGCGTCCTGTTCGCTGATGCCTCCGGGGTCGATGACCAGCCGCTGCCCGTCCTTCTCCAGCCAGACGCAGGCGTGGCCCTTCTTGGTGAGGTTCATGAGGATCATTGTCCTCCCCCACCACCCGCGTCACGCGCCTACTCCTCGGGGCTGGTCTCCTCGCGGATGACCCGCTGGGCGACCGCGAAGGCGGAGTTCGCGGCGGGCACCCCGCAGTAGACGCCGGTGTGCAGCAGCACTTCCTTGATCTCGGTCGGCGTCAGCCCGTTCCGCAGCGCGGCCCGGGTGTGGAAGGCGAGTTCGTCGAGGTGGCCGCGGGCGGCCATGGCGGTGAGGGTGATCACGCTGCGGGTGCGGCGGTCTATGCCGGGCCGGGTCCACACCTCGCCCCACACATAGCGGGTGATGAAGTCCTGGAAATCGCCGGTGAAGTCGTCGACCTGCGCCTCCGCGCGGTCCACATGGGCGTCGCCCAGCACCTCGCGCCGGACCTTCATGCCCTGGTCGTAGCGGTCGGCGCGGCCGTCCAGGGTCGGCTCCGGCGGCCGGGTGTAGCCGATCTCGACGGGCGGCCCGGCGTGCGCGGCGGGGGCGGTACGCGGCGGGGCCGGGGCGGTGATCGGCGGCGGCACCGGCGTCAGCACGGGCTTGACGGACGGGGCGGAGAGCGCGGTGATCCCGGTCGGGTGGTCCGAGGACTGCCACGAGCTGGAGAAGTGGCGTACCAGCAGGTCGGTGACGGCGGCGGGCTGCTCGACGGGTGCCAGATGGGAGGTGCCGGGGACGAGCGCGAGCCGGGCGTCGGGTATGCCCGCGACCAGGACGCGGGCGTCAGCGGCCGGGGTGACCTGGTCCTCGGCCCCGGCCAGGACGAGCGTGGGGATGCCGATGCGGCCCAGCTCGGGGCGGATGTCGAAGGCGGCTAGGGCCTCGCACGCGGCGATGTAGCAGCCGGGGTCGGTCGTACGGACCATCTGGACGGCCCAGTCGACGATGGCGGGCTGGGCGGCGGAGAAGGTGGGGGTGAACCAGCGCTCGGGGGTGGCGCGGGCGATCGGGTCGAGGCCGTTGGTGCGGACCACGACGCCGCGCTGCCGGAAGGAGTCGGCGGTGCCGAAGCGCGGGGAGGCGGAGACGAGAGCGAGGGAGCCCACTCTCAGGGGATGTCGTAGCGCGAGTTCGGCGCCGATGGCCCCGCCGATCGAGCAGCCCGCGTAGCCGAAGCGGTCGATGCCCAGCATGTCGAGGGTGGCCAGCAGCCGGGCGGCGAGTTCCGCCACCGAGGGGGCCGGGTGGGCGGGCGAGCCGCCGTGCCCCGGCAGGTCGAAGCGGAGGACGCGCCAGTGGCGGGACAGCTCGGGTATCTGGCGGTCCCACATATGCCATGTGGTACCGAGGGCCGGACCCAAGATCAGGACGGGAGCCTCCGCAGGCCCGTCTAGCTGGTATTTTAGTGTTTTCCGCTCTACTTCACTCACGCTCACACGCTCCCACGTCTCACAGACGCCCCTATAACGGGGGGATGCTGGATACCGTACTGACCAGGTTAAAGACCTCGCGGGCGGCGTATCGCTTGAGGCATCGGATGATCTCGCGTCGGGTCTTGCCTTCCTGGGTGCGGCGTTCGTAGTACGCCTGGGTGCGTGGGTCGTGGCGCAGCCGGGTGAACACGATACGGTGCAGGGCTGCGTTCGCCTGCCGGTCGCCGCCACGGTTGAGCCGGCGCGAGCTCCGACTGCCTGAGGAGTACTCGACGGGGCTGACTCCGCACAGAGCGGCGAAGGACGCCTCGGTGTTCAGCCGCTCGGGGTTGTCTCCCATGGTGATCAGGAGCGTGACGGCGCTGTCCGGGCCGATGCCCACCGGCACGAGCAGCTGCGGGGCGTGGCGTTCGACGAGCCGGGTCAGGTGCTTTTTCAGCTCATCGATCTGTGCGGTGAGCTGCTCGATGCGCTGGGCCAGCAGGCTCAGAGTGCTGTGAGTGGCTTGGGCCACGGCGTCCTCATCGCCCCCGCCGTCTTCGCCGTCGAGCTGGCCGAGGCGCGCGCAGGTGCGGAACAGCTCGCGGTTGCCCAGACCGGATAGCCGTTCCCTCAGCGCCGGGTCGGCGATGACCAGGACGGCCTTGAGCTGATTGATCGCCTGAGTACGGGCCTTGACCGCGGACTCCTTGGCGAGTTTGAACATCCGGGCGCAGTGCACCGGACCGTCACCCGTTTTGGCGCGGGCTTTGGCGCGACCGCTGAGCACGGCCCGCGCAGCAGCCTGCGCATCGAGCGGGTCCGACTTCCCGAGCAGACGGCGGGCCATGCGGTCGGGCCGGTTCACCTCATACACCTGGACCTGCTGGGCCAGCAGGTAGCGGGACAGGCCCGCTCCGTAGGTGCCCGTGCCCTCCACACCGGCCCGGCGCACCGTCCCCCGCTTGCGGGCCCACACGAGCAGCAGGCGGTAGCCGGCCGCCGTGGCCGGAAAGGACTCGGTGCCCAGAACCTTCCCCAGCGGGGAGACCACAGAGGCGACATGGACCTCGCCGTGCGTGTCGACGCCCAGGACGACCTCGCCCCGAACGGGAGGATCTGTGCTGGAGGAGGTACTGCGCTGTCGGGTCGTCATGGTGGTTCGCCTCCTGCGTGGTGACGTGCTGTGTGGATGGCACCGGCCTGCTCGGGCGGTCTGAACTGTGATGGCGCCTGATCGTCGGCAAGGCCCCTATGGGGACACGCCCTGTGGCTCGGTACCAGCAGGTGCCGTCCCGCAACGACAGTCGACAGGTCCGTGACTGGACATATCGGTCATAAATCTCATGAGTCAGACCACCGTCTGGGACAGCACTGCGCAACCGTCCCATCGATCCCGGCACAACGGCATGATCCGATCACTGCAGGACGGCTTCGTACGAACCGGCGCTCAACCTGACTGGACGGTCTGACAATGAGTCGGCTCTTCGTCCACTCGTGACCGGGATTGACGGACAGTCCAAGTGGGACCGGGCTGCCGACGAGAAACCTTGAGTCTTGGCCTCAACCTGGTGGGGCATGGCGCGCTCGACTCTGTGTCCGGCGCAAGTCCAGCCCCCCGCGAATGCCGCGCCCCGCTCTCGGAGAAGGAAACGAAAAACAGCGTCAAGTGCCTTGTCCGGCCAGGAGGCGTTGCCGCACTCTTTCGTGCAGCACCAACCCGGCTGGCCGGAGAGGCTTGGGAGGATTCCGTGCCACAGCCGTCCACCGAGTTCGACGAGGAGCTGAGGAAGCGGCGTCTGGAGGCCGGACTGAGCCTCACGGCCCGAGCGTTGGCCACGTCGCCCGGAAGCAGGGTGAGCCAAGACGGGCCCGCCCGGGGGGATATTTCCCCAACGATCAGAAAGGGCCTGCACGCGCGTACCGCTGAGCGATGATGTTCACAGAGTGACCGAGCTGATCGGGGGATCTGCCATGCATCTGAGCCGAGTTGCGGTGAGCGGCCTGCGCGCGAGCGCAGAATCTCCGATGAGCTGCACCCTTCCCGGCAGATTCAGTGTGCTGATCGGGGCCAACGGCGCCGGAAAGACCACGCTCACAGACGCGCTCTACCTCGCGCACCCCGGAAGCCGGTTCCCTGTGCTACCGCGGCCGACTTCAGCTGTACTGGCACCACCTGACGCAGGCGTGGAGCGCAGCATCGACATCACCTATGCACTGGGCGAGACCCTCGAAGCGGAAGGGCGGCTTGGCCACGAGCTTCACACCACGGGCCACCGACGCCTCGGAAGCGAGGCTGAATCTTGGAGTGTCTCCCTGCACCGACAACTGGGAACGGTCACCTCCCGACTGGCCAACAAGCACGGAACTGCCCCGAAGCTGGACAAATTCAAACTGATCTACCTGCCCGCCTGGCGTCATCCGCTGGACGAACTGGCTCGACGTGAGGCACGCATCCTGGTCGAGCTGCTGCGAGCCCGACAGCAGGAACTCCACGGCAGTCGCAACCTGGTGGCTCTACGGGCCCGTGCCTCCCGGCTGCTGGAGGACCTTGCCAAAGACAGCCTGATCGACGCCGTAGAAACGCGAATCGGCGAGCACTTGGGCAGGCTGTCCGCCGGTGTGAGTCCACAGTGGCCCTACATCCGTGGCCAAGTCATCGACGACGCCTACCTTGCGCGCGTCCTGGAAGTCATGCTCGCCGTCGTCGAAGGCCGCTCCGAGGCCCGTCCCCTGGAGGTCTCCGGACTGGGGTATGTGAACCTGCTGCACATCGCGGTGACGTTGGCAGCGATACCGGATTCCGCCGAAGCGCCCATCGAAACGAAGGACTCGCTGGACAGGCCCGGAGACGGAGAGCCCCTCTCCGAGGAGGAGCAGGCTCGGCAAGCCTTCGAGAACCTGGTCCAGGCCCAAGCCGAGGCAGCATCGGAGGAAGACTCTTTCTTCTCCACGACGCCCTTCCACGCAACGGTCGTCATCGAGGAGCCCGAAGCGCACCTCCACCCCCAGCTGCAGCACTCGCTGGTCCGCTACCTGCGTAGGACCGTCAAGTCGCGACCTGAGCTACAGGTGATCCTCTCCAGTCATGCGACCGACATCATCACCGCCTGCGACCCGGAGGAACTCGTCGTCGTACGCCGCACGGAGCAGGGAAGCATCAGTCGCTGCGTGAGAGACGTCGTACCACACCAGCATCGCGAGGCCACGCTGCGAATGACCCGACTGCACCTCGACACGAGCCGTTCATTAGCGCTCTTCGCTGAACGCCTACTTCTGGTCGAAGGGGTGACAGAAGGTGCCGTGGTACGAGAGTTCGGCCGGGCCTGGGCTGCAGACGATGTTGCGAAGCAAGCCTTCATTGATGCCCTAAGCATCGTCCCCATGGGCACCAAGGTCGGTCAATGGGCTGTCCGCCTCCTGGCGACACACGGCGCAGAGCTGTGCACGAAGCTGGCCATTCTCCGCGACAGCGACAGCGACCTGCCTTTCGACATCGCACGGGATTCACCCAAGTGGCTCGCCGAGCACGATCCTTCTATCGTCCAAGCCTTTATCAGCCACCCCACACTTGAACCAGCGATCACGCCGGGCAACGAGCATCTCATCGCAGCAGCCCAGCAATCTGTTGACCCTGAGTATCCGCTAGCCGAAGTCACCGTCGAGAGTGTCCGCACCTACTTCGGGAGCCGACGAGCGGGCAAGGACGGAGACGAAGGAGCCAAGGAAGGGCGAGGCGCACGGCGAAAGGCTGAGTTCGCCCTGACGCTCGCCGCCCTGCTGCGCGACGCCACCGACACCGACCGTGGGCAAGCTGACGACCTCACGCCCGTCCGCGTACCCGACCATCTCAGGAATCTCTTCGACTTCCTCTATCCCGCTGCCCCGGAATCCGCCGCCACCGATGCCGCGGCCGACGAGGATGTCACGGAACCGCCTGCCTGGCTTGCGCCGGACAACATCTGGGATGAGATTCCGGACCCCGTCGACTGGGACGACCTTGACGAGCCAGCGTTCTGGCAGGCGCACGAACCCGATCCGGAGGAGGCAGAGTCCGAGCCGGCAATCGCTTTTGGGGAGGAGGCAACACGCTGGGACGATCTACTCCTCGCACGTCCGGCGCGGCAGGACCACACGGTGGACCGTGGGCCTGGAGGCTGGCCCACCGCACGAGTACCGAAACCTGGGCAATGGCCGGGATCACCAAGCAATGCCTAGGCCAAGCGCGGGGATCATCAGCCTGACGCCACGGCAGCTCATGGCAAGCGGCAGTCCGCACGGCCGCGTGTACGTGGAAGCAGCACCTGGCTCGGGAAAGACCACAGTGTCAGCATTGCGGTTCGGACTGCACCGCTTTGCCGCCACCACCGACCGGCGGGCAGTCGTAGCCGTCAGCTTCACACGGTCAGCCACCGAGGAGCTACGAAACCGCGTCATCCGGCACTGGGGCCCGTCATCAGTGGCCTGGCCGCACCGCATCGTGACCCTGGACACCCTGCTGTGCGACCTTCTCTTCCACCTGCTCCAAGAGGGCGTCCTCCAGTGGCCAGGCGGTCACACCGACCTCGAGGTGCTGGACACGTGGCGAACTGCCCTCCCCGCGAAGCCCGGGCGTATGAGGCCCGTTCTGAGCGTGGACAGCGGGCAGGTCGTCATCAGGACCGTTGACGAATCTCAGTCCGCAAGCCACCCCTCCCCCACGGACTTCAGGAAAGCGATCTCTGAGGGCAGATGCACGCACGACAACGTACGGGAGGCCCTGCAAGGAGCGCTTGCAACTGGCGAGGCAAGGAAAGCGCTGACCTCCTACTTCGAGACCACCATACGATCATTGACAGTGGACGAGGTATTCGACGCTAACGACCTGGACAGGGACATCTTCTCGCTGGCCGCGTCAGGGTGCAGGTCACTCACTCTGGTCGGGGACCCGTGGCAAGCCCTCTACCAGTTCAGAGGCGCACGTCCCGCGGCGATGACGACATACATCCGCGAGAACAGCTTCACCACACACCGCCTGGACGAATCATTCCGGTGGGGAAGCGACAGGCAGGCATCACTCACGAGGCAGCTGCGCCGGCAAATGCCCGTGCAACTGACCCCGGGCCTCGCTCAGGACGCCGATGTGGTGATTGCACATAGATGGCAGGCGCTTTGGGACGCCGATCCGCACGTACTCCCCCTTGCTATCAAGCCTGGCGTCGGCCAAGTCCAGGAAGCGATATGCACATTGCTTCTCAACGAGATCACCCAGCATGCGCTCGGCTTACAGGCAGTATTTCTGCACGACGCTTTGGTCACGCTGGGTCTGGAGAAGGAGGATCTAGCAACAACTCTCCACCCCTTGCTGCAGGATGCAGTCTCTCGCCTGAAAGACGGCGCCCTGTCTCGGCAGGTATGGCAGAGCCTTTCAGATGGATTGACCGATCTTATTCCGGTGCTAGCTGCACAGCGCTACGCACGCAACCCCCTCCTCGCACTGACACGTCTACAGCTTCGACTCGGAGATGACCAGCTGGTCCCTGGCCTTACTTGCCACCAGTCCAAAGGTCGAGAGTGGAACACGGTGGCCGTGAAACTGAGCACCGCAGACATCTCGGCCCTGGCGCTCGGCCTCGACCCTGCAGAGGCAGACCATCGCGCCCTCTACGTAGCACTCACGCGTGCGCGCCTCAACACGCTGGCCCTCACATGAAGCGCTCTCGGACAGCGCCGGAGCCCAGGTGACGCAACTGGGGTACAGGTTCCCGGATGCGGTACAAAGGCACTGACAGCGCGCTCCCGGAACGCATGGCTCCCTCCCGGCGAGTGCAATCGCAAAAGCAGGCGCACCCGGTAAGCGGGACAGGAACACGGGCCCGTGAAGCGCCGACCGGATCGTGACGCCAGCGCAGCCGATCTCACGACGAAGCCTGTGCCGCTCGAAAAATCATCGCTGCATGTCATGCCGCATGTCTGTATTCGTTGATGAGGCCGCCGAGGATCCAGGTGCGCAGGACTTTGTGGATGTGGAGGTCATACACCGCGGCGGGTTGTTCGTGAGCGTCGGGTGGGAGCTGGCAGCGGGCCTGATGAGGTCGGTGCTCGTTGTAGTGCCGCCCGTAGGCGGCGAGGACGTGGCGGGCGTGGGCCTCGTTCATGATCAGGACGTGGTCGAGGGCTTCGCGTCGGATGCTGCCGATGATGCGTTCGCAGTGTGCGTTCGTGCGGGGAGCTTGTGGCGCACTTTTGAGGATCTCCATCTCCTCGGACCGGAAGATGGCGTCGAACGCCTAGCCGTACTTGCCGTCGCGGTCGCGCAGCAAGAAACGCAGGTTCGCGATGCGTACGCCCAGGTCGGATGTGAGGTTCCTGGCTTGCTGCACTACCCAGTCCCGTGTCGGGCGGGCGGTGACCCCGGTGATGTGCAGCCGCCGGGTGCCGTGCTCGAGGAACGCCAATGCGTACAACCGCCTGCCGAGGGCGGTGTCGATGTGGAAGAAGTCTGCCACGATGATGCCCTCGGCTTGCGCGGTCAGGAACTCGCGCCAGGTGGGGCCTGAGCGACGCGGCGCGGGGTCGATGTCGGCCGCGTTGAGGATCTCCCAGACCGTCGAAGCTGCGATCCGATACCCGAGTTGGCTCAGTTCACCTTGGATCCGCCTGTGCCCCCACTGCGGATTCTCCCGGGCCAACCGCACAACGAGTGTCTTGATCGCTGTCGGGGTGGGCGGGCGTCCGGTGCGTCGCCGCGCGGTGTAGTCCCACTTCGCGGCGATGAACCGACGATGCCAGGCGAGCAGGGTGCCGGGCGTGACAGGGAAGACCTTGAGCCAGTGGCGTCGGGGTACCAGCGCGGACAGGGCTGCGAACCAGAACCGGTCAGCACGCTCATAGCGGACCGGTCCGGCCAACTGGCGGCGCAGGACCACGTTCTCGTGCCGCAGCACCAGAAGTTCCGCGTCCTTCGCCGTCCCACGACGGAAGAGCACCGATGGAACCGTCAGCAGCTTACGGGTCACCTTATACAGCAAGGACACGATCACGGAGGACATGATCCCAGCGGCCCGACCACACCCAGCTCACCTGCAGCGATGACTTTTCGAACGGCACAGGATTACGGTGATCTCGTGAGCAAGCACGTCATCCGCCCGAGTCCGGGCCTGCCTGGCCTCCTCCGCCTCCAGCCAGGCGTAGAACGAGGAGCGGACCACGCCCAGGACACGGCACAGCAGAGCCACCGGGTGGACGGCCTTCTCCGCAGCGATGAACCGGTAGACCTCGCTCACCGGTCGCTGTCCTTGGCGAAGAAGGCCGCCGCTTTTTTCAAGATCTCGATCGTCTTCTGCTGCTCGGTGTTCTGCCTGCGCAGCCGCTTCGCTCCTCGCGCTCCGCGCTCGTCAGTTCGCCCGACGTTCCCCCGCCTTGGTCGACCCGGTCACGCTTCACCCAGCCACGCAGACTCTCCGGGCTCACGCCCAGATCCCGCGCGACCTCCGTGATCGTCTTGTCGGAGGAGCGGGCCAACGCGATCGCGTCCCGCTTGAACTCCTCCGAATACCGCTTCGAGTACTGACTACCCACCTGGCACTACTTCCTCGCCCCACGGGACGGACGCGACCACAGCCCGTGACACCAGTTCCCCATCCACGACAGCGGGCAGCCGAACACCGACTACACGATCAACGACGCATACCAATCCCACGGCCGTCTTCGGCCGCGCCATCAAGGAGTACCGCTATGCCGCTTGATCAGCAGCGGTGACCTTTCGAGGCTGGCAGGTATAGCCGTGTCTTATCGGATTTCGTATAGGTCGAGCTATACTGATGCCGTAGGATTCGGTAGACCTATCTGGAGACGAGCATGGAGAAGCCAGGGCATGTGCTCGACCGTGACGCGCAGTGGACGGCGCTGGTGCGTTTCCTTGAGCGGGGAGGGCAGCCGCTGCGCATCGGCCTGGTCTCCGGGCGCCGCCGTCACGGCAAGTCCTTCCTGCTGCGTGCCCTGTGCGATGTTGCGGGTGGCCTGTACATCACGGCGGTCCAGGAAGAGGGGACGCGCGCGGCGCAGCACCGCTTCTGCGCCGCCATTGCTCGGCACGCCGGCCTGCCCGAGAGTGCCGTCCGACTCGATGACTGGGAGCAGATCCTCACCACGGCGCTTCAGGTGGTGGCCCGGCGCGCGGAAGCCGGCGGCGCTCCGCTGCTCGTGATCGACGAATTCCCGTACCTGCTCACCCACAGCCCACAGCTGCCTTCGCTGCTCCAGCACCTGTACGACAGCTCGCAGGCCGACCGGGCTCCCGGCGGACGCCTCATTCTGTGCGGGTCGGCGATGTCGGTGATGCACGAGCTGCTCTCGGGCACTAAACCGCTGCGCGGTCGTGCCGTACTGGACATGCGGCTGGGCCCCTTCAGCCACCGGCAGGCCGCCGCGCTGTGGGGCATCGACGACCCGCAGCTGGCCTTCCAACTGCACGCGGTCCTCGGCGGGGCCCCGGGCTACCGGCAGTTGGTCCAAGACGAACCACCGGCCGGTATCGACGGTTTCGGCGACTGGGTCGTGGACAACCTCTTCGACATCGACCTCGGCCTGTTCACCCGTAACGAGACGGAGTACCTGCTCCGTGAGGACCCGCGGATCACCAACCGCGTCGTCTACTACGAGGTCCTCTCCGCCGTCGCGGCCGGAGCCACCACCCCCAGCAAGATCGGCGGACTCATCGGACGCGAACGCACCGCCCTCGCCCACATCCTCGACGTCCTCCTCTCCTCCGGTTACCTGCGTCGCGAGGACGACCTGCTGCGCCAGCGCAAGCCCACCATCACCGTGGCCGATCCGATCATCCGCTTCAACCAGCTGATCACCGTCCCCTACACCGACCTGCTCGAGCGCCGCGAAGGCCAGCAGGTGTGGCAGGCGGCTGCCCCCACCTTCGCCTCGCAGATCCTCGGCCCCCACTTCGAAGAACTCGCCCGCGACTGGGTGCGGCTCTATGCCGCCGACGAAGCCGGCATCACCGCCGGAGCGGTCGGCACCACCGACATCCACGACACCGAGGGACGTGCCAAGCACGAACTCGACGTCGTCGCTCTCACTCCCGGCGACAAGCCGCGCACTCCCAAGGCGCGCATCGCCCTGCTCGGCGAGGCCAAGGCGACCGTCCGACGCCGCGGCGTGGAAGACCTGGAACGCCTGGAGCACATCCGCACCGTTCTGGATTCTCAGGGCCACGCCAGTGCCGATGCCGCTCTGGCCTTGTTCTCCCAGCACGGCTTCACCGCGCCGCTCCGCGAGGCGGCCGTTCGCCGCGACGACGTCCACTTGATCGACCTTGCCGAGTTGTATGGGCGCAACGACCATCAGCTAGGATCACATGATGCGCTCCGGCATGGCGCTTGACGGCTACGGCTGTGGGTCAAGGGGTCGCAGGTTCAAATCCTGTCGTCCCGACCAGCGTTTTCGCAGGTCGAAGGCCGTTTCCGCAGGTAGCAGGAACGTGCGCCGTTCAGAAATGCGTCGCTGCAGCTCATAGGGCATCTAGTGGACTTCGCAGGTACGCTGGGATCATGGTTGGGTGATCATCTCACTGGTGTATCAGGTGACGCGGAAGCTGCTCTCCCTTCCGACGGTGCTGTTACGCAAGCAGGCAGGCAAGGACGCTGAACTGCTGGTGCTTGGGCATGAGAACGCGGTGCTGCGCAGGCAACTCGCGAGGCGGGTTCGGTACGAGTGGGCGGACCGGCTGTGGTTCACAGCATTGTCCTCGCTGATACCCCGGCGTCGCTGGTCCAAGGTCTTCCCGGTCACACCGAGCACGCTGCTGACCTGGCACCGCAGGCTCGTCGCCCTGTGCCGCTCGAAAAGTCATCGCTGCATGTCATGCCGCATATCTGTACTCGTTGATGACGCCGCCGAGGATCCGGGTGCGCAGGACTTTGCTGGTGCTGAGGGCATGCGCCGCGGCGGGTTGTTCGTGGGCGTCGGGTGGTAGCTGGTTGCGGGTTTGGTGGGGTCGGTGTTCGTTGTAGTGCCGCTCGTAGGCCGCGAGGACGTGGCGGGCGTGGGCCTCGTTCATGATGAGGACGTGGTCAAGGGCTTCGCGCCGGATGCTGCCGATGATGCGTTCGCAGTGCGCGTTCATACGGGGAGCGTGTGGCGCACTTTGAGGATCTCCATCTCCTCAGCTTGGAAGACAGCGTCGAATGCCTCCCCGTACTTGCCATCGCGGTCGCGTAACAAGAAGCGCAGGGTCTCGATGCGCATGCCCAGGTCGGCGGTGAGATTCCGCGCCTGCTGCACCGCCCAGTCCCGGGTCGGGTGGGCGGTGACCCCAGTGATGTGCAGCCGCCGGGTGTCGTGCTCAAGGAACACCAGCGCGTACAACCGCCTGCCGAGTGCGGTGTCAATGTGAAAGAAGTCTGCCGCGATGATGCCCTCGGCTTGCGCGGTCAGGAACTCGCGCCAGGTGGGGCCTGAGCGACGTGGCGCGGGGTCGACGCCGGCCGCGTTGAGGATCTCCCACACCGTCGAGGCGGCGATCCGATACCCGAGTCGGGCCAGCTCCCCTTGGACCCGCCGGTGCCCCCACGTCGGATTCTCCCTCGCCAGCCGCACGACGAGCTTCTTGATCGCTGCCGGGGTGGGTGGGCGACCGGTGCCCCGGCGCGCGGTGTAATCCCATTTCACGGCGATGAACCTGCGGTGCCAGGCAAGCAGGGTGCCAGGGGTGACAGGGAAGATCTTGAGCCAGTGGCGCCGGGGTATCAGCCCGGACAGGGCTGCGAACCAGAACCGGTCAGCACGCTCATAGCGGACCGGTCCGGCCAACTGGCGGCGCAGGACCACGTTCTCGTGCCGCAGCACCAGAAGTTCCGCGTCCTTCGCCGTCCCACGACGGAAGAGCACCGATGGAACCGTCAGCAGCTTACGGGTCACCTTATACAGCAAGGACACGATCACGGAGGACATGATCCCAGCGGACTGACCGCATCCCGCTCACCTGCGGCGATGACTTTTCGAGCGGCACAGGGAGCGAGTGCGGCCAGGTCGATCGACGACGGGCGGACAAGCGCACGAGGCTCCTGGCAGCACGGTGGATCTCGGGACACCGTCTACCAGGAGCCTCTTCGTTTCGTCGGCCCGTCCAAGTCCTGGACAACCACGCCAGGTTGGAAAAGCCTCAATATCGCCCTACAGCGCTCGAAAAATTAGAGAACAGAATCAATGGCGACGTGCGGTCATGGTGAGAAGTACGTTGCCATGGTTCTGCCGGATGTCGGCGAATCCAGCCCCGGTAATCTCGTCGGCCAGTTCCTCGAAGGATTGAATTGGCGCCCAGTCACGGATCAGGAGGGCGAGGAGCGAGGATTGCTGCGCCGCGATCGACCTACTAGTGGGGTCCTGGTCCTGGCCAGGTAGAACGGGGCACACGAGCAGCCCGCCGGGTCGCAAGCGTGCGAACGCGTTGTCAAGAGCGGCTCGGCGGCTCGCGGCGGGGAAGAAGAACTGACTCCAGAAGACGATATCGACGGGCTTGTCGTGCTGATAGGTCGTGGCGTCGGCTTCGACGAACTGCACGCGGTCTGCCACACCGAGCCGCTCCGCGCGGGCGCGTGCGGTGTCGAGAAGGTCCGGGGCAACATCGACCCCGACAGCAGTCATGTCCGGGTACGCCACAAGGGTGCCGAGCAGCATGCCAGCGACACCGCAACCTAGTTCGAGCCAGCTACCTCCAGCCTTGACGGCCTGTTCCAACTCTGGAATCTCGGTCACGGCGGCTCGGGTCAGGGCGCGACCGAATTCGGTGGTCGTCGCCAGGGTGACGGAATCGGCCATGGCGCTTCGGCTACCGGCGTCCAGCTCCCAGTAGGAGGGCGGCGAGCCGAGTATCTGAGCCAGCGTTTGGCGACGGGCGGCTGCTCCGGCAAGGGCGTTCATCAGCGAGACGTCGACCCCGCCGCGCGTCAGTCCCATCCAGTCCGCTGTGAGACGGTAAGCCCCCTTCGGTACGGGTTCCAGCGCGCCTAGTGCGACGAGCGCGGTGCAGACGTCTTCCACGCGCTCCTCGGAGGTGCCGAGGGCGTCGGCCAGGTCCAGTGCTGTGGTCGGTTCAGCACAACGAGTCAGCAAGCCCGTTTGCAGCGCGACATGGACCAACGTCGCTTGCTCAGCCGCTGTCGCGAGCTCCCCGACGCGTCCGAGAACTGCCTCGGGCCCTCCAGTGTCGATCGCTTCCGAGGCATCCGAATCGTGCACGTTCTTCTCCCATGTGTCGTGTTGGCCCGCGGAAGAGTAACGATCACTGACTGACACGCGTTCCCGCCCGACCTGCTGGTGGCGTATTGGTGAGCCTTTTCCATCTGATGCGCGTGGGGCCGGAGGAGCCCGGGGCGGCTCTCCGGAGAAGCGGCGCGGAAGTCCGCGCCGGATTCGGGCAACCGCGTACGGGCAGGTCGCTGACCAGCGCGGACGCCAGGTTGAGAAGGCCCGCGTCCACGTGCCGAACGCAGCTGCCCAACGGCCTGTGACCGTCCAGGTCAGCGTTGCCTCCCGCCCAGCGGATTCGTCTCTCGACGGGGCGTCCTAGCCTGCGCGTATCACTTGCGGCTGTGCCCGGATCTTGAGCGGATCCAGATCAGCGACGAGGCCATCGCCACTTTGCCGATCATCCGGCATCGCTTCCACGGGGACTGGAACTACACCCTCCCCCCCGCAGACCAGCGACCGCGTCCGGACCGTCCCCGGCACAACCGGCCGCCAGTCGGCGGCTCTCGCTCCCTCATGCCCGATGAGCTGCAGCACCCTGAGCTGACCGGGATGACACGCCAGCAGCTCAGCGACCTGATCAACACCTTGATCCCGGGGCTGGAAGAGTCCCGCGAGCAAGCCCGCCACGCAGCCCGGGGCGGACCACGCCGCGTCGTCCGCGGCACAGGCCCCAATCCCAGCCTCACGCCCGCCGACCAGATCCTGGTTACCGTCCTCTACCTGCGAAAGCACAGCCTTCAGGAGCTTCTCGGACAACTCTTCAATACCACCGCCATAACCATCAGCCGTGCTGTCAAAGACGTCCGCCCGCTCCTGGAAGCCCACGGGGTCCACATCCCCGCCTCGTCAGCCCGGTTCCGCACGCCAGCCGACATCACCAGATTCCTCGACCCGGACAATCCCAAGATCAAATCAGCGTGTTGATTCCCGGCAAACCCTTAGTCCGCTGCCCGGGCCGTTTCCAGGGCTTCGGCGGTCAGTTTGCCGAGTGGGCCGACGGCGTCGGCCACGCCCAGGCAGGTGCTGTCGCGGAAGACACCGAGTTCGTAGTGCACGGACTCGGTGTCGACGGAGCGGACCGTGAGCCCGATCTCGTAGTCGCCCGGGTAGGTCACCTCACCGAGATACTGGATCTGGTACGACCAAGGGGGTAGATCTGGCACCGAGCCCGCACCACTCGTCCCCATCGAGTGCAAGGTGAACGTGGCGACGGCCTCGTCGTACCAAGTGGCCAGTGCGATGAAGTTGACGTGCTGGTTGGAGTCGACGTCACCGATCCGGGAACGCAGCGGGGCCCAATACAGGTAGTGGGCACGTTGCAGGCGCTCTGGGCGTGGACGGGCAGCTGCCGACGATCCTGTCTCCGGTAGCTGCATCTCGGCGAGATCGGCGATCAACTCGTCGGGAAGCTGGAGCGGCCCCGTGTTGTCGGCCAGCACGACAGTGGCGTCGCCACTCCCCACATGCTTGCCGCCGACCACGATCGCCTGTTCGAAGGTGAATGAGGAGCGCCCGACCCGGCGAACGCCGGTGTGCACCTGCACGCGGGTACCGGTCGGTCCAGCCTGAGCGAGCCGCTTGACCCGTTGGCCGACGAGCAGTATCTGGTACGGGCCGAACCCGCCCGTACCGGTGAGGCGTTCGAAGCGGCGCAATGGCAGCCGAATCCGGGCGTCTTCCAGCCAGCGGGCCATGCCGATCGTGCTTGCCCAGCCGTCTTGGCCAAGATCGGCCTGCCGCACCCGGACGTCGACCTGGACACCGAAATTCTGATCGTCAGCAGAGCTCATGCATGATGACCTTAGAGCAAGGTCAACTACCCCACCAGGTCGGACAGTACGTGCCACGCTACCAGCTCCAGACGACCTGCGGCACTGAAGCCGGTGAGCGAAGCGGACAAGGCCGGATCACCGACCAACGGTCTCGGGACTCGCTCGGCCGGCTCGTCGAGCGCCCCAAAGCTCACGCAGCCTGAACCACCTCAACTGGTCCACAGGTCTTGGCCATTCCTCAGGTCCCGGCGGGAGCGATGAAACCCACATTGAACCGACCCCCACTGCCACCCGTTACGGATAACGCAAGCACCCGCACAACCACTGGAGAGAACCCACGCACGACCGGCGAGCCCGAGGCGTCTCCCGGCAAGCACCCTGACCGGCCCGCGATCCGGGCTATGGCCTGGTCGAGCATCGCTCGCTAGCGGACAGGGCCACGCTTTGGCTCACGGCCTCCGCACGATCTTCAGGAGTTCGCGCAACTCCCGATGATCACATGGTGGCCGTACCTGTTCCCAGCCGGGTCCACCAAAAGATCGCGAAACCGAACACGAGGACCGGACGCCTCTTCAGTGACTTCCTGTGTGCATGCCGTAGCCAACTATGCGGAATTCGTTGTCGTTTGATTGGTGAGACGACGCCCCGACCCTTGTCAACCCTGAAAATGAAGCGGAGGGCGAATGCAAAAACTACGTCGTGGAATAATGACCCGCCCTTGGAGAACGGCAGCCGTCGCATCCACGGTGGCCGTTGCGATCGCGGTACCGGTGGCCGTGGCTCAGGCATCCCCCGAGCCGCCGCCGGAGGTCAGCGCCAAGGGCGCGTACCTGCTCGACACCGGTTCCGACAAGGAACTGATGGCCAAGGCCGCCGACACCAGGCGCCCGATGGCGAGCACCACCAAGATCATGACCGCTCTCGTGGTGCTCGAAACCAAGGGCCTGAACCTGAACCAGCAGGTCACGGTCAAGCAGGAGTACCGCGATTACGTGGCCAAGGCGGGAGCCAGCACGGCCGACCTGCAGACCGGTGACAAGCTCACCGTCAACCAGCTGCTGTACGGCATGCTGCTCCCGTCCGGCGCCGACGCGGCGATGGCCCTGGCCGACACCTTCGGCACCGGTGCCACCACGGACGAGCGCACCAAGTCGTTCGTCTCCAAGATGAACACGAAGGCGCAGAACCTGGGGCTCAAGAACACCAAGTTCGACGCCTTCGACGGCCTCGCAGCGGGCAGTGACAACTACACGACCCCGAGCGACCTGGCGCGCATCGCCGAGCGCGCGATGGAGAACAAGACGTTCGACACCGTCGTGGGATCGGAGTCGACCAAGCAGGAAGCACCAGCGGCCAACGGCCGTACCCGGTACTACTCTTGGGACAACACCAACCGGCTCCTGGGGTCTTACAAGGGCGCGATCGGCGTGAAAACGGGAACCACCACCTCTGCCGGCCCCTGTCTGGTCTTCGCGGCCAAGCGCGGTGACCGTACGGTGGTGGGTGTCCTTCTGAACGACGAGAAGGACCGTTACCCGGACGCGGCGAAGATGCTGGACTGGACCTTCGACACCGAGACCCAGGTGAAGTGGCGTCAGCTACCCAAGGATGTCCAGCGGGACTGATCCCGCGGACCATCAGGGCCCAACGTCACGGTGCCCGGCCGGACCCGTTCCGGCCGGGCACCGTGCTCTCATGGAGTGGTGACCCAGAACCCGACATCGCATCAGGTGGTGGTCGGCAACAGGTCCTCTCCGGGTGACGGGCGCAGGCCGTCGGTGCGGTATGCGACCCTGCCCCCTGGGGGACGATCCAGCCGATGAGCCACCCGATCCGAGGAGGCCCGACATAAGCGGTCCCGTGACCCGCGCGCGCACTGGCTGCTGCTCTCGCTGAGCCTGCCCGTCATTTTCGGCCTGCTGATGTTCCAGGGCTGGACCACCCACGAGGTCGACGCGGCGAAGACGCGGCCCGCCTGCACCAGCCCCGTGCCGAAGGACATCGTCGGCGGCGGCCCGGTGGTGCAGATCAACAACGGGCTACCCGCCACCAGCGAGGCGATGATCCGGTGGTCAATGGTCACGCGGATGAGCCGGTGTCTGGCACGGCCACGGGCCGTCGGCCGACACTGAATGCCCCCGACGCCTCCAGGATGAGCCACCCGCGCTCCGCCAGACGCCGGGCCTTCGACCGCAGCCCCTCGACCTTCGCCGGCGTCGCCCCCAGGCCCAGCTCCACCGCGATCTCCTTGACCCGAAGCGGCCCGTGACCCGCAGCTCGCTGCCGTTCCAGCACGCCCACAATCCGCTGATAGCCCGGCGCCAGAACCGTCACCGGCAGCCCGTCCCGCCAAGGCGGCACCGTCGAGCCCGGCACCGGCGCGAGCGCCGCCGCCGCTTCCTCCTCCGCCTCGGTCCCGGTCACGGCAGTAGTCCCGGCCGCAGAGACTGCCAGGGCCTCGACCAGCTCCTCCCGCGCGATCACACGCCGGTCCAACTCGATCTCCGCAGCCTCCAACACCTCAGCCAACCGCGCGACTTCTTCCCGCAGACCCTCCACCCGCACGCGGGCAGCTGCCTCCCGCTCCTCCAGAATTCCCAGCACCGACGTCACCGCGCACCCCTCGACCATGAAGCGGACACAAGACGTCGGCATGCCTCCCTCAACCAGTGCGCAACCATTCCTGACCAGCAGAAATCAAGCGATCACGTCCGGTTGAGATACGGCTTCCCAGGCCACCGCGGAGTTGGCCTCCACCAGCGCGGGGTTGTTCAGCAGATCCAGACCGAGGGTGTCGCCGGCGGCCTTGTAGCGCAGCCGGCCTCACCGGAACCGAAGGTCTTCAGGTTCACACTTGCGGTGCCTCGTCACTTAGTGACAAGGTATCGCTTAATGACAGAGGGAGGGGGCGGAGCGCCATGACGACGAAAAGGGGCGGTGGAGGGGGATGAGCGAGCAGCGGCGTGCGCGGCTGCGGCTGGAGATCTCCCGGGAGGCGGCGCGCCTGTTCTGGGAGCAGGGGGTGGCCGCTACGAGCGGCGATCAGATCGCGGGGGCGGTGGGCCTGTCCACGCGCACCATCTGGCGGCACTTCCGCAGCAAGGAGAGCTGCGCGGAACCGGTCATCATGCAGGGTGTCGTCACCCTGGTGACGTTGATGCGCAGCTGGCCCCGGCACAGTTCCCTCGACGACCACCTGGCGACGGAACTGACCAGGATCAGTCACGAGGCGCCGCCCGTCGACGAGATGCTCGCGATGAAGATGATTCGGCTCGCCGACACCGAGCCGGCGCTCCGCACCGTGTGGCTGATGGCCTACGACCAGGTGGAACGCGAGATGTGCATGATCATCGGTGACCGTCTTGAGCGCCCGGCCGGTGATCTGGAGGGGCGCATGTACGCCGCGGCGGCCGCCGCGGTCGTGCGGGTCCTGGACGAGCACATCGGCGCCGCCGCCCTCGCCGGCGCCGACCTCACGCAGTTCACCGACATGACGGCCGTCGCCCGGCGCATCGCCCACGCGATCCGCACAGCCACCGGTGGAGTCGTCGGCGACCCCATCGCCTGAACGGAACTGCGCTGAAATGCACGGCGCCGAACTGAGCTGAGCTGAAACCAGAAGGAGTATCCGTATGTCCGCCATTCCGCGCGAGGTGGCGCACCTCGCTGTCGAGGACTTCTTCAGCGCGCCCGTCCGTACCGGGGCCTCGATCTCGCCCGACGGCACCAGGATCGCCTACCTGGCGCCGTGGCGGGAACGACTGAACGTCTGGGTGGAGAGCGTCGATTCGGATGAGGAGGCGCGCTGTGTCACCGCCGACGACAACCGCAGCGTGCACACCTACCACTGGACCGACGATCCGCGGTGGCTGCTCTACGAACAGGACGGCGACGGAGATGAGAACTGGCACCTCTACCGGGTCGACTTGGAGAACCCGGATGCCGAGGCGGTCGATCTCACCCCCTTCCCCGGTGCCAAGATCATAGGCTTCGAACCGCAGGTCAGGCGGCCGGGCAAGGCGATCCTGAGTCTGAACCGCAGGAAGCTCACGGAGTTCGACCTCTTCGAGCTCGACATCGCCACCGGTGACCTCACGATGCTGGCCGAGAACCCCGGCCAGGTCGCCGGGTGGCTGTGCACGCCTGACGGGGAGCTGTACGCCCATACCTGGACGGTTGACGGTGACATCGAGCTGGCGCGGTGGGAGGCCGGGACGGGGACACTGTGCCCGGTCACCACGTTCGACGGCGCCGACTACCCGCTGGGCGTCCAGCCGTTCCAGCTCACCCCGGACGGTACCGGTGCGTGGATCGGCTCCAACCGGGACAGCGACCTGACCCGGCTGGCGAGGCTCGACCTGGTCACGGGCGAGGAGACCCCGGTCGACAGCCACCCGTTTTTCGACCTCGACACACGTTCCACCGTTTCCCCGTCGCTGCCGTCGCCGCTCATCCGCGACCGGCGGACCGGAGAGCTGCTCGGGGTGCGCTACCTCGGCGAGCGGCAGGTGATCCACCCGCTGGACCCGCGCTTCGGCGCGGTGCTGGAGAACCTGGAGAAGCTGTCCGACGGCGACCTGTCCACCCTGTCGTCCGACGTGAGCGGGCAGCGGTGGGTGGTCGCCTTCACCCATGACCGCGACCCAGGTGTCACCTATTACTACGACCACTCCACGGGCGAGAGCCGACTGCTGTTCAGGCCGTATCCGCATCTGGACCCCGAGGTCCTCGCCCCCATGACACCGGTCACGGTCCTCGCACGCGACGGACTGGCCCTCCCCTCGTACCTGACCCTGCCCACGAGGGCCGAGCCGGCCGGGCTGCCGCTGGTGCTGCTGGTGCACGGCGGACCGTGGTACCGCGATGGCTGGGGGTTCTACCCCGTGGTGCAGTTGCTGGCAAACCGCGGCTACGCCGTGCTGCAGGTCAACTTCCGCGGCTCGACCGGCTACGGCAAGGCGTTCGTCAAGGCCGGCATCGGGGAGCTGGCCGGGAAGATGCACGACGACCTCATCGACGCCGTCGACTGGGCCGTCCGGAAGGGGTACGCGGACCGGGACCGCGTCGCGATCTTCGGCGGCTCCTACGGCGGCTACGCCAGCCTGGTCGGCGTCACCTTCACCCCCGACGTCTTCGCCGCCGCCGTCGACCTCTGCGGCATCTCCAACCTCGTCGCCTTCCTGCGCACCGTACCGGAGTTCGTGAAGCCGCACCTGATCAACAACTGGTACCTCCACGCCGGCGATCCAAGCGACCCGGAACAGGAGGCGAACCTGTGGGCCCGCTCGCCGATCAGCCGGGTGGACGAGATCCGCACACCGCTGATGGTGGTCCAGGGCGGCAACGACCCCCGCGTCGTCAAGGCCGAGTCCGACCAAATGGTCGAGGCGCTGCGCGCCCGTGGCGTCGAGGTCGAGTACCTGGTCAAGGACAACGAGGGCCATGGCTTCGTGAACCCGGACAACACCATCGACATGTTCCGCACCGCTGACCGCTTCCTCGCCCGCCACCTGGGCGGACAGCAGCCCGCCGGATCGGTCTGCCCCGGCCACACCCCCTGAGAAAGACAGCCTGCCCCCACGCCACGACTCCGGGCCGGACGACCTCCAGGACGAGAAGGGACAACACGAGGATGACCATGAGCCGAGGTCACGTCGTTCGAACGCTGGGCGCGTGCGAGCGAACCATCGACTTCTACATGCACCGCAACCCGCTCCAGTTCTCCCTGGTCGCCGAGGTGGATCGGCACGTATCGGCGACCACGCTGGCGTCGGCGCTGGCGGCGCTGCAGGATCGACATCCGTTGCTCGGGGTCGCGGTTGATCACGGCGCGCCCGAGGCCGTGTTCCGGGTTTCCGAAGGCGCGATCCCCATTGAGGTAGCCGCCCACGGCACTCCGTGGCAATCCGTCGTCGCCGTCGAACAGACGCGGCCGATACCCCCGACGCCAGGGCCCCTGGCACGGGCCACGCTCATCCCACGGGAGTCGGGGTGCGCCGTCGTGCTCACGTTCGCCCACCAGATCGCCGATGGCGTCGGCGGCCTGCGGGCCCTGCTGGACCTGGTGGCGGCCCTGGACGGTGAGGAGCTGCCGCCGGGCACCGTCCCACAAGCGCAGGAGGAACTCCTCGCCCACGTCAGCGGGGCGGCGGACACCGGCGACGCGACGACCAGCGCGCCCGCGGAGGAGGACGCGCGCATGAACGCCGTCGGCGAGCTCACGCCTTTCTCCGGGCGCACCCCGCACGTCGACGCTCTCGCCCTGGATCAGGGACTGACCACGCGGCTTGTCCGCCGGTGTCGTCTTGAGCGCACTTCCGTGCATGCCGCGCTCTGCGCCGCCGCCACGGTGGTACTCCACCGACGAGGGCGCGAGTTCGTGCGGGTCCTGAGCCCGGTGGACCTGCGCCGTGCGGTCGATCTGCCCGACGAAGTGGTGGTCCGGTTCGCGGGCGCCCGGACGGGGAGCGACGCGCACGACGCGCACGACTTCTGGACGCTTGCTCGTCACTCCCGCGCCTCGCTCTCCCGTCAGCGCACACCGAACGCGCTCAAGGCCGGTTCCGCGGCTCTCGCGGAACACGCCCCATCGAGCGGCGACGACGCCGAGGCGATGATGTCCGCCGCCACCGCGGCCGACATCCAGATCACCAACCTCGGGGTCGCGCACCCGAGTCGGCGGAGCGGGAACGCGCTCACCGCGCTGTGGGGCCCGGCGCAGATCACCCAGTTGCGAGGCGAACACGTTCTGGGTGTCGTCACCGTCGGCGGGCGGCTCCGGATGACGGAGCTGACTCACACCCCCGTCGCCGGACTCGTCCCGGAGATGGGCGCCGTACTGGCCGAAGCCTGCGCCGAGCCACCTCGCGCATGAGTGTGTCCACCCGCTCGGCTTCCGCGCGCTGATCACGCCCGCTGACACTCCCTTCACGGCGGCTCAAGCGCGACACCCTCCCCGTCGGCGTGGCCGCGTCGACGGAGCCGCTTTCGAAACACGGGAACGATCAATGGCCTGGAGCACCCGCGAGATCGCCGAGATCGCAGGCACGACCCTGCGGGCGGTACGCCATTACCACGAGGTCGGTCTGCTCGAGGAGCCAGAGCGACGCGCCAACGGCTACAAGCAGTACGGCGTCGCTCACCTCATCCGGGTGCTGCGCATCAAACGCCTGACCGACCTCGGGTTCTCCCTGTCCCAGATCGCCGCAATGGGCGACTCCGACGACCAACCCGAGGAAGCCCTGCTCGCTCTCGACACCGAACTCGCCGCCACCATCGAACGACTCCGACAGGCTCGCATCGAACTCGGCCTCATCCTGCGCCAAGCCGCGACGACCGACCTGCCTTCCGAGTTCGCCCCGGCCGCCGCAGAAGCGCAACTGTCCGACGTCGACCGCTCATTCATCGTCGTCATGACCCGAATCCTCGGCCCACAGGGTTTGCGGGCCTACTCCGAGCTGCTGCGAAGCCGTCCCACCTATCCCTTGGCATCGGAGTTCGCCGCCCTGCCCGCCGACGCCGACGAACAGACCCGCCAGGATCTGGCCGAGCGCACTGCCCCTTACGTCCGCGCGCTCCACGCGGAGCACCCCGGGCTGCGGAACGCCCACGCCGACGCCCCGGGCGGCGCGCACTTCGCCGCGCAGACGATCGGCAAGGCTATCGAGGACCTCTACAACCCCGCCCAGCTCGACGTCCTCCGCCGCCTGCAACCGCTTCTCCGCGCAGCACCGGACCCACCCCACCCGGCCCGCGCGGAGGGCATCGATCGGCACGGCGTAGATCCCCTACACATAGCGTTGTGCACATATGCAACGCCTGGTACCCGCGTATGAGATGAGTCAGATGGCCACGGGCCATAGCGGGGAAGCGCAGGAAGCGCGGCAACCACCGTGCCAAGCCGACCAGCCTGGTACGCGTCCCACATCTGTTCAACGTGCTGAGCCGTTGGCCTGGGATTCGGAAGCTGAGCATCAGCCTCCGGTCCGAACCGTAGCCGCGAGAGGCGCCGCGGGCTCATCAGTGCATCACGTACCACCGGCACATGTGCCCTCGCGCGTTTTCGGTGACGCACCAACGTTGTACCCATCGGCTGACAGCGCCGCATGAAGGCGCCCGCGGCCAGGCCCCTGGCTCTGGACTCCCAGGCGCTGTCGCTGCTCCTGCGCAACGACCGCCAGACGGCTACCCGGATGCTGTCGCACGCGAGGCGAGCCACGTCTGCACGAGGTGGGCCGGCCGCTCCCAGTCCCTATCCCTCATCACACCGTGGCCGAAGCCGTGCGCATGGTGGTAGTCGGCCCCCACAGGTACGCCAGGCAGCGTACTTCCTCGGCCAGACTCAGCGCGTCGAACTCGCCCGCGCGATGAGGGACACCCCCGAGGGTCTGATCAGCATCAACGCCGTCAATACCAGCCCCCTGCGTCTGCGCGCCTTCACCCCAGCCGTCCACGGCTTCCTCGACACCGTCCGCGAGGGGTATCCGACCACACCGCTGGCTGGTCATCTCCCCTCCGCTGCTCGGTCCAGGAGGCCCCCGGCTTTCTCGCCCCCGACCTCGACGGCGGGACCCTGCGTGTCAAGGCCGCGGGTGATCCGGCTGAGCGCGCCGCCGGGCGCCTGCCCCTCACCGTCGTCCGCGGCACACTCGCGCGGGCCGTCGGACATCGGGCGTCCGACGACCCGCACCTGCACGACGGGCGACTCGCTGACCAGGGACCTCACCGAGATGTGACTCAGCTCACGGCGCGCGAGGTGGCTTCCTGCGTCACTTACCGCCAGAATGACATTCAGTGACACACGGACCCGCCCCCCAGACGAACCCGGAAGAGCTGATCACCATGCAGACCACCAGGCCCCAGGAGCCGGCGACCGACGTGCAGACGGCAGGCCAACGGAAGAAGAAGTCGGCGCTCGAGCAGGCGGGCGGCACCAAGGGAGTCATCTTCTCGGCGCTGCCGGCCGTGGTGTTCGTCATCGCCAACAACGTCGGCGGACTCAAGGTGGGCATCCTCGCCGCCCTCCTCGTCGCCTTGGGCATCGCGGTGGAGCGGCTGACGCACAAGGAGTCGCTCCAGCCCGCGCTCGGCGGCGTGTTCGGCGTGGCGATCGCCGCCGGCATCTCCTGGTACACGGGATCCGCCAAGGACTTCTTCCTCATCGGCATCTGGGCGAGCCTGGCCGGCGCCGTCGCCTTCGTCCTCTCCGTGGTGCTGCGCTGGCCCCTGGCCGGCCTGATCTGGAACTCGGCGACCGGCAAGGGCACCGTCTGGCGGGCGGACAAGCGCTCGCGGCTCTACTACGACATCGCCACCCTGGTGCTGGCTACCATCTTCGGCGCCCGGTTCGCCGTCCAGCAGTACCTCTACCAGGCCGACAAGGTCGGCTCGCTGGGCTTCGCCAAGATCGCCATGGGCTACCCGCTCCTCGCCGTCGGCTTCCTGGCCGTCGCCTGGGCCGCCCGGGCTTCCGACAAGCGGCTGAAGGCCGTAGGACTGCTGCCCGCCAAGCGCACCTGACGACGGCTTCCACTCCTCGTCCGTGCCGGACGGGCCCCCACGGCCCGTCCGGCCCACGCGTCCGCACCGCGGAGCAGCCACGGCCGATTCCATGCAGGTGAGCAATCGCGTCGGACCTGGGATGAGCGAGCAACGACTCTGCCGGACCCCCTGTTCGCCCTGTTCGCCCTGTTCGCCGGGTGTGGCACAGGCCGGGGTGGCAGGTCGCTCCACCGGCGCCGGATCGGATGCCACCCCGATCCCTCGGCGCATCGCCGTCAGGTAGCGCTCGGTGCCCCATGAGTACGCCATCTGCTGCCCTTGATTGGAAGACTCAGTGACTACCGACGGTTCACCCGCGACGAAGCCGGAAGCGACGACGATGCCGCCCCGGCAGGTACTTCAGGCGGTTTCCGGACTGGTGGCCGGTTTGTTCGTCGCCATCCTCGCCGGAACCGTGGTGGCCAACGCACTGCCCCGGATCACCGCCGAGCTGGGGGCGAGCCAATCCTCGTACACCTGGGTGATCATCGCGGAGCTGCTGGCCATGACGGCCACCGTTCCCTTGTGGGGCAAGCTGTCCGACCTCTACAGCAAGAAGCTGCTCCTCCAGATATCGCTGGGCCTGTTCGTGGTCGGCTCGCTCGTGGCCGGGTTCTCCCAAGGTGTCGGCATGCTGATCTTCAGCCGGGTGGTGCAGGGCCTGGGGGCAGGCGGACTCACGGCACTGACGCAGGTCGTGATGGCGGCCGTCATCCCTCCACGGAAGCTGGGCAGGTACTCCGGCGTCTTCGGCGCCGTCTACTCCGGCGCCACCGTGGCCGGCCCGCTGATCGGCGGCCTCCTGGTGGACACCTCCTGGCTCGGCTGGCGGTGGTGCTTCTTCATCGGCGTGCCCTTCGCTCTCCTTGCCATCGCGCTGCTGCAGCGCACACTGCACCTTCCGCACGTCCGCCGCGATGTGAAGATCGACTGGCTCGGTGCCTTCCTGATCGTCGCCGGTGTCAGCGCGCTGCTCATCTGGGTCTCGATGGCGGGCAGCACGTTCGACTGGTTCTCCTGGCAGACGGCCGCCCTGGTCGGTGGCGGCACGCTGCTGCTGGCGGCGGCCGTCCGGGTCGAGTCCCGGGCCGCCGAGCCGATCATCCCGCTGAGCATCTTCCGTAACCGCACCGTGGCGCTGACCAGCCTGGCCTCCCTGCTGGCCGGTGTCGGCCTCTTCGGCGGCACCGTCTTCCTCTCGCAGTTCTTCCAGGTGGCCATGGGCAAGTCGCCCACGACCGCCGGTCTGATGAGCCTGCCGCTGATCCTGGGATCGCTCACCGCCTCCACGTTCGCCGGACACCGGATCAGCGCGACCGGCAGGTGGAAGCGGTACCTCGTGGCCGGCACCGTCCTCATGACCGCCGGCCTCGCCCTGCTGTCCACCATCGGATCCCACACGCCCTTCGTTCTGCTGAGCGTCTACATGGCCGTCCTGGGGACCGGCGTCGGCATGCTGATGCAGAACCTGGTCCTCGCCGCGCAGAACGACGTGCCCGCCGACACTCTGGGCAGCGCCACCTCCGTCCTGTCCTTCTCGCGCAGCATGGGCGGGACCGTGGGCACCAGCGTCCTCGGGGCGGTCCTCGCCCACCGCGTCGCCACCGAACTGTCCGCCGGCCGAGCGGCGGGAGGTGACACGCCGGGAGGTGGAGCCGGGCACGGTGTCCCCGACGTGATGACCCTGCCCGCCCCCTTGCGTGCGCTCGTGGAGAACGCCTACGGCATCGCCACCGCCGAACTCTTCCTCTGGGCCACCCCGTTCGCCCTGCTGGCGCTGATCGCCGTCCTGTTCATCGAGGAGAAGCCGCTCAAGACGACCACCAGCACGGAGCGACTCGCCGAGGAGAGCGCCATCGCCACCGGCTGCCGCGCCCTCCCGGCCCCCGCCGACACACCCCGTGCCGACGTCGCCGAGGGGTCGACCAGGGGCAGTGGAGGGTGCCCAGGCACCACCCGCTTGCTTGGTCGGCGACCGTCGCGACGCGCGTCGGGTCGCCCGTGATCGCGACGAGGTCGACCAGCGAGCCGGAGCCGCAGTGTCGAGTGTCGGGTCGACGCAGTGCGGAGCGAGAGCGGTGAGGCACTGTGCGAGGCCGGGGCCGTAGGTGGTGGGAACGGCGCCGAGAGAGGTGGGGAGTGGTTGCGTTCACTGTCCCTATCACGGTGGCACCTTGTGCTACAGCGATCTCGACTGCCGCGCTCCCCACGCCTCCCGCGACGCCCTCGACGCCCTCGACGCCCTCGACGAGAAGGGTGCGCCCCGCAGGTCGAGGTCGCGCAGTCCGTTTAGGCCGCGACACACGAGGATGCGGTGGCCGGCGCCACGGTGACGACGTGCAGCCGCTCAAGTTCTGCGGCGAGCCGGGCAGGCCCGTACTTGATCTGCCGCCGCAGCGCTTCCACCAGGTCGGCGATGCCCTCGCTGGTGCGCGTAGGGCTGGCAGACGGTCGGGAGGAGTGGTCGAGCAGGCCGTCCTCGCCGTGTGTCCGCCATCGGGCATACCACTTCGCCAGGCAGCGACGCGAGATCCCGGCTTCCGCCGCGATGTGCGCGATGGGGCGTCCAGCGTCGACGCGTAGCCACAACCGGAGACGCCCTTCCGGGGTGAGGGGCGCGTTCGCGTGCACAATCATGACCCCACCGCGTGCCGCAGCTCATGCTGCGGCACGCGGGCCTCCGTTCGTATCGAGCAGGATCATCGAGCAGCTCCGAATGGGACGGGCACGACGCGATCGGGCATCCAGACCTTGGACGTGCCCGCCTGGGATCAGGCCCCGGACAGCGCCTCCGTCGGGGGCAGCCGGGACGCCCGTACGGCGGGGTACAGGCCGGCCAGGGCCCCGATGGCAAGGGTGGCGAGCAGGCCGCCCGCCATCGCCCAGACCGGGACGACTGCCGGCCAGCCCTGCCCGACGGCGTACGCCGTGGTGACGCCCACCCCGATGACGACTCCGGCGATCCCGCCGAGTCCTGCCAACAACTGGGATTCCGCGAGGAATTGGGTGCGGATGTCGCCTCGCCGTGCGCCGAGGGCGCGGCGCAGGCCGATCTCGGCGCGCCGTTCCAGGACGGAGATGACCATGGTGTTGGCCACGCCGACCCCGCCGACAAGGAGCGCAACGCCGCCGAGGCCGAGCATCAGGCCCGTAAAGGCTTTGTCGGTGGCGCCCTTGGCGGCGAGGGCGTCCGAGGGGCGGCTGATGGTCACTTCGGTGGGAGCCTCGGGGTTGACGGTGGCGGCGAGGACGTCACGTACGGACGTGACCGCGCTGTCTGCGGTGCGGACGTAGATTGTCGTGGGGTGTCCGTCGAAGCCCAGGTACCGCTTGGCGGCGTCCCAGCCGACGAGCGCGCTGTCGTTCAGCTCGGGTGCCAGGAGCGCCTCGTCGAGGATGCCGACCACGCTGAACCACTGACCGCCGAGCCAGACCCGGATGTCCGGGCCGACTTCCCCGATACCCAGGCGGTCGGCGGCGCCGCTGCCGAGTACGACGGCCGGGTACTTGGCGGTGGCGGCGTTGAGCCAGTTGCCGCGGGCGAGAGAGCCGCCGACGGTGTCCAGGAGGTCGAGGCGGGCGGCCTTGACGTTGATGCTGCCGGTCTCGGCGGCCGGGATGTGGTCGTTGCGATAGACGTACGCCGTCACCTTGCCGGTGCCGGTTGCGGACTCGACCGGGGCGATCCGGCCCGCCATGTCGATGGAACGCTCGGGGAGTTTGGCCTCGCCGCCGGTGAAGGTTCGGCCGGGGGACGCGGTGAGGAGGTTGGTGCCCAGGCGGTCGAGAGTGCGCTGCAGTTCGGCGTGGCTGGAGGTGGAGATGCCCACCACGCCGATCATCGCCGCGATGCCGATGGCGATGCCGAGCGCGGAGAGGAAGACCCGCAGCGGGCGGGCGCGCAGCCCGGAGGCGCCGACGCGTACGACGTCGCGGGTGCTCATGCGGGAGACCTTCAGCACGCGGACACCGCCTGAACGTCGCCCTGGGCGTTCTGGGCGGAGTCGTGCACGATGCGCCCGTCGCGAACGTGGACCTGGCGGGGCAGCGAGGCCGCGATCTCCCGGTCATGGGTGATGATCACGACGGTGGTGCCGTCGGCGTTCAGGGCGCGCAGCAGGTTCATCACGGTGGTGCCGGAGTGGGAGTCCAGGGCGCCGGTCGGCTCGTCCGCGAGGAGCAGGCCCGGCCCGCCGACCAGGGCGCGGGCGATCGCGACGCGCTGCTTCTCCCCGCCGGACAGCTCGTGCGGCCGGTGGTACACCCGGTGGCCCAGGCCGACCCGCTCCAGGGCGGTGCGGGCCGCGCGGCGGCGTTCCGCGAGCGGGATGCCCGCGTACAGCAGGCCCTCGGCGACGTTGTCGAGGGCCCATACGCCCGCGGTGAGGTGGAAGTGCTGGAAGATGAAGCCGATGCTGAGCGCGCGCAGCGCGGACAGCTCCCGGTCGCCCAGGCCGGCGATGTCGTGGCCGTCGACGGTGACGGTGCCGCTGCTGGGCCGGTCCAGGCTGCCGATCATGTTGAGCAGGGTCGACTTGCCCGACCCGGAGGGCCCGACGATGGCGACCAGCTCGCCGCGGCGGATGTCGAGCGAGACGCCGTCGAGGGCGGTGACGCCGCCGGCGTACGAGCGGGTGATGTGGTCGAGGCGTATGACGTTGTGGTTCATCGCGGCACCCCGACCTTGTCGCCCGCCTTCAGGCTGGCGCCGGTGATCTCGACCCGGCCGTTCGCGAACATGCCGGTCTCCACCGCGACCGTGCTGCTGACGGAGCTTTTGACGACCTGGACGCCGTAGCCGCCCTCCGACAGCGCGAGGAGCGCGGAGATGGGCACGGTCAGCACGTTCTTCTTCTCCGCGGAGGTGATCTCCACATCGACGGGCGCGCCGTCGTAGCTGCCGAGCTTGCCCCTGTCCTTCTTGTCGATCTGGACGGTGACCTTGATGACGGTCTTGCCGTCGCCTTCTCCCGGAGCGCCGTCCCCGCCTTCAGTGCTGGCGACCTTGCCGACGGAGGTGATGGTCCCGGCCGCGTGTGCACCGTCGGGCAGGACGACGGTGACCTTGTCGCCACGGCGGACGAGTTTCTGCTTCTTCGCGTCGAGGTCGATGGCGACAAGCTGGCTGGTGCCGGTGTACGTCAGCACGGGTGAGCCGGGCTGGAGTTTCTGGCCCTTCTTCACCTCCTGGCCGGTGACGCGTATCTCACCGTCGGCAACGACCAGGTCCGCGGGCTTGACCGTGCCCGTCTGTGGCACTCCGAGGTGCTTCTGCCAGCGCTTGACGGCCGCCGCGGTCTGGTCGGAGTACTCCTCGTCGGCGGTGAAGCCGGTGTAGCCGAGGGCGGCCAGGGCCCGTTCCACCTCGGCGACGTCGGGGCCTTTCGTGCCGGCGCGCAGTTCGCGGTAGAGAGGTGTGTCGCCGTAGATGAGGGGGATGGGCCGCCCGTCGGCCTTGAGCGCGTTCTGGCCCTGCTTGATGGTGGCACCGAGCTTCGGCAGCCAGGTCACGGTGCCCGACGCGCCGCTGGTCAGGGGCTGCTTGTCGCCGTAGCCGAGGCTGCCGGTGACGGTGTCCTGCTGGGCGAGGTCGGAGCGGGTCACCAGTGCGGTCGCCGGCGGCAGACCGCTGCCCTTTTCGGACTTCTCGCCGTTGCCGCCGCCGAAGCCGTACGCCGCCACGCCGGCCCCGCTGAGGACGACCGCGAGGGCGATCAGTGCGGCGGTGGTGCGGGCGCGGCGGCGACGCGGTGGGGCGTACTGCGGGCCGTCTGGTGACCTGCCCGCCGAGGCCCCTGACGGATCCTTTGCCAGGTCCGTTTGAGGGGGAAACTGGTGCGTCCGGGTCGTCTCATCGTCGGTGGATTCGGGTGTGCGCGTCATGTCGGTCTCGCCCGTCACCGCTGGGCTGCGGGGTTGACGGCCTTGCACTTCTCGGCGGCCGCCTGCAGCTTGTCCATGTTGCTCGCGTCCTGGTCGAGCGGTATGCCGCCTGTCTCCGGGTCGGGATCCGGGGCGTTATAGCCGTTGGCCCGCAGGCACTTGACGTATTTGCGCGCCTGCTCAAGCTGCTTTGCGTCAGGTTTCGGTGCCTTCTGCATGTCCTGCGCGGTGGGCGCGAACTGCTTGCACGCCGCGAGCGCGGCCTGCACCTCCTCGGGCGACGCGGTCTGCTTGGGCGCGTCCTCGCCGGCCTTCCCGCTCCCCGGCGCCACACCCCGCTCGGCCAGGCAGGCGTTGTACTTCTTGGTCTTCTCCGCGGGCGTGAGCTGCTGCCCGCCCCCCTTCTTGTCGCCGCCGGCCGACGCGACGTCGTCGTTCCCGCCGGTGCCGCCCCCGCAGGCGGCCAGGCTCAGGCTCAGCAGCGGTATGGCTGCCAGCAGCCCCCAGTTGGTGCGCGAAATGGTACGCATGCGCTCGGCAGTCCCTTCTATGCCGGGTCTCTCCCGGCATCGGGGACCAGTAGAGGCGGGGCCCGGTATCCCCTCCGTAACCGCAGGCGGTTACGTCCTGGTTATCCCGGCCTCTGGCACTCTGGGGATCATGAGAGTGCTGATCGCCGAGGACGAGCGGATGCTGGCCGACGCCGTCGCCGAGGGGCTGCGTGAGGAGGCGTTCGCCGTCGACGTCGTGCACGACGGGGATTCCGCTCTGGAACGCCTTACCGTGAACGACTACGACGTGCTCCTCCTGGACCGCGATCTGCCCGTCGTACACGGCGACGAGGTGTGCCGGGCCGTCGTCGAATCCGGCGGCCGCACCCGCATCCTCATGGTCACCGCCGCCTCCGATGTGCCCTCCCGCATCGAGGGCCTCGCCATCGGAGCCGACGACTACCTCACCAAACCCTTCGCCTTCGAGGAGCTCGTCGCCCGCGTCCACGCCCTGGCCCGCCGCGCCCAGCCCGCGGGCCCGCCCACCTACGAACGGGCCGGCCTGCGCGTGGAGACGGCCCGCCGCGAGGTCTACCGCGACGGCCACTACGTATCCCTCGCACGCAAGGAATTCGCCGTCCTGCTGGAACTACTGCGGGCGGACGGCGCGGTCGTCTCGGCCGAGGAACTCCTGGAGCGGGCCTGGGACGAGCACATCGATCCGTTCACCAACGTCGTCCGCGTGACCGTGATGAAACTGCGCAAGAAACTCGGGCCGCCGCCGGTCATCCAGACCGTCCCGGGCTCGGGGTACCAGATCCCATGAGGCTCACCTCGCGGCTGCCGCGTCTCCCCATCCGCGTCCGGCTCACGCTCCTGTACGGCGCCCTGTTCACGGCCTGCGGCGTGATCCTGCTCGGCGTGACCTATCTGCTGCTCGACGCGGGACTGACCGACCGGTTCGACGGCGTGGCCCTGCAGATCACCAAGGAGGGCGGGATCGCCCCGGTACCCGAAGCGTCCACCCACAACCTCCCGTCGGAACCCGCCGCCGGACTGGCCGGCAGTCCCGAGCTACGCGAACTCCAGGACCGCTACCGGGCCGCGACCCTGCAGTCTCTGCTCCGCCAAGGCGCCCTCGCCCTGGGCGTGCTCACCGTCGTCGCCACGCTGTTCGGCTACCTGATGGCCGGCCGCGTGCTGCGTCCCCTCAACCGCATCTCCCAGACCGCGCGCCGCATCACCTCCCGCGGCGACCTCAGTGAGCGGCTGGCCTTCACCGGCCCCCGCGACGAGGTCACCGAGCTCGCCGACACCTTCGACTCGATGATGGGGCGCCTGGAGAAGTCCTTCCAGGACCAGCAGCGCTTCATCGCGGACGC
Source organism: Streptomyces sp. NPDC005962 (assembly GCF_040629205.1). Taxonomy (NCBI): domain Bacteria; kingdom Bacillati; phylum Actinomycetota; class Actinomycetes; order Kitasatosporales; family Streptomycetaceae; genus Streptomyces; species Streptomyces sp. NPDC005962. Next base: position 2,991 of record NZ_JBEXVE010000018.1, on the reverse strand, counting down.
CTCCCACGAACTGCGCACGCCCCTCGCCATCAACCGGACCCTCATCGAGGTGGCCCTGCGCCGCAAGACCGCAACCGAAGACACCAAACGCCTCGGCACCTCACTACTCGCCGTCAACGAACGCAACGAAAGACTGATCAACGGCCTCCTCGCGCTGGCCAAGGGCGAGACAGAGGTCGCCAACCGGACACCCGTCGACCTCGCCGAACTCGCCCGTCACACCGCCGAGTTGCACCAGTCACAGGCAGCCGAAGCAGGTATCGGCCTCCGGCTCGACACCAGGCCCGCCGCCACCTCGGGCAACGCCGTGATGCTGGAGCGCATCATCCACAACCTGCTCGAGAACGCCATCCGCTACAACGAACCGAACGGCTGGGTCCGCCTCACCACCCGCACCACCCCGCACGGCGCCGCAACCCTCACGGTCGAGAACACCGGCCCCGTGGTCGCCCGCCAGGACATCGAGGCGCTGTTCCAGCCCTTCCGCCGCCTGGGAGCGGACCGCATCGACTCCGAGCGGGGCTCGGGCCTCGGCCTGGCGATCGTACGAGCCATCGCGCGCTCCCACGACGGCGATGTGACCGCGGCCCCCCGGGAACGCGGCGGGCTCATGGTCACCACCACCCTCCCACGGTGAGAGGCCCCTGCGCGAAGGGCTCTTCCTCCGGTGCCTCGGGTGCACCCCCGACGAGCTCAAGTGCTTTGCACTGCGCCGGAGTCGGGTGCGCCGGGAGGTACAGGTACCAGACACCACGCCATCAACCTCATGAGATGGCACACCCTAGGGTTCGCTCTCGGTCGTCAGGACGGCCGACGATGAGGGAGCGCCCCGCGGGCCTTGGTAGTCCGTACGGCCATGCCGACGAGGGAGAGCGCCCCGGGGCCGGGTGACGCCCACGTCGTGGTCGGTCCCGTACTACCCACCCGCGGGCTTCCCGGCGACGGGCCGGTCGGACGGCAGGCCGGCCCGCAGCTTCGCGGCCCCCGTGGTGTGGACCCCGCCCCCGCCATGGACACCGGAGCCGTCGAGCAAGACCCGTCGTGAGGACCAGCTCCGTCGTATTCACTGGCTGGTCATTGGCGTCACTAAATGCCATCCTTTCACCTGCAGTCGGGAGCAAGGAGTAAGGGGATGGCCGGTACGGCACCGACCAAGGGACGTGGCGGCATGAGTGATCAGCGGCGCCACCGCCTGCGTCTGGATGTCTCACGGGAAGCATCCCGGCTCTTCTGGGCGCAGGGCGTCGACGCGACCAGCGGAGACCAGATCGCCGAGGCCGTGGGCCTGTCGACGCGCACCATCTGGCGCCACTTCCGCAGCAAGGAGAGCTGCGCCGAGCCCATCGTGATGCGGGGCGTGGAGTGGGAGATGGCCACGCTGCGCAGCTGGCCTCCGCAGCTCTCGCTGGAGGTGCACTTCGCCGCGGAGAGCAACAAGTTCGGTCGTGAGGCCAGTGACGTGGAGCGGATGGACACCGAGCTCGCGATCAAGATGATCCGGCTGGCCGACACGGAGCCGGCCATCCGTACGGCCTGGCTGATGGCATGCGACCAAGTAGAGCGCGAGATGGCCGAGATCATCGCGGGGCGACTCGGACTTCCGGCCGAGGACCTCGACATACGCGTGCACGCCGCTGCGGCCTCGGCCGCGCTGCGGGTCCTCAATGAGCACATCGGCGCCGCCATCCTGGAGGGCACCGATCCCCGGGACTTCGCCGACGCGCCCGCCCGGATCGCACGAGCGGTACGCACGGCCACCGGTGGAGCCGTGGGAGATCCCGTCACCACCTGAGCGACCACGACACGCCGCGGACGGTACGACGGGTCGGGATACCTGCCCTGGCAGCAGGAGCCCTGACGACGGCGCTACGCCCTGTCCGGTGACTCGACGACGCGAGCCGGTCTCGCCGGTCCTTTTGGAGGACCGGCGAGACCGGCTCGTGGTACTGGTACCGCTCGGTGACGAGGATCAGCGCTGCTCGCCGGCCGGGGCACCTCCCACCCACGGGCCTGCGGCCCAAGCGGCAGTAGATGGACCGGGGCGGTTGGTGAGACATCGGGAAGCCGGGCCGCCCCGGCGCAGCGCGCCAGGGCGGCCGACTGTTCTGCGCCTTGGGAAGTGGTCAGCGCACCCAGACGGTGTACTCGGCGCGACCACCCGGACCGTCGCACCACACCTCGTCATACCCGTTGTGCTGGGCGTTCGACAGCTCCTCAGCCTCGCACTGCCCCTTCGAGTCATACGTCATACCACCAGCCACGTGCCAGCCGCTGCCGGGCGGGGGGCTGGCGACAGCACTGGTGGCGGTCAGCGGGATTGCGATCGCTGCGGCACCGACGACGAGGCCGGCGGTGATGCGGGAACGCCACGACTTCATGAATTCTCCTTCTGCGCGCTGCACTGTTCATCAGGTAGGGCACCCGGGATCCGGTGCGTGGTGCCTCTGCGGCTTGCAACGCGCCTTGATCGGCATGCTGCCCCCGCGCCCGAGTGACACTAACTGCCATCATGGCACTTAGTGACGTCACTGGCTACCCCTGGAGGAGTGATCTGAGTCATAGCAGCCGCAGCGGGTGCGGCCTTCGACCCGGGCGTAGGCGCGGTGGCGGATCTCCAGATGCTGCATGGAGCCTTCGCCGTAGGGGTGTCGGTGAGGAATACCTGATGGCGCACGCCCTCGTCGAGGCCGAACAGGGAGAGCTGAACCTCGGGGTGCAGTCGCCCGCGGCGGACGACGATCCGGGTGCCGTCGGGATATCCGGTCAGGTCACCCATGCCGGTCAGCTCGGCGACCTCGGCTGAACCGCGCAGGGTGCCGTCCTGTTCCAGGGCCGGGTGCCAGACCCGCCGGGGCAGGGCCCGGATCGCGCGGCGGACTGGTTCGGTGACGGGATGCCCTAGTACTGCAACGGTGCTTGTTCTGATTGCTGGGCAGTTTTCAGGGGCTGTGGCCACGCCGTTTGTAGTGACTGAGGCGAGCTTGGTGTTGG